>NZ_CP078013.2:0-311527 GCF_024112395.2 Pseudomonas pergaminensis | reverse complement strand
GCCGCTCACCGTTGCGCTATCAGAACGAGTGGCGGCTGACCCTGGCGAAAACCATGCTCGCCAAGCAGGACGGTCGCATCGGCGAGATTGGTTTTGCGATTGGCTATGAATCCGAAGCGGCGTTCAGTCGCGCCTATAAAGCCTTTTTTGGCCGGTCGCCACGCGAAGATAACGCCCGGAAGGCTTAGGCCGGGACGCCTGTATCAATGCCCGGCGCTTTGCCCGCCATCGACATGCAGAATCTCACCCGTCACAAACCCAGCGTTTTCCAGGTAGACGATCGCCTGGGCAACATCACTCACCTCGCCCATGTGCCCGACCGGGTGCAATTGCCCCAGCGCCGCGTGGGTTTCTGCGCTGTGCATCGGCGTCTTGATGATCCCCGGGCTCACGGCATTCACGCGAATCCCGCGCTTGGCGTATTCAATCGCCAACGATTTGGTCGCCGAATTCAGCCCGCCTTTGGTGAGGCTGGCGAGTACTGACGGCACGCCATCGATGGCATGGTCCACCAGGCTGGTGGTGACGTTGACGATATGGCCGGCGCCGTGTTTTTCCATCTCGGCGATGGCGAGTTGGGTGATGTAGAAAAAGCCGTTGAGGTTCACTGCGAGGACGTTGGCGTAGTCCTCTTGGGTGTAGGCCGTAAACGGTTTGGCGATGAAAATGCCGGCGTTGTTAATCAAGCTGTCGATGCGACCGAACGTGGCCAGGGCTTCACGAACGACGCGTTGGGCAGTGGCCGGTTCGGCGATATCGCCCGCGACGGTGTGGATGTCGGGATCGGTGGACGGCTGGATCGAGCGCGAAGTGGCGACCACGCGATAGTCGAGGGCGCGGTAGGCCTGGACCACGGCGGCACCGATACCTTGGGACGCGCCGGTGATGATGACGACTTTTTTCATGATGGTGCTCCAGTAGCCGGGCATCGGGATGATGGCCGGGCAGTGGGGCCAATTTAGGCTTGCGCAGGGAGTGGATAAAGATAGGCCTGGGTACTTCATTAGTGATGCGGTGTAATAGATCAACTGAACGGCGTGAAACTGCTTTTCCTATTAGTAATATTCCCGCCGCTATTGGCCTACCTTGCAAGCTCTTGCCGCCTGGACTGATCGCTGCCCATAAAAAAACCCCGAACCAGTCGGGGTTTTTTATCGCCTTGAATCAGGCGCGACCTGCGATCAATTAGAAAACGTTGATCGGGTAGTCGGCGAACAGACGGATTTCGTTACCGCCTACGTTGTACTGGTCAGCGTTGCTGGAAACGCGCAGCCACGAGGCACGAGCACGCAGGCTCAGGTCTTTGGCCGGGCCGCTCTGTACGACGTACTTGAACTGGTTCCAGATTTCACGCTCGGTGCCGTCGCCGCGGTTGGTACCGTCGTCGATGTTGGTACCGCGCACGTAGGCAACGTTGTAGGTCAGGCCTGGCACGCCGAAAGTGGCGAAATCGATGCCGTAGCCCACTTGCCACGAACGCTCGTCCTTGCCGTTGAAGTCGGACCAGTAGGAGTTGGCCAGCAAGATGGTGTTGCCACCGTCGCCGATGCCGCCAGCGTTACGGTAGCCGCCGTACAGGTAGCCAGTGTCGCCGGTGCTGCGCTGGTGAGCGACGGTGAAGCTGTGCGGGCCAACGGCCCACGTGGCGCCCAGGCTCCAGATTTTGTTGTCACGAGCGTTTTCGTCCTTCTGGTTTTCCAGGGCGAAGCTCTTGTCCAGCTTGGTTTTGTAGCCGTTGAAGTCGAAAGTCAGCGACTGTTTTTCTGGCAGGGCCAGCACGTAGTTGACGTTGACGTATTGCTTCTTCAGTACGTCCTGCATGTCCGAGGCGTACAGCGCGGCGGACAGGCTTTCGGTGAATTTGTAGCTACCACCGATGTAGTCGATGCTTTTCAGGCGACCGCTGTCGGTGCCTTCCATGCTCTTGCGCGCTTCTTTGGTGAAGTGACCCGCATCCAGTTGCAGACCGGCGATCTCTTTGGAGACGATCGAAGTACCGGTGTAGGTTTCCGACAACAGACGGGAGTTGTCGTACTGCAGCACAGGCACGGCCGGGAACTGATCACCGTACTTGAGCACGGTGTTGGAAACGCGGAACTTCACGGCAGCGCCGCCCTTGGCCAAGTCGTGTGGTGCCGAGCCTGGGTTGTTCGAGCCATCAGGGTTGGTCGTGCCATTGCCCTGTTTGAAGAAGTCGATGCCGCCAGCGCCGGCGCGACCTTTGCCACCGTCCAGACGGATAGCGTATTGGCCGATCACGTCCACACCCACACCGACGGTGCCTTGGGTGAAACCGGACTCCAGCTTGCCGATGAAGCCTTGGCCCCATTCGGCTTTGTCTTGCTTGCCGTTTTTGTAGTCACGGCTGATGTAGGCGTTACGTGCGGCGATGTTCAGGTGGCTGTCTTCGATAAAACCCTTGGACTGGTCCTGGTCGTTAGCCATTGCTGCCGATGCGCTCAAAATCCCCAGAGCGATCAGACTCATCCGTTGCTTCAACATTTTCTTGTATTCCTTATTCCTGGTTGAGTACGCGCTGTGACACCAGGCTCCATGTCGCTTTTCTGGTGTCGACTGATTTCGGAAAAAAGAAGGCCCGCGGACGACTTAACTGGCCGCGAGCCTTTTTTATTCGATGAGTCATGGCGGTTA
Source organism: Pseudomonas pergaminensis (assembly GCF_024112395.2). NCBI lineage: Bacteria > Pseudomonadati > Pseudomonadota > Gammaproteobacteria > Pseudomonadales > Pseudomonadaceae > Pseudomonas > Pseudomonas pergaminensis. The sequence goes on along the minus strand of NZ_CP078013.2, from coordinate 308,875 downwards.
GCCACAGGCGTTGGGCGCAATCCTAGTCGCGCCCGGAACTATGTGTCAATTTCGCGAATCGTCTGTATTTAGGCGAAATAATTCTAAGGAAAGCCCTATCGACATACTGAGAGCGACAAAAAACCGCATCGAAAACGGCAAAAAACACATCTCGTAACATATTTCATGGCCGGCACGTTTGGTAATGGATAACGCGCGCAAATGCAAAGCATTACCATTAACGCGCAACTTTCCTTCCTAACAATTCGGATACATTCCTCCATGCCAGCCCCTCGCCTGATGCCCCTTTCCCTTGGGCTTTCTGTTCTGCTGTCTGCCGGTTTTGCCTGTGCGACCACAACCTTGCCCGAAACCTCGGTCAGTGCCGAAGCTGACGAGGACGACCCACGCGTCAAGGAAACCAGCACCGCCACCCGCACCGCCACGCCCGTGCGTTATGTGCCCCAGGCCATCGATTCAGTAAAGACCGAAACCCTGCGCGCCTATGGCACCAATGACCTGGGCCAGGCGTTGAGCGGTATCCCCAACGTGAGCAGCGGCGCCGACACGCGCTTCGACAGCCTGCGCATCCGGGGTTTTGACGCGAGCAATGACTTCTACCTCGACGGCATTCGCGATGACAGCCAATACATTCGCGACCTGCACAACATCGAGCGCATCGAAGTGCTCAAGGGGCCGGCAGCAGTCCTCTACGGGCGAGGCGGTCAGGGAGGGATCGTCAACCGCGTGAGCAAACTGCCTACGGCCGGACACAAATCGAGCATCGAGGCCCAAGGTGGCAGCAACGATTTACGTAGTGTGTACGCCGATCTCAGCACCGACCCCACCGATAACATCAGCCTGCGCCTGAACATGGGGAACCAGGACAACAACAGCTTCCGCGATGGCGTCAGCGGCAACCGCCAGCTGTTCGCACCGTCCATGAGCTGGCAACTCACGCCGGACCTGAACTGGCTGGTGCAATACGAATACAGCCGCTACAACCGCACGCCAGACCGTGGCATACCCGGCGTCAATGGCCGCCCCGCGGATGTGAGCCGCAGCACTACCTACGGTGACAGCCGCGATTACATCGACGACAAAACCCAGTCGCTGCGCTCCAAGTTGGCCTATGAGCTCAACGATAATTGGCAACTGCGCCAGACCTTGGGTGTGTTCAAGCTCGACAGCGACTTCGACAACACCTACGCCACCGGCTACACCCCGGCGACCAATCGTGTCACGCGCCAGCGCTGGCAGCAGGACCTGACCACCCTCAATATCTTCAATAACGTCGAGCTCGAAGGCGGCTTCAGCACCTTCGGCCTGGAGCACCGTCTGCTCACCGGCCTCGAGCTGGGCAGCCAGCGTCGCGATCCGAAGCTGTATACCGCCACTGCAGTCGCACAAGGCGGCCGCGTCGTACCGCCCCTCGACCTCAACCAACCCAATCGCAATCTCAGCCACACCGGGCGGATGAGTGTGTCGAGCAACAACCACACCGAAGTCGACAGCCGCGCCGTATATGTGCAAGACCAACTGCGCCTGAATGACCAGTGGCAAGTGCTCGCCGGCCTGCGTTACGACCGCTTCGAAGTCGACACCAAGAACAAGCTGCTCAACACCCAGCAGGACGTCAAAAGCCACAGCACCAGCCCGCGCTTTGGCCTGGTGTGGACGCCACTGGAGCACCACTCGTTCTACGCTTCATGGAGCAAGACGTTCTCCCCGGCAGGCGGTGGCCTGATCGGCATCACGCCGAACGCCGCCGGCAGCGTCAACGACCTGAGCCCCGAGCTGACCAAGCAGAAGGAAATCGGGGTCAAGAGCGACTGGCTCGACGACCGCTTGAGCACCACGCTGGCCGTGTACGAACTGGAACTCTATAACCGTCGCACCAGCGACCCGCTGGACCGCACCATCACCCTGCTCAGCGGTCTGCAGCGCTCACGCGGTGTGGAGCTGACCGCCACCGGGAAGATCGTTGGTAACTGGTACGTACGCGGTGGCGTGGGCGTGCAGGACGCCAAGGTCGAGAAGGACAACAACGGCTTTGAAGGCAAACGCGTCAGCGATGTAGCCAAGCGCAATGCCAGCCTGTTCATCACTTGGAAACCGGAGATGGGCTGGTACGCCGAAACCGGCTTGACGCTGGTGGGCGACCGTTATGCCGACAGCCTCAACACCGTGGTGCTGCCGGGCTATGGCCGTTGGGACGCGTTGGCCGGGTTCCGTCAGAAGGAATGGGATGTCACGGCGGCGCTGAACAATATCGCAGATAAAACCTACTACGCATCGGCGACCAGTGTGGCGCAGATTCAGCCAGGGGAACCGCGCAGCCTCGTCGTCACCGGCACTTACAGTTTCTAAATCACCACCTCCACCTAAAGGAGCCGGCTTGCCGGCGATAGCGACCTGAAGTCATGCGCTGATTTCACCGACGCTATCACCGGCCAGCTCCTAAAGGGGCGCCATCAATTCGCATAATGCGCGCACTTCATCCTCGCTAAACAACCCCACCGGGTAGCGTTCACTCATCACGCTGCGCAGGTCTGGTTGTTGCCTGATCTGCCGCGAACCGTTTTCCTTCAACCAGAGCGCCAGTGCATGGATCGCGTCGCCGTTGACCCGCAGGGGGTGGAACGTGCGCGTGTACATCGGGTTGATATCGGCATTCATTTCAGCGCTCTCTCCTACTGCGTGAGCGGCTAACTTACTCAAGGTTTATGACAGAACTGCGCAGTCACTGCCTTGGGCCACTGTGACCAAACCGATACAAGAGCTATGCCAATGTCCCGTGTTTATAGGCACTCGGACACAAAAAAGCCCACGACCTGTCTGGGCTGCGGGCTTGTCGTAGGCGCTTGAACTGATCAGCACCGGATCGCCGTCATGGCGCTGTTACAACTGCACTCAGTTTTTGTGCGGGGCCGGCTGCTGCTGGGTCAGGCAGTGGATATTGCCGCCGCCCAGTAACAGTTCGCGGCCCGGCACCATCACCACTTCGTGCTGCGGGAACAGGTCCTGCAGGATCGCCTTGGCCTGGCTGTCCAGCGGGTCGTCGAAGCTCGGCGCGATGATGCCACCGTTGACGATCAGGAAGTTGACGTAGGAACCGGCCAACCGCACGGTAGGATTGCGCTCTTGGGTGCCGTCAACCGGGTCCACGCCAGCGCACTCTTCCTCGGTGGCATACAGCGGGCCAGGGATCGGCATTTTATGCACTGTGAACGGGCGACCTTGGGCGTCGGTGCTGCTTTGCAGTACGTCCATGGCCGCGTGGCAGCGCGCGTAGTTCGGGTCTTGCGGGTCATCGGTCCAGGCCAACAGGACTTCACCAGGGCGCACGTAGCAGCAGAAGTTATCCACATGGCCGTCGGTTTCATCGTTGAACAGCCCATCTGGCAACCAGATGATCTTATCCACAGCCAGGTTGGCGCTCAGCACAGCCTCGATTTCGGCACGGCCCAGGTGCGGGTTGCGATTGCGGTTGAGCAGGCACTCTTCGGTGGTGATCAGGGTGCCTTCACCGTCGACATGGATCGAACCGCCTTCCAGCACGAAGCCTTCGGTGCGATAGCGCGGGGCGCGTTCGATCTCGAGGATCTTGCCGCCGACCTGGGAGTCTCGGTTCCACGGCGAATACAGGCCGCCGTCAAAACCGCCCCAAGCGTTGAAGTCCCAGTTCACGCCGCGTACTTCGCCGCTGTTGTTGATCACGAAGGTAGGCCCAGTGTCACGCACCCAGGCGTCATCACTGGACATCTCCACCACACGGATATTCGGCACATCCAGGCGCGCGCGGGCGTTTTCGTACTGGCCGGCAGAGACGGCCACGGTGACCGGCTCAAACCGCGCAATGGCCTTGGCGACCGCCACGTGAGCGGCCTGCGCCGGTTTGCCGCCCAGGCGCCAGTTGTCCGGGCGTTCGGGCCAGACCATCCAGGCCTGGGTCTGTGGCGCCCATTCGGCAGGCATGTGGAAGCCATCGGCGCGGGGGGTGCTGTGCAGGGTGGTCATGGCGATCAGGACTCCGAATGGGGGTAAAGGCCGACTTTATAACGGATAAAAATCGGCTTTAAAAGCGACAAAAGATCATAGACGATAAATATGACACTAATTAACCGATAACAATCGATTAACTACAGCTGCTCATCCAGCACCTTCGACAGCATGTCGACGAAGAAGTCCACGCTGCGCCGGGAGGTGACCATCGGCGGTTTTATCTTGAGGATGTTCAGATAATCACCCGTGGGCTGCATGAAAATCCCCAACTCGCGCAAGCGGTCACAGAGTAACGTGGTTTCTTCGGTGGCCGGCTCCAGGGTCTGCCGGTCGCGCACCAACTCCAGGCCGAGGTAAAAGCCGGAACCGTGAACAGCACCCACCAACGGATGGCGATCGATCAGTTCTTCCAGGCGCGCCTTGAAATGCCCTCCGACCACTTGGGCGTTTTCCCACAGCTTTTCCTCCGCCATCACGTCCAGCACCGCCATGCCGATCCGGCAACTCACCGGACTGCCCCCCGAGGACGAGAAGAAGTACCCCTCGGCCTCCAGGGCTTCCGCGATTTCACGCCGAGTGATCACCGCGCCGAGAGGCTGGCCGTTGCCCATGCCCTTGGCCATGGTGATGATATCGGGCACCACGCCCTGCTCCTCGAAGCCCCAGAAGAAATGCCCCATGCGGCCATAACCCACCTGCACTTCATCGGCGATGCACACGCCACCCTGGGCGCGGACACGCTCGTACACCTGCTGCAGATAGCCCGGCGGCAACGAAATACCTCCGGCATTGCCGTACACCGGCTCACAGATGAAGCCTGCCAGTTGCCGTTTGCTTGCGGCGATTTTCGCCAGGTTGTGTTCCACGCTTCGGACGTAATCAGGCGCGCTGTCCTGCCCGCGGAACTCGCCGCGATAGGTATTGGGCGCGGTCACCGGGTGCACCCAATCTGGTCGGCTGCTCAGGGCCTGGGGGTTGTCGGCTATCGAGGTGGACACCGCATCGGCTGCCACCGACCAACCATGGTAAGCCTCCAGCACGCTGAGCATGTCGCGCCCGCCGCTGTAGGCCCAGGCCAGGCGGATCGCCAGGTCATTGGCCTCGGTGCCGCTGTTGACCAGGAAAACCCGGTCCATGCCTGCCGGCGCCAGCGCGAGTAAGCGTTCGGAAAACTCGGCAATCGCCGCATAGTGAAAGCGTGAGTTGGTATTGAGCAACGACCATTGCCGCGCCGCCACCGCCGCCATGCGCGGGTGGCCGTGGCCCAATACCGCCACATTGTTGAGCATGTCCAGGTAGGAACGGCCCTGCATGTCGATCAGATGATTGCGCCAGCCGCGTTCGATGCGCGGCGGGTCGGCGTAATAGTGCTTTTGCGAGCGAGCGAAACTGGCATCGCGGCGCGCCAGCAGCGCCTCGGGGTCCAGCTCGGGCTCGGCATCGCAGGCCAGCCCCAGCAGCGCGGCCGGCGATGGGCACAGCGCTTGCCACGCCTGTGCCCGGGACGGCGTGCAATACAGCGGTGCGGGCAGGTCGGTGCGGCACAGTTGCACGGTGAGCGGGCCTTCAACTTCACCAATCACCTGGCCCTTGAGCACTGCGGCACCCGGTTGCAAGTGCGCTTTGACACCCCATAGCCGCACGTTTGTTTCGTTGTTGTGCACGTGAAGCCCGCCGTCAGCACCCAGTCGAACAACCCCGGCGAACGGCGATTCAACGGCGGTGCCCAACGGCACATACAGCTCGACGTGCAGCGGGAAGGTTTCAGGTTCCTCCGCGCTGTCGGGCCGGGTCCGCGACAAACGGTATTGCCCGTAGCGACTCGCCGCCAAACCATGCAACACCGCTGCGTCCTGCAACAGCCGCTGATCAATACCAGGCTGCTCCCAGTTGCCGGCTTCGAAATGTGGGCTGAGTACGCCCAGGTCAATCAATGCGAACTCACGTCCTACCAACCCGGGTAATAAGGGCGCAAAACCCTGCCCTTCGAGCGGCGTTGGTGCCTGCCCGACACAGCCAAGAATCGCCGCCTCCATCAGCTCGAACGGCACGGAAGTCGCCACATGGAAGATTTCCCACTCATGCTCGGCGTTTTTCAGCAGGTAGCTGTTATCCGGGTCCAGCCGTTGCTGCTGCTCGCTGCTCAAGACCAGCACCGCCGCACGGGCGACGATGAGCGGCCACAGTGCCTGCAATTCTGCGTGCTGCAACGGTGTGACCGCATGACAGGCCTGGATCGCAGGCAAGATGGCAAAGGGGTCACCTTCGGCGTGGTGCAGCAGGGCTGCGCAGGTCACCGACAGGTCGGCAATGCGCCAGGTGTGCACCAGGTCGCCGAAATCGATCACGCCTTGGACCTGCCAGTGCCGCCGCGCATCGCGCTGCCACACCACGTTGTCATCGGTGATGTCCATGTGCACGGCTTGCCACGGCAGATGGTCGGCCAGGGCGCACAGGCGGTTTTCAACCTGTGCTGCCACGCGTTCGAGGGCGTCGCGGTGAGGTACATCGTCCAAGGTTGCCAGTAAGTGCTTGATCAACGCCTGGGCGTGGCGCGGGTCCCATTGCAGCGTACGCGCCAGGCCCGGGTGGTCGAACTGCGCCAACGCCTGGCTCATTCGACCGCACAGGTCACCAAACCCTGCGATCACCTCGCGGCCCACGTGCGGCAGATGGGTCAACGGCTGGCCGTCGATATAATCCAGCACCCGCACGTGCAGGGTTTGGCCATCGACGGTCAGGGTCAACAACTCCTCACCCGTCAGGGCCTTGATGACCTTGGGTACGCGCACAGCCTGCAGGCTGTTAAGCGCAGCGTGCTGGGCCTGAAGCTCAACGGCAGCGTAATCGCCCCGGCAGATTTTCAGAACAAACCGGCCGCGGGCACTGTCGACTTTGTAGTTGAGGTCCTGCTGGCTGCCCAATGATTGCAAGGTGCCAGTTAGGCCGTAATGCTGCTCGAGCAATTGCGCCGCCTGTCCGGGGCCTACTTGCGGGCAGGGTAGACTGGCGCGATGGATCAGGGTGGCGAGCAGCATGGGGTCGGCCTCGATTTTTTAGGGGTGTATATCGCCATTGTTCAGGGGGCTTATGCAACCCCTGGGGCAATCCGACCTGCCTAGCGTCGCAACACAGGCTATGCTCGCTAATCGTCCGCTTAAGGAAAAGGGCCCCCGACATGCGCATTTTCATTACCGGTGGTGCCGGTTTTATCGGTTCTGCTTTAGTACGGCACCTGATTCGCCACACAGAGCACGAAGTACTGAACCTGGACAAGCTCACCTACGCTGGCAACCTGGAGTCGTTGACGAGTATTGCGTCCAACAGCCGTTACGAATTCGTCCAGGCCGATATCAACGACCAGGCCACTGTCAGCGCCGTGCTGGCCCGGTTCGAGCCTCAGGCAATCATGCACCTGGCGGCCGAGTCCCATGTCGACCGCTCGATTGACGGCCCGTCGGACTTTATTCAAACCAATATCGTCGGTACCTACAGCCTGTTGGAGGCGGCTCGTGGCTACTGGCAATCACTCGCCAGTGCGGAAAAAAGAGCCTTTCGGTTCCACCATATTTCTACCGACGAGGTGTACGGCGATCTGCATGGGGTCGACGACCTGTTCACCGAGACCACGCCCTACGCCCCCAGCTCGCCCTACTCTGCGAGTAAAGCGGCGTCCGACCATCTGGTTCGCGCCTGGCAGCGCACCTATGGCTTGCCGGTGCTGCTGACCAACTGTTCCAACAACTACGGGCCGTTCCACTTCCCCGAAAAACTCATTCCGCTGGTCATTCTCAACGCCCTCGCGGGCAAGCCGTTGCCGGTCTATGGCGATGGCTTGCAAGTGCGCGACTGGCTGTTTGTCGAGGACCACGCCCGGGCCTTGCTCAAGGTAGTAACAGAGGGTGCAGTGGGCGAGACCTACAATATTGGCGGCCACAACGAACAAAAGAACATCGACGTAGTTCGCAGCATCTGCGCCCTCCTGGAAGAGCTGGCACCCCAGCACCCAAAAGGTGTGCAGCAATACGCCGACCTGATCACATTTGTAAAAGACCGCCCTGGGCACGATCTGCGCTATGCAATCGACGCCAGCAAGATCGAAACCGAACTGGGCTGGGTACCCGAAGAAACCTTTGAAACCGGGCTACGCAAAACCGTGCAGTGGTACCTCGATAACCTGGAATGGTGCCGCAGGGTCCAGGACGGCAGTTATCAGGGCCAGAGATTGGGCAACACCGACATGAGGGATCTGATCGCATGATGAAAGGAATCGTACTGGCCGGAGGCTCAGGCACTCGTCTTCACCCCATCACCCTGGGCGTATCCAAGCAGTTGTTGCCCGTGTATGACAAGCCAATGATCTACTACCCGATTTCGGTGCTGATGCTGGCGGGCATCAAGGAAATCCTGGTGATCTCCACCCCGGCGGACTTACCGCAATATCGCAACCTGTTGGGTGACGGCAGCCAGTTCGGCGTGAAATTCAGCTATGCCGAACAGCCGAAGCCGGATGGACTGGCACAGGCCTTTCTGATTGGCGAGCAGTTCATTGGCAGCGATCCAGTATGTTTGATTCTGGGCGATAACATTTTCCACGGGCAACGCTTCAGCGAACAATTGCACGCAGCGGTAAAGCGTGGCAAAGGCGCCACGGTGTTTGGTTATTGGGTCAAGGATCCGGAGCGCTTCGGCGTGATTGATTTCGACAGCGAAGGCCGCGCCCTGTCCATCGAAGAAAAACCGGCAGTGCCAAAGTCAAGCTATGCGGTGACAGGCCTGTATTTCTACGACAACGACGTGATAAGCATTGCCAAGGCCGTCAAACCCTCCGCACGAGGCGAGCTGGAGATCACCGACGTCAACAACGCCTACCTGCACCGCGGTGACTTGCAAGTGGAGCGCTTCGGTCGAGGCTTCGCCTGGCTGGATACGGGTACCCACGATAGCTTGCTGGATGCTTCGCAATATGTGCAGACCATTGAGCGACGCCAGGGGCTGAAGGTGGCTTGTCTTGAAGAGATTGCCTACGGCAACGGCTGGATCGACCGTGACCACCTGCTAGAGCGCGCCAAGTACTTCGGCAAGACCGGCTACGGCCAATACCTGTATGCACTGGCCGGAGAGAGCAAGTGAACATTGTTGAAACCGCTTTGCCCGGCGTACTCATCATTGAGCCCAAGGTGTTCGGTGATGAGCGCGGCTTTTTCTACGAAAGCTTCAACGCCCGAGCCTTTGAAGCGGCCACTGGACTCAAGCGTAATTTCGTCCAGGACAACCACTCGCGCTCACAAAAGGGCGTGCTGCGCGGCTTGCATTACCAACTCGAACACACCCAGGGCAAACTGGTGCGCGTCACCGCCGGTGAAGTGCTGGACGTGGCCGTGGATATCCGCCGCAGCTCACCGAATTTCGGCCGATGGGTTGGCGTGCGCTTGTCTGCCCAGAACCACCGTCAATTGTGGGTGCCGGAAGGTTTCGCCCATGGGTTCGTGGTAATGAGCGATCACGCCGAGTTCCTCTACAAAACCACGGACTACTATCAGCCCAGCGCTGAACGCAGCATCCTGTGGAATGATCCGACCCTGGCCATCGACTGGGAGCTGACCGTAGCACCGCAGTTGTCCGCCAAGGACCAGGCCGGTAAACCGCTGATGGAAGCCGACCTCTTCCCATGAAAATCCTCATCACCGGCCAGCACGGCCAAGTCTCCCGCGAACTGCAACAACGGCTCCCAAGCCTGGGCGAACTCATCGTCCTGGGCCGCGAACAACTTGACCTTGCCAACCCCGACCAGATCCGCCAGCAAGTCCGTGCCCACCGCCCCGGCCTGATCATCAACGCCGCCGCCCATACCGCTGTCGATCAAGCCGAAAGCGAACCGGAGCTGGCGTTTGCGATCAACGCCATCGCCCCCGGCATCCTTGCCGAAGAGGCCAAAACCCTGGGCATCCCGCTGATCCACTACTCCACCGACTATGTGTTCGACGGCAGTAAACCGGCGCCCTACACCGAAGCCGACACGCCGAAACCGCTGGGCGTCTACGGGCAGAGCAAACTGGCCGGCGAGCAAGCGATAACGGCCGTGGGCGGCGACTACCTGATCCTGCGCACCAGTTGGGTCTACTCCAGCCACGGTAAGAATTTCCTGCTGACCATGCAGCGTCTGCTGCAGGAAAAACCGCACCTGCGCATCGTTGCCGACCAGATCGGCGCGCCCACTTGGGCCGGCAGCATCGCCAACAGCACGCGTGCATTGATTGAGCGCTGGCAAGCAGGCGAGCCGGGGCCATGGGGGGTCTATCACCTGACCGCTCGAGGCGAAACCTCATGGTTCGGTTTTGCCGAGGCCATCGGCGAATACCTGCGCAAGCAGGGCAAGGCCTGCGCGGAGCTGGAGCCGATTCCGTCCAGTGCCTACCCGACGCCCGCCAAGCGCCCGCTGAACTCACGCCTCGATTGCAGCCGGCTGCAGCAGCAATGGCACGTCAGCCAGCCAGCGTGGCAAGACGCATTGCGCGAGTGTCTTGCACAGCAGCACTAGGCATAATGCGCCTGTACCCACAGGCGCACGACTCCCATGACTCCATCCCTCCCGCGTAGACCCCGCTGGCGCAGCCTCGCCCTGCTGGCGCTGTGCCTGGCGCCGCTGCTATGGCCACTGGAGCACCTGGCCGAACGTTATTACCGCAGCGAACTGGCCGGCCAGAACCGCCAGACCCTCGACCTCTACGTGGCCAACCTGCTGGGCACCCTGCACCGCTATGAAGTGCTGCCGCAAATCCTCGGTGACCTGCCGGCCTTGCGCACGGCACTGGACGCACCCCAGGTCAGCACCAACCTGGTCAACGCCAACCTGCTGCTCAAGGACGTCGCCGCCCAGGCCGGGGTGGAGGTGATGTACCTGATGGACACCACCGGCAAGACCCTCGCCGCGTCCAACTGGGATAAACAAGACAGCTTCGTCGGGCGTAATTTCTCGTTCCGGCCTTATTTCAGCGAAGCCATGGCCGGGCGCCTGGGGCGGTTTTTCGGCCTGGGCACCACCTCGGCCAAACGCGGCTACTTCTTTGCCGCCGCCGTGCGTGATGGCGATACGATCATCGGCGTGCTGGTGGTCAAGGTCGACCTGGACCACACCGAAAGCCTGTGGGGCAACACGCCGGAACAATTACTGGTCACCGACCATAACGGCGTGGTGATCCTCACGTCACGCCCGCAATGGCGATTCCGCGCCACCCGGCCACTGACCGCCGAAGAGCGCCAGGCCATCATCGCGATCCAGCCCTACCCGACCCGCGACCCGCAGCCGCTCAGCCTGAGTGACACTGCGTGGCTGCGCCAATCCACGGCCATCGCCGAGACCGGCTGGAATGTGGAGATCCTCGCACCGCGCTCGCTCATCAACCGCCCGGTACGCACGGTGGTTGCAGTGGGTGGCGCCACGCTGCTGGTGTTGATGTTGTTGCTGGGCCTGATGATGCAACGTCGCCGCCATTACCTGGAGCGTATCGCCTTTGAAGCCAAGGCCCGGCGCGAGCTGGAAGCACGCGTGGTCGAACGGACCAGTGACCTGGAAGGCCTCAACCGGCGCCTGAAACAGGAAGTGCTGGAACGTGAACACGCCCAACAAGAGTTGGTGCGCGCCCAGGATGACCTGGTGCAGGCAGGTAAACTGTCGGCGCTGGGCACCATGTCGGCGAGTATCAGCCACGAGCTCAATCAGCCTTTGGCGGCGATTCGCAGCTATGCGGAAAACGCCGAGATCCTCCTCGACCATGAGCGCACCACGGATGCGCGTGGCAATCTCAAGTTGATCAGCGAATTGACCGGGCGCATGGCCTCGATCATCGCGCACCTGCGCGCCTTCGCCCGGCGCGACCGCCATGCGCCCGAAAGCGTGGCCCTGCAACCGGCGCTGGACGATGCGCTGGCGTTGCTGGGCAAGCGGCGGCGGTCGATGGAGGTGGAGCTGATCCGTGATTTGCCCGAAGCCACCCTCTGGGTACAGGCCGGCGAAACCCGTTTGCGCCAGGTACTCGGCAATCTGCTGGCCAATGCCCTCGATGCACTCACCGAAAAAGGGCCGCCGCGCAAACTGTGGCTGAGTGCCGAAACCACCGATCAGGGCGTCAACCTGTACATTCGCGACAATGGCCCGGGCTTTTGCATGGAAGCCCTGGGACGCGCCAGCGAGCCGTTCTACACCACCAAGACCCGCACCCAGGGTCTTGGATTGGGGCTGGCGATCTGTGACACCCTGATGCGTGCCTTTGGCGGCGAATTGCTGTTTGCCAACCACAAGGAAGGTGGCGCGCTGTTAACCTTGAAATTGCGTGCCGGCTCGCCGGGCGTCAGTCTGCAACCGTCCGAGGACCGCAGTGTATGAGTATCGATAACCAGATTCAGGTGGTGTTGATCGACGACGATCCGCACCTGCGTCAGGCCCTGTGCCAGACCCTGGACCTGGCCGGGCTGAAAGTCCTGACCCTGGGCGAAGCCACAGGCCTCACCGCGCGATTGTCGCGGGATTGGCCGGGCGTGGTGGTCAGTGACATCCGCATGCCCGGCATGGACGGCCTGGAGCTGCTGGCCGAACTGCACGGCCAGGACCCGGAGCTGCCGGTGCTGCTGATCACCGGCCACGGCGACGTGCCGTTGGCCGTGCAAGCCATGCGCGCGGGGGCCTATGATTTCCTGGAGAAACCGTTCGCCAGCGACGCGCTGCTCGACAGCGTGCGCCGCGCCTTGGCCCTGCGCCGACTGGTGCTGGACAACCGCAGCCTGCGCCTGGCCCTCAGCGACCGCCAGCAATTAAGCACACGCCTGGTGGGGCACTCCCCGCAAATGCTGCGTCTGCGCGAACAGATTGGTGCCCTGGCCGCGACCAAGGCCGATGTACTGATCCTCGGCGAAACCGGCGCCGGCAAAGAAGTGGTCGCGCGCGCACTGCACGACCTCTCGAACCGCCGCAGCGGGCCCTTCGTGGCGATCAACGCAGGTGCCCTGGCCGAGTCGGTGGTGGAAAGCGAGCTGTTCGGGCATGAACCGGGTGCCTTCACCGGCGCGCAGAAACGCCGCATCGGCAAGTTCGAATTTGCCAACGGCGGTACCTTGTTCCTCGATGAAATTGAAAGCATGAGCCTGGATGTGCAGGTCAAACTCTTGCGCCTGTTGCAGGAGCGGGTGGTGGAGCGCCTGGGCGGCAATCAGCTGATCCCGCTGGATATCCGCATCATCGCCGCCACCAAGGAAGACCTGCGCCAGTCCGCCGACCAGGGCCGCTTCCGTGCCGACCTGTATTACCGCCTCAACGTCGCGCCGCTGCGCATTCCCCCGTTGCGTGAGCGCGGTGAGGATGCATTGATGCTGTTCCAGCACTTCGCCGACGAAGCCAGCAGCCGTCATGGCTTGCCGCTGCATGAACTGCAACCGGGCCAGCGCGCGCTGCTGTTGCGTCATAGCTGGCCGGGCAATGTGCGTGAACTGCAGAACGCCGCCGAACGTTTCGCCCTCGGCCTGGAACTGGCGCTGGACAGTTCGCCGGACAACCCTGCGGCAGGCGTGCTCACCTCCACACCTGGCGGCCTGAGCGAGCAAGTCGAGCAGTTTGAAAAGAGCCTGATCGCTGCCGAACTGACCCGCCCCCACGGCTCCATGCGCAGCCTCGCCGAAGCCTTGGGCGTGCCGCGCAAGACCTTGCACGACAAACTGCGCAAGCATGGCCTGAACTTCGCCAACCAAAGCGGCGATGACGAATGACCGCTCCCACCCGCCAAGAGGCCCCCATGAACCGCGACAGCCGTTACCTGGAATCCATCCTCCACCACGACATCCCCCTCACCCGGGAAATGGGCCTCAAGGTGCTCGACTGGCAACACGGCCAATTGCAGCTGCACCTGCCGTTGCAAGCCAACATCAACCACAAGAGCACCATGTTCGGCGGCAGCCTGTATTGCGGCGCGGTGCTGGCGGGTTGGGGCTGGCTGCACTTGCAGTTACGTGAAGAAGGTATTGAAGACGGGCATATCGTGATCCAGGAAGGGCAGATCAGTTATCCGCTGCCGGTCACGCGCGATGCAACCGTGATGTGCCAGGCGTCGGAGGAAAAAGTGTGGAAGCGCTTTGTGGCAACCTACAAGCGCTATGGTCGCGCACGGTTGACGCTGGAGACGTGGGTTGTGAATGAGGGCAGTGAGGAGCATGCGGTCAACTTCACCGGCCAATACGTCCTGCACCGTTAGAAACCACAACACAAAACCACTGTGGGAGCGGGCTTGCTCGCGAATGCGCAGGGTCAGTCGATACTTTCATCCGTTGACAGACCGCATTCGCGAGCAAGCCCGCTCCCACATTTGATCTGATGTGACCTTAAGATCTCGCCAGGTTTAGCAACCGCTCACGCCAAGCGGCCTTCGCCGGCAACGCAAGGAAGAATGGGTTCAACAACGACGCCCGCGCCGGATAGCTGAACGGCTCGCCACTCAACTCCACCACCTCGCCCCCCGCGCCTTCCAGCACACCCTGGGCCGCCGCGGTGTCCCACTGTGACGTCGGCGCCAGGCGTGGATAACAATCCGCACTGCCCTCGGCCAACAAACAGAACTTCAACGAGCTGCCGATATTCGCCAGCTTCAACGCGCCCAGGCCTTCGCTCAGCCCGTCCAGCAGACGCTCCTGCTCCGGGCTGGTATGCCGACGACTGGCCACCACGGTAAATGACTCGCCCGCTGCCGGTGCTTCGCGCACCTGGATCTGCTTGGGGGCTTCATTCACATCCGAACGCCAGGCGCCCAAGCCGGCACCACCGAAGTAGCAACGGCCGCTGGTGGGCATCGACACCACGCCGAACACCACGCGGCCCTGTTCGATCAGGGCGATGTTCACGGTAAACTCTTCGCTACCGGAGATAAATTCCTTGGTGCCGTCCAAGGGGTCCACCAGCCACCAGCGCTGCCAGCCGGCGCGCACGCTCTGGTCAATGTCAGCGTCTTCCTCGGACAGCACCGGAATGCTGGGGTCCAATGCAGTCAGGCCGGCCAGGATCAGATGGTGAGCGGCCAAATCCGCTGCCGTTACGGGTGAGTCGTCGGCCTTGGAGGTCACGGCCACGTCGGCGCGCCAGTAGGGCAGTATCACCTCACCGGCCTGGCGTGCCAGCTCAATCACAGGGGCAATAAACGGGTGGCCTAAAAACAGTTCGCTCATGCGGTAAACGCTCCTCGCTGGGTCAACAGGTCTCGTACCAGGTACAGCGCGGCCAAGGCACGGCCTTCGCTGAATTGCTCATTTTGCGCCAGCAACGACAGCTCACGCAGGTTGACCCGTTCCACACGCATCGGCTCAGGTTCATCGCCTTCCAGGCGTTCTTCATAGAGATCGGTGGCGAGGACCACCTGGATTTTCTGACTCATGTAGCCAGGCGACAGCGACAGCTCGGTGAGGTGCTCCAGCTGACGTGCGCCATAGCCTGCCTCTTCCTTGAGCTCGCGATTGGCCGCTGCCAGCACGTCTTCACCCGGCTCGATCAACCCCTTGGGCAACGACAGTTCATATTCGTCGGTACCCCCGCAGTATTCTTCCACCAACAATGCATGGTCTGCATCGATCATTGCCACGATCATCACCGCGCCGTAACCGGCACCGCGGCCCACCAGGCGCTCGTAGGTGCGTTCAACGCCATTGGAAAATCGCAATTGCACTTCCTCCACGCGGAACAAACGGCTACTGGCGACTATTTCGCGGGCGAGGACGGTGGGTTTCTGGCGCATAAGCGGCTCCTTGGCGTGATCGGGTTACTATACCGTGGCTTTTCCGATTGTCTGTGTCGGATATCTTTACTTACATGAGAACACCCCATGCCCTCTTTGCCCTGGCACGCCATCGACACTGTCCTGCTGGACATGGACGGCACCCTGCTCGACCTGCATTTCGACAACCACTTCTGGATGGAACACCTGCCCCAGCGTTACGCCGAGCTGCACGGGGTGAGCCGCGCCATGGCCGAGATGGAGCTGCAGCCGCTGTTCGAGCGTAACGCCGGACAGTTGCAATGGTATTGCCTGGATTTTTGGAGCACGGAGCTGAAGATCCCGGTGCGCGAACTCAAGCTGGAGACCGCCCACCTGATCGCGCTGCGTCCGGATGCGGACACGTTCCTGGCGGCGATCAAACAGGCCGGCAAGCGCGTGATCCTGATCACCAATGCTCATCGTGACTCGCTGTCATTGAAGTTGGAACGCATTGAACTGGCGCCGTATTTCGAGCGGTTGATCAGCTCCCATGACTATGGTTTCGCCAAGGAAAACCCGCAGTTTTGGGATGCCCTTCAAGCCGACATCAACTTCGACCCCGCCCGCAGCCTGTTTATCGACGACACACTGCCAATACTGCGCAGTGCACGGGATTTTGGCGTGGGGCATCTGCTGGCGGTAAAGGAGCCGGACAGCAAGAAGGGGCCAAAGGACACGGCAGAGTTTGCAGCGGTAGATGACTATCGCGACCTCATTGCCGGGCTCTAAACCAATGTGGGAGCGGGCTTGCTCGCGAATGCGGTGTATCAGCAACACATCCAGTGACTGACACTCCGCTTTCGCGGGCAAGCCCGCTCCCACATTTTGCTCTGCGTTTTACTCAGGAATACGCAGTGTCTGCCCTGGGTAGATTTTGTCCGGGTGTGACAACAGCGGCTTGTTAGCCTCAAAAATCTTGTTGTACTGGTTGGCGTTGCCATATACCGCCAGGGAAATCGCGCTCAGGGTGTCACCCTTCTTCACCACGACGAAACGGGCGGCGGCTACGGCCGGGCCGGATACGGTGATCTGGTCATCTACACTGGCTACACCGGCGATATTACCTGCCGCAAGCAGGACTTTTTCTTTCTCTTCCTGAGTGGCAACTGTCCCCGTAAGCGTGACCTTGTCACCGTCGACGGTGGCGTGCACGTCTGGATTGCCCAGGCCGACTTTCTCGATATGTTTCTTCAGGTCCTCACTCGCGTTGGCGTTGCCCGGAGTCAACAGGTCAATCAACTTCTCGCCCGCTTCCTTAACAAAGCTAAAAATACTCATGGTGCGCTCTCCTTGGGATTTGATTTCCAGATGCCCAAGACTAGACCAGTCCTACAGACTTGGGTTCCAGCCCGACCAAAGACCCAAACGCGCTAGAATCCCCCCGCCATTGGAATAAGCCCCGGAGCGAAGATGGACATCAAACAGCTGAAATTCCTCATCGCCCTCGACGAGACCCGTCACTTCGGCCAAGCGGCGGCGCGTTGCCATATCACCCAGCCGACCCTGTCGATGCGTCTGCGCAGCCTTGAAGAAGAGCTGGACCTGCCTCTGGTCAATCGTGGCCAACGCTTCGAGGGCTTTACGGCACCCGGTGAACGGGTGCTGGCCTGGGCACGCACGGTGCTGGCGGCGTACGACGGATTACAGGCCGAAGCGGCAGCCTGTCGCGGCAACCTGGTCGGCACGTTGCGCCTGGGCGTGGTGCCGCTGTCGAGCTTTGATCCTTTGGCATTGATGCAGCAACTGCATAAAGAACACCCAAGCCTGCGTTTCGAGCTTTCGGCACTCAGTTCGGAGCAGATTCTGGAGCAACTGGCGAGCAATCGCCTGGACCTGGGCGTGTCTTACCTGGAGCGTTTGGACACTGAACGCTTCGACTCGCTAGCCCTGGGCGAAACCCGTATGGGCCTGCTCTACGACCAGCGCTTCTTCAGCTTTGGTGACACGCCCCTGAGCTGGGAAGCGCTGATCGAGTTGCCATTGGGCATGCTCACCAGCGGCATGCACTTTCGCCAGTCCATTGACCACAACTTCCACAGCCGTGGGCTCAACCCGCAACCGCTGCTGCAGACCGACGCCGTCCATCAATTGTTACAAGCCGTGCACGGTGGATTGTGTTGCGCGGTCATGCCGCTAGATGGCGGCCTGGACGCACTCACCGAGCATCTGCGCCTGCAGCCGATCGAAGACGCCCATACCCTCGCGCGCCTGGGGCTGATCATGCGGCGTAGCGCACCGCGATCGGCATTGGCCGAGGCGTGTTTTGCGCTGTATCAGAAATCGCAAAACGAACCTTGATCGACGTCATCTATCGGTAGATCAGTACTGGCAATTAGACGCGACGCTTTGTCGCGCCTAGTCTAAACACTGATCAATCCGTCGGTGGTACTGCCTCATGAACGCCAAGCGCCCAGTCTGCGCGGCGCCCGCTCTCGAAACGCCTGCGCCCGCCGCCAGCCAGAGCTACCAGTATTGCAATCTTGAACACACAGAATCTGCCAGCACCGCGCTGGCGGAAGAAGTGGCGTTGGCGATTGCCTATAACGACATCAGCCAAGCCGTGATGTTGGTGACACCGACGGACCTGGAAGACTTTATTGTCGGCTTCAGCATCGGTAGCGGCATTATCGCCGACGTTAGCGATATTTATGACCTGAAACTCAGCGGTTCGGGCTCAGCCCAATTTGCTCAGGTGCAGATCTCCAGCCGCGCCTTCTGGAACCTCAAGCAGCAGCGCCGCCAGTTGGCCGGCACCAGCGGCTGCGGTTTATGTGGCGTGGAAGCCGTTGAACAGGCCCTCCCAGACCTCCAGGTATTGCCCGGCGCGCCTTTGCCGCCCGCCGAATGGCTCGATGGCTTGCGTCAACGCATCAGCGCCTTTCAGCCCCTGGGTCAATACAGCGGCGCCGTGCATGCGGCGGTGTTCATGAACGGCCAGGGCGAGTTGTTGCTCGGCCGGGAAGACATCGGCCGGCACAACGCCCTGGATAAATTGATCGGCGCCTTGATCCGCCAAAAGATTCCGACCGAAGGCGGCCTGGCGATTGTCACCAGCCGTTGCAGCCTGGAGTTGATCCAGAAAGTCCTGCGCGCGGGCATCCAGACCCTGGTCAGCCTGTCGTCACCCACCGGCCTGGCCCTGCAATGGGCCCGCCGGCATAACCTCAATCTCATCCACCTGCCGCAGAAAAGTGCGCCGCGGGTCTACAGTCCTGCGATGGAGAATCAGCCATGAGCCAGCACCACCAAGCCGACCAAACCCCAACCCCGCGCTACAAGCCCTACAAGGGCCCGGCCGGCGGCTGGGGCGCACTGATCAGCGTGGCGCAGGCCTGGCTGACCAGCGACAACGCGCTGAAAAACCTGCGCATGATGCTCAAGACCAACCAGAACGGTGGCTTCGACTGCCCGGGGTGTGCCTGGGGCGACTCGCCGGAAAGCGGCATGGTCAAATTCTGCGAAAACGGCGCCAAGGCGGTGAACTGGGAAGCCACCAAACGTCGCGTGGATGGCGCATTCTTCGCCAAACACAGCGTCACCGCCTTGCTGGAGCAGAGCGACTATTGGCTGGAATACCAAGGCCGCCTGACCGAACCGATGCGCTATGACGCCGAGACCGACCGCTACAAACCTATCAGCTGGGAAGCGGCCTTCGACCTGGTCGGCAAGCACCTCAATGCCCTGCCCAGCCCGGACATGGCCGAGTTCTACACCTCGGGCCGCGCCAGCAACGAAGCGGCGTACCTGTATCAACTGTTCGTGCGCGCCTACGGTACCAACAACTTCCCGGATTGCTCGAACATGTGCCACGAAGCCAGCGGCGTCGCCCTGGCGCAAAGCGTGGGCGTCGGCAAAGGCACCGTGACCTTTGACGACTTCGAACACGCCGATGCGATTTTCGTCTGGGGCCAGAACCCCGGCACCAACCACCCGCGCATGCTCGAACCGCTGCGTGAAGCGGTTAAACGTGGCGCTCAGGTAGTGTGTATCAACCCGCTGAAAGAGCGCGGCCTGGAACGTTTCCAGCATCCGCAGCACCCGCTGGAAATGCTCACCAACGGCGACAAGCCGACCAACACCGCCTACTTCCGCCCGGCGCTGGGTGGCGACATGGCCATCCTGCGCGGCATGGCCAAGTTCCTGTTGCTGTGGGAGCGCCAGGCCCAGGCCGAAGGCAAAGAGGCCGTGTTCGACCACGACTTCCTCAACGAACACACCGCCAACGTGCTGGATTACCTGGGCAAGATCGACGACACCTCTTGGGATGAAATCGTCGAGCAGTCCGGCCTCACCCTGGTCGAGATCGAGCAAGCGGCGCGCATGTACGCCAAAGGCAAGAACGTGATCATGTGCTGGGCGATGGGCATCACCCAGCATCGCCACTCGGTGCCGACTATCCAGGAAATCGCCAACCTGATGCTGCTGCGCGGCAATATCGGCCGCCCTGGCGCCGGCCTGTGCCCGGTGCGTGGCCACAGCAACGTGCAAGGCGACCGCACCATGGGCATCAACGAGCGCCCACCGGTGGCCTTCCTCGACGCCCTGGAGCGTCGCTTCCAGTTCCAGGTGCCGCGCGACAATGGGCACAACGTGGTTGAAGCGATCCACGCCATGCTCGAAGGCCGCTCCAAGGTGTTTATCGGCCTGGGCGGCAACTTCGCCCAAGCCACGCCAGACAGCCCACGCACCTTCGAAGCGCTGCGCAGTTGTGACCTGACCGTGCAGATCAGCACCAAGCTCAACCGCAGTCACCTGATGCACGGTAAAGACGCGTTGATCCTGCCATGCCTGGGCCGTACCGACATCGACATCCAGGCCGAAGGCCCGCAAGCGGTGACGGTGGAAGACTCGTTCAGCATGGTCCACGGCTCCAATGGTCAGCTGCAGCCGCTGTCGAAACTGATGAAATCCGAGCCGGCGATCCTGGCCGGTATCGCCGCGGCGACCCTGGGCAGCAAACCGGTGGACTGGAATTGGCTGGTGGCCGACTACAGCCGCATCCGCGACCTGATCGCCGACACCATCCCCGGCTTCAAGGACTTCAATGAGAAGATCAAGAATCCGGGCGGCTTCTACCTGGGCAACTCCGCGGGCGCGCGCCGCTGGAACACCCCGTCGGGCCGCGCCAACTTCCGCCCGAACATCCTGCCCAAGGACTTGATCCACGAACGTACCCATGCCACCGGCCGCGTGCCAGACCTGATCATGCAGTCGATGCGCTCCCATGATCAGTACAACACCACCATCTATGGCCTGGACGACCGCTATCGTGGGGTCAAGGGCCAGCGGGATGTACTGTTCGTCAACGAAGCCGACATCATCCGCCTGGGCTTCAAGCCTGGGCAAAAAGCAGACATCGTGTCGTTGTGGGAAGACGGCCGTGAGCGTCGCGTGAAGGGCTTTACCCTGCTGGCGTTTGATATTCCGGCGGGGCAGGCTGCGGCCTACTACCCGGAAGTGAACCCATTGGTACCACTGGAAAGCACTGGGGATGGCAGCCACACGCCAACGTCGAAATTCGTGGCGATCCGCCTGGAAGCGGCGAGCGACAATGGCTTGATCATGGCGCGTTCAGCCTGATTACCCAGCCGGCTCCTGCAATCAGCGCTCCGCTGCAGACAGCCGGTCAGAATTCGGGCACAAAAAAGGCCGCTTTTGCATAAAAGCGGCCGTTCCGAAGTAGTTAAAGACTCACGAAAACGACTTAAGTTCCCCAGCCAAAACAGTAACTTAGCGAATTGTGTACAACTCGTGTTACTGGTCGGATTTCTATTGTCACAATCTCAACACAGCCTCAGGATCGCGCCGTCATCCTCTTGAGGTCTCTCTATGAAGTTCTCCTCGATTCTCTTGTTGTCCCTTGGCCTGGTCAGTGGCGCAGCCATGGCCGGTGGCACCACCGAAGCCGGTGTGGGCGGCGCATTGGGCGGGGTACTCGGTTCGGTTGTCGGCCAGCAGATCGGCGGCAATACCGGTTCGGCCATTGGCGCAGCCCTGGGCGGCGCAGGCGGCAGTGCGGTCGGTGCCGACAAGCGCAGCCGTGGCGAAGCGGCCATCGGTGGCGCCCTGGGCGCAGCAGGCGGTAACGTGGTCGGCCGCAGCATGGGCGGCAATACCGGCAGCCTGATCGGCGCAGCCGCCGGCGGTGGTGCAGGTGGCGCGCTGGGCAACTACATGGGCAACAAGAGCGATGACGACGACCGTCGTTCTCGCAGCCGTGACAACCGTCGATATGACCGCGATGATCACCGTGGCCGCGGGCATGCCTATGGGCATCGCAAGAACAAGCACCACTACCGTCACCGGTAAGGTCTAAAGAACAACCACTAACAATGTGGGAGCCCGGCTCCCACATTGGTGTTCACCACCGCCTGCAAAAAATGCGTCAGGCCACCAATCGCTGCAACGCCTCGCGTAACCCGGCAGGAATCGTCACCGGCTGATTCGACCCGCGATCCACAAACACATGCACAAAGCGCCCCGCCGCACAGGCCTCCTCTTCGCCGGCCTTGAACACCGCCAACTCGTACTGCACTGAGCTATTACCCAATTTGCCGACCCGCAGGCCGACGTCGATGCGCTCGGGAAAGGCAATCGATGCAAAGTAGTCACACGCCGAACTCACCACAAATCCCACCACGTCGCCGTCATGGATATCCAAACCGCCCTGTTCGATCAGGTAGGTGTTCACCGCCGTGTCGAAAAAGCTGTAGTAGGTCACGTTGTTCACATGCCCATACACATCGTTGTCGTGCCAGCGCGTGATGATCGGCTGGAAGTGTGGGTAGTCGGCACGTTGTGGCACTGAGTCAGGCATCGGGGTCATCTCATGAAAGTGAGTTACAGGTCGTCCAAATGGGCCTGGGCCCACTCGCGCACCTCGGCGTACGGGTAATCTTCCAGCGCAGCAAAACCCGGAATGCCCCGTGCCTTCAGCTTGGTAAACAACGGCACGCTGATCCCCCCGAGGAAACGCGTCAGGCGGTCCGCCCCAGGCAGTTGGCCGGTGTGTTCATGATGCCTGTGGATAAAATCACCGCACAGCCCCATAAAGTTTTTATCCACAAGCGGCGGCAAGCCAGGCGGTGGAGGCAGGTGCGCAACATGGCCATGGCACACCGAGCAATGCCCGCAACGCTGGGGTGCATGCGCATCGCCAAAGTACTGCGCCAGACGCTGCCCCAGGCAATGTTCGGTAGCGAACAGATCGAGCATGGCGTGAATCCGCGCGACTTCCCCCACCTCGTGTTGCTTGAAGCCTGCGTACAACGTTTCGCTGAGCACCTGCGGATCAAAATCGGTATCCAGCAGGCTGTAGACCTCAGTCATCTGCTTGCTTTCCAGCTCGATCAGGCCTTGCTCCTGGAAGTAATCCAGCGCCTTCACCACCCGATTACGCTCGGCATTGTGCTGTTGATAAAGCGCGTCGAAATCCACCGTCGCCCAAGTCTTTGCCCGTTTGCACACTTGGATGATGGCCGCGACAAACTGCTGCCGCTCGCCGGAGAAACGCGCCAGCAGCGCCTCGGGTTCGATCAGGTATTTGAAGCGGTACTCGGCGTAAAACGCATAGCGCGGCGCAATCACGCCCCTGAGCTCCAACTGCACCAGCAGCGTCTTCAGGGGCAGCTCGCGGATATTGCTGTGGTCCGACAGCGACCTCAGCAGGAACTCCCACTGCCCCTCACTGCGCGCCGCCTGCAACTCATCCAGCACACGGTGGATACCCTCCTGCTCGGGCGTATCACCGTACACAAAGTTTTCCAGCACATTGAGGCTGTCGCGATTGGCCAATACCAGGCAGTCGGACGGCTGCCCATCACGCCCCGCACGGCCGATTTCCTGGCTGTAGTTCTCGATGGACTTGGGCAAGTCAAAGTGCACGACGTTGCGAATGTCACTTTTGTCGATCCCCATGCCAAACGCGATAGTCGCGACGATGCAATTGGAGCGCCCACCCATGAAGCGCTGCTGGATGCCCTCGCGTTTATCGTGGGGCAAACCGGCATGGTAGGCCTCGGCCTGGATGCCGTTGCGATTCAGGTGCTCGGCGATCTGCTCGGCGGTTTTTTGCAAGGTGACGTAGACAATGCTCGGCTGGTTGGCGCGCTCGCTCATCCACTGCACCAGGCGCCGACGCTTGTCGGCACCGCGCACCGGCTCGACCAACAGGTTGAGGTTGGGCCGATAGAAGCCTGTGGTGACCACATCGTCCGGCGCAATGGCGAACTTCGCCTGCATGTCGGCAATTACCTTGGGCGTGGCTGTAGCCGTCAGCAGCAGCGCTTGTGGGATATTGAACTGACGCTGGTAGTCTGGCAGCTTCAAATAGTCCGGACGGAAGTTGTGGCCCCACTCGGAAATACAGTGCGCCTCATCCACTACCAACAGCGAGAGCTGCACACTTTGCAGGAAGTTACGGAAACGCTCATTCTTCAAACGCTCCACCGAAATCATCAGGATCTTCAACTCGCCCGAACGCGCACGGGCCATCACCTCGTTGGCCTCATCACGGCTCTGGGCCGAATCGATACTGCCCGCCGAAATGCCATGGCGCTGCAAAAAGCCAAGCTGGTCCTGCATCAACGCCAGCAACGGTGACACCACCAGTGTCAGGTGCGGCAGTAATACCGCTGACAGTTGGTAGCACAGCGACTTGCCCGATCCAGTTGGAAAAATGGCGGCCGCCGAGCGGCCTGCCAATACGGCGCTGACGGCTTGCTCCTGGCCCAAACGAAACTGTGGATAACCGAAGACCTGTTGGAGGGTGTCGTGCATAGGCTGTCACTCCGTTGACCGCTGAAAGAATCAAAAACATAGATCAGCGATCGAGAATAGGTCAGGGATAAACGCTACAAACTGATACAGAGAAAACCAGCAAGCCCGCGCAAAAACGAAGACAGTAGCACGCTTGATCAGCTACCCCGACAAGGAGTCGTGAATGCCACTATGTCCCCCGACCAAGCTGCACCGTCTCATCCTGTGCACGCTGCCCTTGCTACTGCTGGGCTGTGTGTCCACCCCCGCCCCAATGCCTGCCGAACCGGACACCCGCCGCTTTGAAACCGCCGAATACCTTGCGCAAAAAGCCCTGCCTATCGTCAAGGCATCCTCCCTCTACGCACGGGGCGGCACCGGCCAAGGCGTGAGGGTTGCGCTGATCGACTCAGGCCTTAACCTTGAGTTGCCCGAGTTCAACGGGCGCGTGTACGACCCAGGCTATGACTTCGTGCGCCAGCAACCTGGCACCGTCGATGTCAAAGGCCACGGCACCCAGATGGCCGGTATTCTCGCCGCGAACAAGAATGACCAAGGCATGCATGGCATTGCCTTCAACGCCCAGCTGATTCCCATGCGCTTCGGTGATGACAAGGAGCCGTTCTACTTTGACAGCGAAATAGCCCAGGCCTGGGACCTCGCCTATTCCAAGGGCGCACGCATTTTCAGCAACTCATGGGCGAATCCCATTGAAGCCAACACCAACGAAGTGCCCATCTATGAACGCCTGATGGGTGACTCGTTGGCCGTCGCAAAAAAACGAGTGGCCGACGGCGCGGTGTTTGTTTTCTCAACGGGCAACGAGGTCAAGCGTGAGCCGCTGGCCGAGCCCGGCCTGCCTGCATTGGTGCCTGAACTCGAGAAGGGCTGGATAGCCGTCATGGCACTCAAGAACGACGGCACGGCCATCAATCTCAAGTCCAACTATTGCGGTCTGGCAGCGCGCTGGTGCATCGCGGTGCCCGGGGGGGACGGTGGCGCAGGGCTGTTGACCACCCAAAAGGACGGCAGCTACGGGCCCACCGCTGGCACCTCGCCGGCTGCCGCGTTGGTGAGTGGCGCGCTGGCGGCATTGCAAAGCCGTTTTCCGGAGATGACGCCGCAACAAATTCGTGAGCGCCTGCTCAGTACCGCGAATCGAACAGGCATCTATGCCAACAGCGAAGCCTATGGCCGCGGCCTGATGGACCTGGACGCAGCCTCTCGCCTGTAGCCGTGCTCCAAACAAACAACGCGCCATTGGGGCGCGTTGTTGGTGGAGGGCTTATCGCTGCTGATCAGCGATTCTGCACGCGCTCAATCGCTGTGTCATACACCGGATTGGCCTTCTGCTCCTTGGCCAACTGGTAGTGACGCAACGCATCGGCGAACTGCCCCGCCGCTTCGTAGATCCGCGCAATGTTGTAGTAGGCACCCGCACGCACCGTCGCAGCGTTTGCGCCGGTCGCCAGAGCGATGGCCTTGCGGTTGGCCCAGATAGACTCGGCAGTATTGCCGGCCTTCTGATACGCCAGGCCCAGGTTGCCGTAGGCCTTGCCGAAACCATTGTCCAACTCGATCGCCTGGCGGAAGAGGTCGATGGCCTGGTCGAGGTTACCCGCCTGGTAGGCCGCTTCACCTTGGACGTTCAGACGTTTAGCGTCGGTTTGTGCGGAAGAACTGACTACGACGGCGGTGACCGCCACGCTGTCGTCCAGCAACGGCTTGACTTCGTTCAGTACATTCGCGGCATTTACGGTCACACCGCTGAAGGTGTTGATGTCCTGGAAGTCGCCGCTGCCGGTCATGCGGAACACGGTCCACAGGTTGCCGCTACGGTTTTTCGGCACGTAATAGGTTCGCACCAGCGATTGGCCCATGTAGACAAACACTTTGGCTTCGCTGCTGGACAATTGGCGTGAGCCTGGATTGCCACCGTTGCTGAAGTCATGCACGGCATACACGTAGCTTTCGCCGTAGTGTTTTTTCTGCAGGGTGATGGTTTCCGGGCCGTAGCTGTCGGTGTCATCCACATCCAGCTCGGCGTCGGTGCCGTTCTTGTTCTCGAAGTAGATGTTATTGCCGGGGAAAATCATGTGGGAATCGAGGTCACGCGGCGTCTTGCCCCAGGTCAGCACCACACGCAGGCCGTCGAGGTTTTCCATCACCGGGCTGATGGCGTACGTCATGCCTGCGCACGGGCATTTCACCACCAGGTTGGAGTAGCCGGGCTTCTTGATGATCAGCAGATTGGTGGCGTCGTCAGCCGCTTCGCTGGTCAGCGTGACCTGGCCTTGGGCGTTGGTGCGGCCCACCACGTTTTGTGCGCCGTTACGCTGCAGCAGCACTTCGGCGTCAGCGATTTTCTGGTCCTTGACCACGGCACTGAGTACTTCAATCGGCAATTGCTCGGCCTGGGCCGAAAAAGCCATCGCACACAAAGACATCGCCGAGGCGACACGCAGCAAACCCATGCTTAACTCCCTTTAAGTAGTGGGCGAAATCGCCCTACAAGATTTTGCGGTGAAACATACGCTGAAATCAGGCCGCTGGCGGTTTTTTTGCGCAAAATGTGACGTGGTTTTTATCCCGCCTGCACACTGAAGCATTGCGCTACAATCAAACCTTGCCACCCAGGAGTACGCTGCAATGAGCGAACTGACGTTTGAGCAAAAACAGGATCATTACCACAAGATCCGCCGTTCCAATTACCTGGCCAGCCTGCGCCTGGAAGGGTTCGACACCCAACCGGCCGACGTCGACAAACCCCTGCCGACCCGCGAAGCCGTCCTCGCCAAGTACCGCAA
This sequence comes from Pseudomonas pergaminensis, assembly GCF_024112395.2. Classification (NCBI taxonomy): domain Bacteria; kingdom Pseudomonadati; phylum Pseudomonadota; class Gammaproteobacteria; order Pseudomonadales; family Pseudomonadaceae; genus Pseudomonas; species Pseudomonas pergaminensis. The sequence goes on along the minus strand of NZ_CP078013.2, from coordinate 281,538 downwards.
CACCCCACGCTGATGCTCGACAAATATGGGGTGGGCCAGGACCCGTACTGCTACCCCGGTAGCAGCGTCCTGCGCAACCGCCTCGACCTGCTCGACGATGCGCGCCTGCACCAGGCCGAGCGGGAGTTGTCCGAAATCGCCGTAGGCAGCCTCCCCCTGTTCCCACCGCCCTACGACCTAGACCGCCTGCAACATATCCACCGCACCCTGTTCGGCGATATCTACGACTGGGCCGGTGAGTTACGCAGCGTCAACATCCAGAAAGGCGACACCTTGTTCTGCACCCCGGAACGCATTCCACCGGAGGCGGCTAAAATCGTCCGGCACATGGAAGAGGCGAACTGGTATGTCGGCGCGAGTCAGGCCGAGTTGGTCAGGCAGATTGCCGAAGCCTACGGCGACCTCAACGTCATCCACCCTTTCCGCGAAGGCAATGGCCGGGCGCAGCGGATTCTGTTTGAACAGATCATCGTGAATGCGGGATTTTCGGTGAACTGGTGGTTGGTGAAACACGCGGCGTGGGTACCGGCGAATATTGACGCGGTGGCGTGTGACTACCGGGGGCTGGAGTCGATTTTTGAGCGGTGTGTGAGTCGGCCTGTCGGTGCTTGAGCGAAATTACAAACGGTTAGATCTTACGACGATTCAACATGCCTGCGACTACGTCGCATCAGGCAACATTTCCATACCCGGCACACCGTCTCGCGGGCACGCCGACTCCCACATTTGCTCAGTTTTGCCTGTTGAGTCGCTGCCAAGCCACAAATGCCGGAAACCGTTGTAAGAAACCTCCACGCACTACGACATCCTCTTCCCAAACTGCACAAAACAGCCGCTCACCCCCCTATAGAAATTACCCACAGCTGAATGAAAATAGCGCTCTCACCACTGTCTCGGCAAAAACACCGTGAACATAGAAAAGACTCAATACATCAGCCAATACGGGATCACCTTCATAGTGGGCCGCTTCACCGTGATGCCCCGCGACCACAATGCACGCGCTGCTCTTGGCTTGCTAGATGCAAAGACTTCAGCGTTCATGCCTCTCAATGCACGTGCATTTAAATGAACCATAGTGAATGGCTTTACCTACAAGCAGCGCTGTTCTTTGCCCTCCATCTACTCCTGTATTTCAAAATCACTGTCTGCACGCTCAGAAAGCGTTTCGCCGCGACCTTCATCGTAACGGGGTTAGTCCTGTTGTTGTGGCGACCCCATGTGGCCATCCTCAACATCCAGCTCCTACCTCTGGCCCTAATCTTGATAGGCTTGGCACTCTTCATCACTCGCAACAAATTCCGCCACAGGCGCATTAAGCCCTCTCAACTACTCCTGCGTGCCCCCACCATGAACCTCGCCCCCAACCTCCCCGAAGACCCCGTCATGCAGCAACTCCTGCAACTGCTGCATGAAGAAATCGGCCTGCCGAAACACAAGACGATCCGCCTGCAAACCTCACTCAACTTCGACCTCGGCTGTGACGGCAGCGACGCCAAGCAACTGATGGAAGCGCTGGAACAGGCATTTGCCCTCGACCTGGGCGACTACGACACTTATCGTTACTTCAACCCGCCGGTGTTCGATGTGTTCCTCAAACGCCGGTCCAAGGGGCGCGGCGAAAAAGTGCCGCTCACCATCGGCATGCTTTACCTGGCCATCAAGACCCACAGCTGGGACACGCAGACGCTGGAAAACCTGAGCTGACACGCCGCCCCTTGCAAGCCGGGCGCCTACAGGAAATCAAGCCTTCAAAGGACCTTACATGGACGTAACAATGGGCCTGCTGGCTGCCCTGCTCTGGGGCGGCACGGATTTTCTCGTGGGTCTCAACGCCCGCGCCGTAGGCGTTAAACGTGCGGTTTACTTCGGGCAAGCGTTGGGGCTCCTGATCATGACCCTGCTGCTGGTCATGCTTCCAAGCTTCCTGTTCAAGTCGCTCGAGGCCCCACTGAGCGCCTGGCTGTTGGGCATCGCTGCGGCCTTGCTCACCGTGTCCGGCGCCCTCGCCCTGTCCAAGGCCTTCGCATTGGGCAAGGCCGCCATCGTGGCGCCGCTGGTGACGTCCTACGGCGTCGTCACCACACTGCTGTCCTGGGCCAGTGGCGAACACATCAACCTGACGCAACTGGGCTGCATCGCCCTGTGCGTCATCGGCGTGACCCTTTCCAGCCTCCACAAGGACAACGGCGTCCCCCACAACAACCCACGCCTGTCCATCGCCTACGCCATGCTTGCCGCCTTGCTGTACGGCACCAGCTTCTGGCTGCAGGGCCGCTACACACTGCCGGCGCTGGGGCCGATCACCATGCTGTGGCTGGGTTACCTGGTGGGCCTGTGCGTACTGGTGGTGATGGTGCTGAAGATCAAGGACGGCCTGAAAATCCCACCGCTGAAAAACTGCGCGACGTTGACGGGGGCGAGCTTGATGAACCTGGGTGGGTTCTCGGCGTTCTCGTGGGGCGCTATGGCGGGGTCGGTTTCAGTGGTGACGGTGATCAGCACGTTGTCGGGCGGGATTGCGGCGATTCTGGGCTTTGTGTTTTTCAAGGAACGGTTGTCGGCGGTGCAAGCGCTGGGGGTTGTGCTGGTACTGGTCGGCGCCGTGGTCTTGCATATCGCCGACTAAAATTGCGCCCACAAAAAAGCCGCCCACTAGGGGCGGCTTTTTCACAACGCTCGAAGCTTACAACTTAGGACCCGCAGCCTTGATCGCATCGCTCACTTCAAACTTCTTGAAGTTTTCGATGAACAGGCCGGCCAGCGCCTTCGCCGCTTCGTCGTAGGCTGCCTTGTCGGCCCAGGTATTACGTGGGTTCAACAGGCCAGTCTCGACGCCTGGTACAGCCAGCGGTACGTCGAGGTTGATGGTGTCGAGGTGTTCGGTTTCTGCACCGATCAACGCGCCGCTCTGGATCGCTGCGATCACGCCGCGAGTGGTCGGGATGTTGAAGCGCTTGCCGACGCCGTAGCCGCCGCCGGTCCAGCCGGTGTTGACCAGGTAGACCTTGGAGCCGAAGCCACGGATGCGCTTGATCAGCAGCTCAGCGTATTCGCCAGCCGGACGCGGGAAGAACGGTGCGCCGAAGCAGGTGGAGAAGGTCGACTTGATGCCGCCGCCGGAACCCATTTCGGTCGAACCCACCAGTGCGGTGTAGCCGGACAGGAAGTGGTAGGCCGCTTGTTCTTCGCTGAGGATCGACACGGGCGGCAGTACGCCGGTCAGGTCGCAGGTCAGGAAGATCACAGCGTTTGGCTCGCCGCCCAGGTTCTTCTCTGAACGCTTGGCAACGTGCTCAAGTGGGTAGGCCGCGCGGCTGTTCTGGGTCAGGCTGACGTTGGTGTAGTCGGCGTGCTTGGCGTCGTCGATCACGACGTTTTCCAGCACCGCGCCGTGCTTGATGGCTTTCCAGATGACCGGCTCGTTCTTCTCGGACAGGTCGATGCACTTGGCATAGCAACCGCCTTCGATGTTGAACACCACGCCTTCACCCCAGCCGTGTTCGTCGTCACCGATCAGGTAACGGCTCTCGTCGGCGGACAGGGTGGTCTTGCCAGTGCCCGACAGGCCGAAGAACAAGGTCACGTCGCCTGCTTCGCCAATGTTGGCGGCGCAGTGCATTGGCAGTACGTCGGAAGCCGGCAGCAGGAAGTTCTGCACCGAGAACATGGCTTTCTTCATCTCACCGGCGTAACGCATGCCGGCGATCAGGACTTTTTTCTGTGCGAAGTTGAGGATCACGCAACCGTCGGAGTTGGTACCGTCACGCTCTGGCACGCATTCGAAATTGGCCACGTTGAGCACTTGCCACTCTTCACGACCGGCCGGGTTGTACTGGGCCGGGTTGATGAACAGGCAACGACCGAACAGGTTCTGCCACGCAGTCTGGGTGGTCATTTTCACGGCCAGGTAGTGGTCTTCGGCAGCCCCTACGTGAACATGGGAAACGAAATGCTCTTGCGCGTTGTTGAACGCCTCGACGCGCGCCCACAGGGCATCGAACTTGTCGGCCGGGAACTTGCGGTTGATCGGGCCCCAGGCAATGGAGTCCTGGGTGGAAGGCTCTTCAACGATGAAACGGTCGACTGGCGAACGGCCGGTACGATGACCGGTTTCGACAACCAGCGCGCCAGTATCGGCAAGCACGCCTTCACCGCGCTGCAGGGCTTCTTTGACCAGATCGTCAACACTCAGATCGGTGTATACGGCGTTATTGGCTTGCGTCATGAGGTTCCCCGTCGGCCTATGGCCGAGTGCTCCAAACGTTTTGTAGTAGAAAGTTGCGCACTACTACCGCGAAAAAAGTGGGCCGGATTATGCCAGAAAAGCCCAAAAAGAGTAGGGCCCTCCCGTCAGAACAGCGCTAATCCGGCATTTGTCAGGTGATTCACCTGTGCTTAAACGTTTTAGTGGCGGGTGTCGGAAGGGGTGTCGATGCCTGCACCGGCGAACAATTGGGCTACATCAGCCGCGTCGAACAGATAGCGCTGGTTGCAGAACTGGCAGTCGATCTCGATATGGCCACCATGCTCCACGACCAATTCCTGCGCATCTTCCAGGCCCAGGCTAGCCAACGCGTTCGCCGAGCGCTCGCGGGAGCAGCTGCAATGAAAGCGCAGGCCCTGTGCGTCGAACAGCCGCACGGCTTCTTCGTGGTACAGACGGTGCAGGATGGTTTCGTTGTCCAGGCCCAGCAGCTCTTCAGCCGTCAGGGTGCCGGCCAGGGCGGTCAGCTTGCGCCAGCTGTCGGTGCGTTCATCGTCATCCTTGATGCGGTCGGCCGGCAATTGCTGCAACAGCAGGCCACGGGCGCGCTTGCCGTCGGCGTTGAGCCAGAACTTGGTGCCCACCTGCTGGGACATCACGAAATAGTTGGTGAAGCAGTCCGACAGGGTTTCGCCGTCCAGATCGACGATACCCTGGTAGCGCTGGCCTTCAGTCGGATCGACGGTAATCGCCAGCACGCCGTTGGCCATCAGGTCGGACAAGGTCGCGTCCGGAGCAATCTGATCGGCGTCGTAACGGGCCAGCCCACGGATTTCACGCTCGCTGGAGCATTCGATCATCAGCATCGGCACTGGCCCTTCGGAGCGTGCCTGCAGGATCAGCAAACCGTCGAACTTCATGGTGCCTACCAGCAACGCTGCCGCCGCCATCAACTCGCCGAGCAGTTGTGCGACCGGCTCCGGATAGGGGTGCTTGGCGAGGACTTCGGCATAGCTGCGCTCCAGCGAGACCAGTTCGCCGCGGGCGTCGGTCTCGTCGAAGATGAAGCGTTGGGTGAAGTCGGTATCCGGTAGATCAGTCATAGGTCTGGGTATCTGAATTGATGACAAATTGATTACAAGGTTTATAGAATTAAACGCTTTAGCACCATATTGGTGCGGCTTTCTCCTGGAAACAGAGAGCTTCATAGAGCGAAGAGGGACAGTTTATGAACAATCCGGGTTTGTTCCAAGCCAAGTGGAACCTCCGGCGATGGGCTCTTTGCAATCTACTCGCTATCGGACTGCTGTGTTTTTGGCTGTGGCCCACGGGCCAGATGCTGTGTGTGATTTTCGACGAGTGGCTGTTTCACCTGCTCAATGATCCGCTGGCGACCAACTCGACATGGTTGCATGTGTGGGCTGTAGCCAGCTTGCGACCTTTTGATGCAGTGGTCGGGGTGATTCTGCTGGCGCTGCTGATTCGCGGTGACTGGGTGTTCAAGGCCGTGCAGGTGCGCCAGGCTTTGTTAGGTTTTATCGGGGTTCTGCTGCTGTTGTTGTTTATCCGCATGCTGTTTTCCAAACTCGCGGCGCAGATGGGCTGGCAACACAGCAGCCCGTCGATGGTGATCAGCGGGGCGATCCAGATGAGCGACTACTTCCCGGGGCTGGAGAAGACGTGGGAGTTGAAGGACCGTTCGAGCCAGAGCTTCCCGGGGGATCATGCTTCGGTCTTGTTGATCTGGGGCATGTTCATGACAGTGTTCGCCCAACGGATTGGCCAGGTGCTGGTGATCTGGGGTCTGGCGCTGCTGTTCATGATGCCGCGCCTGGTGGCCGGCGCCCATTGGGGGCAGGACGACTACATCGGCGGTGTGTTGTTGGCGCTATTGGCGCTGGGGTGGGGGTATTACACGCCGTTCGCGGCGAAGGTGTCGGCGGGGTTGCTGCGGCTCACGGCGCCGGTGTTCGGGCTGGCTGCACGCCTACCAATCGTCGGGCGAATGAGCGTCGTTAGAACTGCGCAATAATTTGTGGTGAGCGAGCTTGCTCGCGCTGGGCTGCGGAGCGGCCTCAAAAAGCGGGAGCGCTGCGCACTCCAGCGCGGGACAAGTCCGCTCACCACAAAGGCTCATTCGACTCAGGCTAGTCGTCATTGCCGCTGCCGCGAAACTTGAACAGATCGCGGCGCTGTTTCTTGCTCGGTTTGCCATCGGTGGTCATACCGGTGGCGCCCGCTTTGCGCATGGCCGCCGCATTTTCGCGCTTGGCGATACTGGCCTCGGTCTCTGTGTACAGCGCCTGGGCTTCAGGCGCTCCACGACGAACGATGGAAAGCGCCTGAACCACGACAGTCTTTTCGTCAAAGCCGGTACGAATCTGCAACTCATCACCGACACGTGGCTCTTTGCCTGGCTTGCAGCGCTCGCCACGATGATGCACCTTGCCGCTCTCGATAGCGGCCTTCGCCAGGGCACGGGTTTTATAGAAACGCGCCGCCCATAGCCACTTGTCCAGACGGACCTTTTCTTCCTCTTCCTGCTTTTGAGCCACTTGAATTCCTCGCTCTGAAAAATGTCGCAACTTTACCGTTGAAACCCTTCGACGCATAAACCCCAAGGCTCACCTAAGATACGCCAGGTAGCACCCTGTTTTTGCGAGGATATGCTGTGACCGAATTCCCCCTTTCACTCACCTCGCCCAACCAGCGCTGCGTGGGTTGCCAGCAAAGCGAGCCCCTCGGGTTCGATTTTGCATTCGCTTACCAGCCTATCGTAGACCTGCGGGATCATTCGATCTTTGCCCACGAGGCGCTGGTGCGTGGCACCCACGGCGAAGGGGCACTGTCGGTGCTCGACCAGGTCAACGAAAGCAACCGCTACCGCTTCGACCAACGCTGTCGAACCCAGGCGATTGCCGGGGCAGCAGCCCTGGGCATGCAAACCCACCTTTCGATCAACTTCATGCCCAATGCCGTGTACCGTCCGGAATTGTGCATCCGTAGTACCCTGGAGGCGGCTCGCGCGCATAATTTTCCGTTGAACCAGCTGATTTTCGAGACCCTCGAAAGCGAGCACGTAGATAACTATCGCCATTTGACGAATATTCTGCGTGAATACCGCGAATTCGGCTTCAAGACCGCCATCGACGATTTCGGCGCGGGCTATTCGGGGCTGAACCTGCTGGCCGATTTCCAACCTGACTTGATCAAACTCGACATGGCGCTGATTCGCGATGTCGATCAGGATCGTGTTCGTCAGGTCATCGTCCAGGGGATTGTCACAATCTGTGAGCAGTTGGGGGTTACTGTCATCGCCGAAGGCATCGAAAGTGCCGGCGAGCGTGACTTCCTGTCCGACTGCGGAATTTTTCTGATGCAGGGCTATTGGTTCGCCAAGCCTGCATTCAAGGCCCTGGCCGAGGTTTCCCCTCAGGCCTGGGCGAATTGATCGGTTACCCATATTGAAGACATTTGACCATTTGACCGTTGTGGGTCTGCGTGAGTGGGTGGCACTCCCCGACCTGGGGGTGGCAGGCCTGCGCGCAAAGATCGACACCGGCGCCAGCACCTCAAGCCTGCACGCCACCGATATCGAGCCGTTTGAGCGCGACGGTGAGCAGTGGGTGCGTTTTACTGCGCACCTGGGCAGCGTGGTGCAACTGCGTCACCGTCGCTGCGAAGCACCCCTGGTGACGATGAAAACCATCAAGAGCTCCAACGGCCATGCGCAGGTGCGCTACGTCATCAGCACCACGCTGGCGCTGGGGGATCGGGTATGGCGGGTGGAATTCACCCTGGCCTGCCGCAAAGCCATGCGTTACCGCTTGTTGCTGGGTTCCAAAGCCTTGATTGACGGCCAGTTGGTGGTCAATCCCGGCATCAAGTACGTTCAAGACAAGCCGGTGTTCCCGGTCTCTACTATTTCTGCCCCAGGTGCTGCATGAAGATTGCTGTGCTGTCGCGAAACCCGCGTCTGTATTCCACCCGCCGCCTGGTTGAGGCCGGCACCGAACGTGGCCACGAAATGGTGGTGATCGACACGTTGCGTGCCTATATGAACATTGCCAGCCACAAGCCGCAGATCCACTACCGGGGCAAGCCGCTGGAGGGGTTTGATGCGGTGATCCCCCGTATCGGTGCTTCGGTGACGTTCTATGGCTGCGCAGTGTTGCGCCAGTTTGAAATGATGGGGGTGTTTCCCCTTAACGAATCGGTTGCCATTGCTCGCTCGCGAGACAAGTTGCGCTCGTTGCAGCTGCTGTCGCGCCGCGGGATCGGCCTGCCCGTGACCGGCTTTGCCCACTCCCCCGACGATATCCCCGACCTGATCGACATGGTCAATGGCGCACCGCTGGTGATCAAGGTGCTGGAAGGCACCCAAGGTATCGGCGTAGTGCTGTGTGAAACCGCGACAGCGGCGGAGTCCGTGATCGAGGCATTCATGGGCCTCAAGCAGAACATCATGGTGCAGGAATACATCAAGGAAGCCGGCGGTGCGGATATCCGCTGCTTCGTGGTGGGCGACAAGGTGATTGCGGCGATGAAGCGCCAGGCCAAGCCGGGTGAGTTCCGCTCCAACCTGCACCGTGGCGGCAGCGCCAGCCTGATCAAGATCACCCCGGAAGAGCGCATGACCGCATTGCGAGCAGCCAAGGTGATGGGGTTGGCCGTGGCGGGCGTGGATATCCTGCGATCCAACCATGGGCCGCTGGTGATGGAGGTGAACTCATCGCCGGGCCTGGAAGGGATTGAGACCACCACCGGCAAGGATGTCGCGGGGATCATCATTCAGCATTTGGAGAAGAATGGTGGGCCGAATATGACCCGGACCAAGGGCAAGGGCTGATACAGCACGGCGTTTGAAACACCGAACAGCCAATGTGGGAGCGGGGTTGCTGTGGTGGGGGGGGGTGTCCCCGGCTGGGGGCACCCCGGTCCAATGGGACTGCTACGCAGTCCGGCGCGGGGCAAGCCCGCTCACCACAGCAAGCCCGCTCCCAACTATGGCCTACGTTCTTGCTTAGACCGCGTCTCGGGGTAGCATCAGCCCAAGCGGCAAGCGTACCCGCGCTTCAAGGCCACCCTCTTCGCGATTACGCAGCTCAACATTGCCGCCATGCATCGAGGCAATCCGCCGCACAATCGCCAACCCCAGGCCGGTCCCCTTGCCACCCCGGGCACGGTCGCCACGGGTAAAGGGGTTGAAGATGCCTTCCAACTCATCCGGGTCGATGCCTGCGCCACGGTCCATCACGCTCAGCACCACATACGGCGCAGCGCTGTCGCCAGACACATACGCCGCCACTTCCACATCGGAACCGGCGTGGTGCAGGGCGTTGCCGATCAGGTTGTTCAACAGGCGCTTCATCGAAACCCGACGCAACGCAAACGGCTGGATCGGCTCCAGGCGCATGCGCACCTGTTCACCGTTCTGGTTGTAGGGCGCCACCACCTCTCGCACCAGGTCGGTCAGGTCGACTTCTTCCACCACTTCATCGCGGCCATCGCGGATGAACGCCAGGAACTGGTCGAGAATCGCGTCCATGTCCTCAATGTCGCGAACCATGTCATCGGTGAGGTCGGTATGGCTGCCCATCAACTCCAGCGACAAGCGCAGTCGCGTCAACGGGGTACGTAAGTCGTGGGACACCCCCGCCAGCATCAGCTCGCGCTCGCGGCCGGCCTGTTCGACGTCCTCCGCCATCTGGTTGAACGCGCCGTACACCTCGGTCATCTCACTGGGCGTATCGCTGACGGGCAGGCGCACGCTACGGCCCTGGCCCAGTTGGCGGGCGGCAAACACAAGGCGTTTGAGCGGCTGATTGAGCTGGCGCACGAAGATCCACGCCGATGCGGTTGAAAGCAGCCCAATCGCCAGGAACCAGCCCAACACGTTCCAAATTTTCTGCCCGCGCAGCGGGTGCGGGTAAAGCGGCACCTTGATCCAGGCATCTCCCAGGCTCGGCGCCCTCACCCACAGTGCAGGCGAAACATGCATGCGCAGGCGAACTTCGGTGTCCTCTCCAAGTTCATCGCGCATCTGGCGCTGGTAGATCTCACTGTAAGGCCAATGCTGCTCGCCTTCCGGCACACCGGCCCCCTGGACGCGAATCAACGTCGACGCCTTCGCCACCTTTTCGCGGTTCTCAGGGTCTACGGCCCAGTAGGCGCGCAAGGTCAAGGCGACACCATGGGCATATTGTCGATCCACCAGTACGTCCTCGTTCATCAACAGATAAACCAGCGTGAGGGCCTTGGAAAACAGAACGACGATCAGCACCAGCCAAAGGGTGCGGGAGAAGAAACTTTGCGGGAACCACAGCGGGGTTTTCATAGAAGACAGCTAGACACCTTGCAGGAACGAGCGGCGCTCGCAGAATTGCAGACGCCGGGCATCCCGTCGACCCTCATGGAGTCAAACACCGGGAGTCCCGCCCCTGCAAATCATCGGTCAACTGGTTTTATTGCCATCCGGCACAAACACATAACCCACGCCCCAGACCGTCTGGATGTACCGCGGCTTGGACGGATCCGGCTCGATCATCCGGCGCAGACGGGAAATCTGCACGTCGATGGAACGCTCCAAGGCATCCCATTCCCGGCCACGGGCCAGGTTCATCAGCTTGTCGCGGGTCAGCGGTTGGCGAGCGTTCATCACCAGCGCCTTGAGCACGGCGAATTCGCCGGTGGTCAGCATGTGCACTTCATCGCCACGCTTGAGCTCGCGGGTCGCCAGCGACAGTTCGTAGTCGCCAAAGGTGACGCTTTCGTCTTCGCTGCCCGGCGCGCCCGGAACCGGCGGTGCCTGGCGACGCAGTACGGCTTTGACCCGTGCCATCAACTCGTCAGGGTTGAACGGCTTGGCCAGGTAGTCATCGGCGCCCAGCTCGAGGCCCTTGATGCGGCTCAGCTCGTCGCCCTTGGCGGTGAGCATGATGATTGGAATCTGGTTATTCGCGCCGCGCAGGCGTTTGCAGGCGGTCAGGCCGTCTTCGCCGGGCAGCATCAGGTCGAGTACGACCAGGTTGAATACTTCACGCCCCAGCAGGCGGTCCATCTGCTCGGTGTTCGGCACCGCGCGGGCACGGTAGCCCTTGGAGTTGAAGAAACGCTCCAGCAGGCTGCTCAGCCCCGGATCGTCATCAACGATGAGAATTTTTTCGCCTTCAGCAGTTTGTGCAGTGCTGCTCATTGGATGCTCCTCTTATCTCGGCGCGCATTATGGCCTAGCTGCCGTTATACGCACCGTGTGCATTGTTAGCAGATTTTTCCTCTACCGCCAGCGAACCCGCGCCCTACAACCGTTGGCGCAATCCCCCTCAAGGACAGAACGCTGGTTATAATGCGCCGCCGCCGTGCAGGGCAACGTCAGATCGTTACTGCTTGCTGCCGGGGCTTTTTTTACCCGCGTGTCGTGATTTTTTAGGTTTCGAGGGTCAATAGGCTGCCTCTTGACCCAGGCAGCGGCGCCAGTCGGGCCGCTCAACCAGCCTCCCAAGGCCTTGTTTTCCGGGCCTGCGAGCTGCTTTTCAGAATTTCAGGTGGTTTTATGGACAGCATCAACAGCCGCATCGCCGAGGAACTCGGTGTACGCCCACAACAGGTCGAAGCGGCCGTCGCTCTACTGGATGAAGGCTCCACGGTGCCCTTCATCGCCCGTTACCGTAAAGAAGTGACCGGCAGCCTCGACGACACCCAACTGCGTCACCTGGAAGAGCGCCTGCGCTACCTGCGAGAACTCGACGAACGGCGCATCAGCATCCTCGCCAGCATCGAGGAACAAGGCAAGTTGACCCCGCAACTCGAGCGCGACATCAAGCTCGCCGACACCAAGACCCGCCTCGAAGACCTTTACCTGCCGTACAAACAGAAGCGCCGCACCAAGGGCCAGATCGCCCTGGAAGCCGGCCTGGGCGAGCTGGCGGACGGCCTGTTCAACGACCCTTCGCTGACCCCGGAAGCCGAAGCCGCACGCTTCATCGACGCCGAAAAAGGCGTCGCCGACGTCAAGGCGGCCCTCGAAGGCGCCAAGTACATCCTCATGGAGCGCTTCGCCGAAGACGCCAGCCTGTTGGAAAAACTGCGCAACTACCTGAAGCAGGAAGCCATTCTCAGTGCCCGCGTCATCGCCGGCAAAGAGGAAGAAGGCGCCAAGTTCCGCGATTACTTCGAACATGACGAGCCGCTCAAGAGCATGCCGTCCCACCGCGCGCTGGCCATTTTCCGTGGCCGCAACGAGGGCATTCTCAGCTCTGCACTGAAGGTCGGCGACGAATTGCCGGGCACCATGCACCCGTGCGAAGGCATGATCGGGCAACAATTCGGCATCCAGAACCAGAACCGTCCTGCGGACAAGTGGCTGGGTGAAGTGGTGCGCTGGACCTGGAAGGTCAAGCTCTACACCCACCTGGAAACCGACCTGCTGGGTGAGTTGCGCGACGGCGCCGAAACCGAGGCGATCAACGTGTTCGCCCACAACCTGCACGACCTGCTGCTGGCCGCCCCGGCCGGCCCGCGCGCGACCCTGGGCCTCGACCCCGGCCTGCGCACTGGCTGCAAGGTTGCCGTGGTCGACTCCACCGGCAAGCTGCTGGACCACGCCACTGTGTATCCGCATGTGCCGCACAACAAGTGGGACCAGACCCTGGCGATTCTCGCCGCCCTGTGCGCCAAGCACGCGGTGGACCTGATCGCCATCGGCAACGGCACCGCCAGCCGCGAGACCGACAAGCTGGCCGCCGAGCTGATCAAAAAGTACCCAGCCATGAAGATGACCAAGGTCATGGTCTCCGAGGCCGGTGCTTCGGTGTATTCGGCGTCGGAACTGGCGTCCAAGGAATTCCCGGACCTCGACGTGTCGATCCGTGGCGCGGTGTCCATCGCCCGCCGCCTGCAGGACCCGCTGGCCGAACTGGTGAAGATCGACCCTAAATCCATTGGCGTCGGCCAGTACCAGCACGACGTGTCGCAACTGAAACTGGCGCGTGGCCTGGATGCGGTCGTGGAAGACTGCGTAAACGCCGTCGGCGTCGACGTGAACACCGCCTCCGTGGCGCTGCTGGCGCGTATTTCCGGCCTCAACGCCACCCTGGCGCAGAACATTGTCAGCCACCGTGATGAAAACGGCGCGTTCAAGACCCGTGCAGCGCTGAAAAAAGTCGCACGCCTGGGTGAAAAAACCTTCGAACAAGCCGCCGGCTTCCTACGCGTGATGAACGGCGATAACCCGCTGGACGCCTCGGCGGTTCACCCGGAAGCCTATCCGCTGGTGCAACGCATCGCCGCCGAGACTGACCGCGACATCCGCTCGCTGATCGGCGACGCCGCGTTCCTCAAGCGCCTGGATCCCAAGAAGTACACCGACGAAACCTTCGGTGTGCCGACCATCACCGACATCCTGCAAGAGCTGGAAAAACCTGGCCGCGACCCACGTCCCGAGTTCAAGACCGCCGAGTTCCAGGACGGTGTCGAAGACCTCAAGGACCTGCAACTGGGCATGATCCTGGAAGGTGTGGTCACCAACGTGACCAACTTCGGCGCGTTTGTGGACATCGGCGTGCATCAGGACGGTTTGGTGCATATCTCTGCGCTTTCGGAGAAATTCATCAAGGACCCACGGGAAGCGGTTAAAGCCGGTGACGTGGTCAAGGTCAAGGTCATGGAAGTCGACATCCCACGCAAACGCGTCGGCCTGTCGATGCGCATGAGCGACACCCCTGGCGAGAAAATCGACGGTGCCCGTGGCGCACGCCCAGGCTCGGCGCCGCGCCAGTCGCAAAACCATGCACCGCGCAAGGAAACCGCCACGGCAGCCCCAAGCAACAACGCCATGGCCTCGCTGTTCGCCAACGCCAAACAGTTGAAGAAACGTTGATGGAAATCCCGGCCGGCTTGACCCATAGCGCGTTCAGCGAACTGATCGGCTGCCGCCTGCAACGCCTTGAGGAAGGCGTCGCCGAGGTGGCCCTGACCCTGGAGCCGCAACTGCGCAACCGCGCGGGCAAGCTCCATGGTGGGGCGATTTTCAGCCTGGTGGACATTACGATGGGGCTGGCCTGTTCCAGCTCCCATGGTTTCGACCAGCAGAGCGCGACCATCGAGTGCAAGATCAACTACATCCGTGCCGTGTCTGACGGAGACGTGCTGTGCACCAGCCGGGTAATTCATGCGGGCCGCCGCACCCTGGTGGTCGAGGCAGACGTGTACCAGGAAGAAAGACTTGTCGCAAAAGCACAGGGCACCTTCGCTGTCCTATAGCTCCCCACCCTCGATTTGAGTTAATTTCGGCGCTGCGACAACAGCGTCGGAATTTTCTTGCCACGCTATAGCCCAATTCATGGAGTGAAGTAGGCTTTTTAAAGGCGGGTCAAATCGACTCAAAACCAGGCGATAACGCCAGTTTCAACTTCACCCTTGTAGACCGTCCTGCCCACCCCCATATTGGGGCGACTGACGCGTGAAGGAATCCAACTTGAGCGAACTTCTCAACCGCCGCCTGGCCCTGCTCGGCAAGCGCGAACACCTCTCCCTGCTAGAGCAGTGCTTGCACGGCATCGAGCGCGAATGCCTGCGTGTCACCAGTGAGGGTCGACTGGCGCAAACGCCGCACCCGGAAGCCCTGGGCGCCGCGTTGACCCATGAACAGATCACCACCGACTACTCGGAATCGCTGCTGGAGTTCATCACTCCCGCCCTGCCCAACCCGGCCGATACCCTGAGCAGCCTGGACAAGATCCACCGCTTTGCCTACACCAAGCTCGGCAGCGAATACCTGTGGAGCCCCTCAATGCCGTGCCCGTTGCCGGCCGAAGAAGATATTCCGATTGCCTACTACGGCACCTCCAATATCGGCCAGCTCAAGTACGTGTACCGCAAGGGCCTGGCCCTGCGTTACGGCAAGACCATGCAATGCATCGCCGGCATCCACTACAACTTTTCCCTGCCGGAAGCGTTGTGGCCATTGCTCAAGGAGACTGAAGGTTTCGTCGGCACCGACCGCGACTACCAGTCCACCGCGTATATCGCGTTGATCCGTAATTTCCGTCGCTACAGCTGGCTGTTGATGTACCTGTTCGGTGCCTCCCCAGCGCTGGACGCCGGCTTCCTGCGCGGTCGTTCGCACCAGCTGGAAGTCTTGGACGCCGACACCCTGTACCTGCCGTATGCCACCAGCCTGCGCATGAGCGACCTGGGTTACCAGAGCAACGCCCAGGCCGGCCTCACGCCGTGCTACAACGACTTGAGCAGCTACACCGACAGCCTGCGCGAAGCGGTGGCAACGCCCTACGCGCCGTACGTCGAAGTCGGCACCCACAAGGATGGTGAGTGGGTGCAGCTCAACACCAACATCCTGCAGATCGAAAACGAGTACTACTCCAACATCCGCCCCAAGCGTGTGACCTACACCGGCGAGCGGCCGATCCAGGCGCTGATGGCCCGTGGTATCCAGTACATCGAAGTGCGCTGCCTGGACATCAACCCGTTCCTGCCGATGGGCATCGACCTGCCGGAATCGCGTTTCCTCGACGCCTTCCTGCTGTACTGCGCGCTGAACGACAGTCCGCTGTTCGCCGACAACGAGTGCGGCAACGCCACGTCCAACTTCCTCAGCGTGGTCAAGGAAGGCCGCCGTCCAGGCCTGCAATTGCAGCGCCAAGGCCAGGCGGTGGACATGAAGGAATGGGCTGCCGAGCTGCTGGAACAGATTGCACCGCTGGCTGCCTTGCTGGATGAGAGCCAGGGCATTACCGAGCACAGCCAGGCGCTGGACGCTCAGATGGCCAAGGTCAAGGACCCGTCCCTGACACCCTCGGCCCAAGTGCTGGCGGCGATGGCCGAGCGCAAAGAAAGTTTTGCGCAGTTCTCCCTGCACCAGAGCCAGTTGCACGCCGAGCATTTCCGTAAGGAGCCGTTGCCGGCTGAAGAGCAGGCGCGCTTTGAGGAGCTGGCACGGACCTCGCTGGCGCAGCAAGCTGAGTTGGAGCAGAACGAAGTGGGCGATTTCGATGTGTTTGTTGGGTCGTACCAGGCCAGCATTCTCGCCATCAGCAACTAAAGCCTTACGCGGCCCCCTATGGGAGCTGGCTTGCCCGCGATAGCATCAGCTCGGTCTATCTGGAATACCGAGTTGTGTGCATCGCAGGCAAGCCAGCTCCCACAGTTGCTCCCCTCAGCCTGAGGACCGAATTCCACTTTTCTTCTCATAAGCTAATTCGAAAATGTTATTTATTTTCGGATTCTTAGATCATTTAGTCTCCTCACACGCCGACCCTCGGCCGCCTGATTGAGGAGCTTCCCCTTGAAACTGCTAATCCCTCTGCGCCTCTTGGCCGCATTGTCCCTGGCCGGTGCCAGCCTGTTTGCCCAGGCGGCGGATGTGACCATCGCTTACCAGACCACCGTGGACCCGGCCAAAGTCGCCCAGGCCGATGGCGCCTATGAAAAAGCCACCAACGCCAAGATTGACTGGCGCAAATTCGACAATGGCGCCGACATCATCGCCGCCATCGCTTCCGGCGACGTACAGATCGGCTACCTCGGTTCCAGCCCGCTGACCGCTGCCATCACCCGCAAAGTGCCGGTGGAAACCTTCCTCGTCGCCACCCAGATCGGCGGCGCCGAAGCCCTGGTGGCGCGCAACGGTTCGGGGATCAACAGCCCGCAGGACCTGATCGGCAAGAAAATCGCCGTGCCGTTCGTGTCCACCGGGCACTACAGCCTGCTGGCCGCGCTGAAGCACTGGAACATCGACCCGGCCAAAGTGACCATCCTCAACCTCGCGCCACCGGCCATCATCGCCGCCTGGAAGCGTGGCGATATCGACGCGACTTACGTGTGGGACCCCGCCCTGGGCGTCGCCAAGGAGAACGGCAAGGTGCTGATAACCTCCGGCGAACTGGCCAAGTTCGGCGCGCCGACCTTCGATGCCTGGATCGTGCGTAAGGACTTCGCCGAGAAGCACCCGGAAATCGTCACCGCGTTCGCCAAAGTCACCCTGGACGCCTACGCCGCTTACCGCAAAGACCCACAAGCCTGGCTCGCCGACAAAGGCAACGTCGACAAACTGGTCAAGCTCTCCGGCGCCAAGGCCAGTGACATCCCCTTGCTGCTGCGAGGCAACGTCTACCCGCTGGCCGCTGACCAGGTGACCCTGCTGGGCGCACCGACTACCAAGGCCGTGACCGATACCGCAGCGTTCCTGAAGGAACAAGGCAAGGTCGAAGCCGTGCTGCCGGATTACGCCCCTTACGTCAGCGCCAAGTTCATTACTAACTGATCAGGAGTTCATTGCGATGGCCTTGCTACAGCTGGAGCGCATCAGCGCACAGTACCCAGGCGCCACAGAACCGGTACTGTCCGACATCTCACTCGACCTGGGGCCCCAGCAATTGCTGGTGGCCCTCGGTCCGTCCGGCAGTGGCAAGACTTCGCTGTTGAACCTGATTGCCGGCTTTGTCGAACCGTCTGCCGGGCGCATCACCCTCGATGGCGTGCCGGTCAAAGGCCCCAGCGCCGAGCGCGGCGTGGTGTTCCAGGACGACGCCCTGCTGCCCTGGCAGGACGTGCTGGCCAATGTCGGCTTCGGCCTGGAGCTGGCCGGCGTGCCCAAGGCACAACGCGAAGTGCGCGCCCGGGAAATGCTCGCGCTGGTCGACCTGGCCGGTTTCGACAGCCGCCGCATCTGGCAGCTTTCCGGCGGCCAGAAGCAGCGTGTCGGCCTAGCCCGCGCCCTGGCAGCCGACCCTCGTGTGTTGCTGATGGATGAACCCTTCGGCGCCCTCGATGCCTTCACCCGCGAACAGATGCAGGAGCTGCTGCTGCAAGTCTGGCGGCGCACGGCCAAGCCGGTGTTCCTGATTACCCACGACATCGAAGAGGCGGTATTTCTCGCCACCGACCTGATCCTGCTGGCGCCCAACCCCGGCCAGATCGTCGAACGCCTGAGCCTGGACTTCGGCCAACGCTACGCCGCCGGTGAGTCGGCGCGGGCGATCAAGTCCGACCCGCGTTTTATCGAAACCCGCGAACACGTGCTGGGCAAAGTGTTCTCCCAACGGCAGGTGTCCGCATGAGCAGCTACGAACTCCCCGCCACCGTCACTAAACCGGTCGCGCACACGGTCATCCCGGTACGTCGCAGCCTGAGCACGCGCTGGATCAGCCTGCTGACCCTGGTCGCCTTGCTGGTGATCTGGTGGGCCGTGACCGCCACCGGTTTGATCGAACCGCTGTTCCTGCCGCCGCCGTCCGCCGTGCTGCAAAAAGGCTGGCTGCTGGCGACCACGGGCTACATGGATTCCACTCTCTGGCAGCACCTGGGCGCGAGCCTCAGCCGTATCGGCCTGGGCCTGGGCTTTGCGGTGCTGACCGCCGTGCCGGTGGGAATTGCCATCGGTTCCAATCGTATTGCCCGGGGTGTACTCGACCCGCTGATCGAGTTCTACCGGCCGATCCCGCCGCTCGCCTACCTGCCGCTGATCGTGATCTGGTGCGGCATTGGCGAGCTGTCCAAGGTGCTGCTGATTTACCTGGCGATCTTTGCGCCGATAGCCATCGCCACCGCCACGGGTGTGCGCACAGTCGACCCGGCCAAGCTGCGCGCTGCGCAGTCGCTGGGCGCCACCCGCGCGCAGCTGATTCGCCATGTGATCCTGCCGAGCGCCCTGCCCGACATCCTCACCGGCGTGCGCATCGGGCTGGGTGTGGGCTGGTCGACGTTGGTCGCCGCCGAGCTGATCGCCGCCACCAGCGGCTTGGGCTTCATGGTGCAATCGGCGGCGCAGTTTCTGGTCACCGACGTGGTGGTGCTGGGGATCCTGGTCATCGCCCTGATCGCCTTCGCCATGGAAATGGGCTTGCGGGCCCTGCAGCGTAAATGGGTGCCGTGGCATGGCCAGGCACATTGAGTGAGAACAGCATGAGCAGCCTGACCGTTACCCCATTAAGCACCGCCCTGGGCGCCCAGATCAGTGGCGTCGATATCACCCAGCCGCTGAACCTCGAACAACGCGACGCCATCGAACAGGCGTTGCTCACCCATTCAGTGCTGTTCTTCCGCGACCAAGACATCAACCCGCAACAACAGGCGCGGTTCGCGGCGAATTTCGGTGACCTGCACATTCACCCGATCTACCCCAACGTGCCGGAACAGCCTGAAGTGTTGATCCTCGACACCGACGTCACCGACGTGCGTGACAACGCCGTGTGGCACACCGACGTGACCTTCCTGCCCACCCCGGCGCTCGGCGCGGTGCTCAGCGCCAAGCTGCTGCCGGCGTTTGGCGGCGATACGCTGTGGGCCAGTGGCATTGCGGCGTATGAGGCGTTGTCCGAGCCGTTAAAACGCTTGCTCGATGGGCTTACCGCCACCCACGACTTCACCAAATCCTTCCCGCTGGAGCGTTTTGGCAACACCGTCGAAGACCTGGCGCGGTGGGAAGAAACCCGCAAGAAGAACCCACCGCTGTCCCACCCGGTGGTGCGTACGCATCCGGTGAGTGGGCGCAAGTCGCTGTTTGTGAGTGATGGGTTTACCACCAAGATCAATGAGCTCGAGCCGGCGGAGAGTGAAGCGATCCTGAAGCTCTTGTTCGCCCACGCGACACGTCCGGAGTTCACCATCCGCTGGCGCTGGCAGGAAAACGATGTGGCGTTCTGGGATAACCGCGTGACGCAGCATTACGCCGTGGACGACTACCGGCCGCAGCGGCGGGTGATGCATCGCGCGACGATCCTGGGGGATGTGCCGTTCTAGCTCTCAAACACACTGAAAATCACTGTGGGAGCTGGCTTGCCTGCGATAGCGGTGAGTCAGCAACAGATTCATTAGCTGACACACCGCTATCGCGGGCAAGCCCGGCTCCCACATTGACCGGGCTACGCCAGGTTACTCAGCAGTAGACGGCTTTTCCCACAGGTTGATCCCGCCTTCCTGGGCAAACCGATCGATCTCCGCCAGTTCTTCCACGCTAAAGCTCAAGTTCTTCAACGCACCGACGTTTTCGATGATCTGCTCCGGCCGGCTCGCACCGATCAGTGCACTGGTCACTCGTGGGTCACGCAGGGTCCAGGCCAATGCCAGTTGCGCCAGGCTCTGGCCCCGGCGCTGGGCGATTTCATTCAGTGCACGCACGTGGGCGATGTTGGCTTCGGACAGGTGCTTGGCCTGCAACGAACCACCCCCCGGACGATTCACCCGCGCATCCGCCGGCACGCCGTTGAGGTACTTGTCGGTCAGCAGCCCTTGAGCCAGCGGTGTGAACGCAATCACCCCGGCACCGAGTTCTTCGGTGGTGTCCAGCAGGTCTTTTTCCACCCAGCGGTTGAGCAGGTTGTAGGCCGGCTGGTGAATCAGCAGCGGCACTTTCCACTCTTTGAGCAGGGCGGCGATTTCGCGGGTTTTTACCCCTGAGTAGGACGAGATACCGATGTACAACGCCTTGCCTTGTTGTACGGCAGTGGCGAGGGCGCTGGCGGTTTCTTCCAGGGGGGTGTCGGCGTCAAAACGGTGGGAATAGAAGATATCCACATAGTCGACACCCAGGCGTTGCAGGCTCTGGTCGAGGCTGGCCAGCACGTATTTGCGCGAGCCACCGCCCTGGCCGTAAGGACCGGGCCACATGTCCCAGCCCGCCTTGCTGGAGATGATCAGTTCATCGCGGTAGTGCTTGAAGTCTTCGCGCAGCAAACGGCCAAAGTTGATCTCGGCGCTGCCGTACGGTGGGCCGTAGTTGTTGGCCAGGTCGAAGTGGTTGATGCCCAGGTCGAACGCGGTGCGCAGCAAGGCGCGCTGGGTGTCGATCGGGGTGCTGTCGCCAAAGTTGTGCCACAGGCCCAGGGACAGTGCAGGCAGCACCAACCCACTGCGGCCTACGCGGCGATACGGGATAGATTCATAGCGGTTTTCGGCAGCAATGTAAGTCATCGAATCCTCTCTTGGACGTAGGCAAATAAGGCCCGGGAATAACGATATTCCCAGGCCTTTTAACCAGCTGAATCGCTTAAGTCTGCCTTTCCGTTTTACAGCAATTGCCTACCAGAGTGGAACGACATAACTCACATAGAAGCGGTTTTCATCTTGCACGGTGGCGCCGGTGATGTCCGGGCTGGCGTGGGCATTTTTCCAGGTTACGCCCAGGCCTTTGAGGGTGCCGGTGGGTACTTGATAGGCCACGGCGACATTACGCTCCCATTCGCTGGTGGTGCCCTGCGCCGTGCGGATGTCATCGCCATGGGCGTAGGCAGCGGAGAACGTCAGGCCGGTGAGGCCGAGTTTGCCGAAGTCATATTTGTATTGCGCCAGCCAGGTGCGCTCACCGGCGTGCTGGAATTTGTTCAACTGCATGTTGGTCAGCGCCGGGGTGTCGGCGCCTGAACCGGGGCCCTGGCGGTTGTCGCCGCTGTTCAGGCCGGAATCCAGGTACGGGAAGTCGCTGTCGCCACTGTTCTTCTGGATACCCAGGCCGACGGTATGGCCGTCCAGGCTGTAGCTCTCAAGCAAGCTCGCGGTGGTCTGGTTGATGCGACCCTTGCCCGTGCCGTCACCGTAGAGGCCAGCCGCTGCGAAGTCTTTGTCACCGTCGGCGTTGCCGCCCACCCCGAGGCTGCGGAACACGCGCACGTCGGTGTCGATGGCGCCGACGGACAAGGCGTCATGGCGCTTGGCGCCAAGGAAAAACTGCTGGTAGTAATCCTCAAGGTTGGAATACCACAGGCTGACCGTGGTGTTCTGGATGCCGGTGTAGTCCGCACCGCCGAACAGGAAGCGATCACTCTCTTTGGTGCCGCCGGCGGTGATCATGCCCTGGTCGCCGGTTTCGTTGCGGATCTTGGTCTTGAAGATGTCGCCGCCGGTGAAGGTGAAATCACTGAGGTCCTTGGACACCAGTTGTACACCGGTATTGGTCTGCTGGTACAGGCGCCCGTCGGTGTTGGCGAGTATCGGGTTGTTGCCGTAGAGCGTGCCGACACGCAGCTCATCCTTGGCAAAACGCATCTTGAACGTCGGGCTCAACACGCCGAACTGGTCGGCGGATTTGCCGTTGTCCAGCGGGAACATGCTGCCGGGGTAGCGGCCCTGGTGATCCTTGTCGTTGAGGTCGCCGCCGGAGTCCAGTTTCAACCCGTAGAACGCCTGCAGGTCCAGGCCAAAACCCACTGGGCCTTCGGTATAGCCGGACTTGAAGTTGAACTCGAACCCCTGGCCCCAATCACGAATGCTGTGGGCCTTGGCGTTGCTGTTCACCACGTCACGCCCCTGCTGGTTGAGATAGCGATTGAGCAGGGTCACATCGGCGTGGCTGTCATCGATAAAATCGGCATGGGCGGACAGCATAAAGCTCGCCATGGCGGCACCCACCATGGGGCTTAATAACGTCTTCATTGGTACCGGTCTCCGTCACTGTTCTGAAATGAAAGCGTCAAACGCTTCACACAATTACGCAGTGGCCAGATGACAGTTCCGCGTCAAACAGCGGCGTGGACGGATGAAATTAAATTTAAGAAACCCTTCTACTACGCGGCTTAGCGGGCATTTTCGAAGATTTCGGCGAGCCCGTCGACGAACACTCGCACCCTCGGCGACAGGTGTCGGTTGTGTGGGTAAAGCACCGACACCAGCTCCTGATGTCGGAGCTGGTGATCAGGGCCTGAACCTCAGCGCACCAGGTGCAGGAACTGCAAGTGTCGCTCGTACTGGTCGAGAATGTCGTTGATGATTTGTTCCTTGGTGTAGCCGACCAGATCGTAGTCCTGGCTGCCCTCGCTCAAATGCACTTCCGCCCGGTAGTAGCGACGGTTGTTGAGCTGCTTGGAACCCATGCCACCGCGTGCAAATGACGGCGTGAAATAGCCGCGCATCTGCACTTGGTAAACGAATGGATGCTCTTCGCCGTGGCCGATTTCCAGGCTGACGCTGTCGTTGGACGGGTCGGGCTGGGTGACGACGCTAAGGCCTTTTTCGACAAACACCGCCGTCACTTCTTCGATCGCCGGGCGCACCGTGGTCTCAAGGAAACGGTACACCTCGTCGCGTGACGGGAAATGCACCGCCTGGCTCAAGCGCTGACGCCAACCGCCAGTGCCCTTGCGGGAGCCCGACACCGGCGCCAGCGAGTGCAGCTGGGCGATCTGCTTCTGCGATTCGAGGTAGAAAGCCTTGTGCAGCCCCCACATCATCAGCAGCAAGATCATCGAAAACGGCAACGAGGTCAGCACCACCGCTGACTTGAGCGAGTCGATACTGCCGGCAAACAACAAGGCACTGGTGACCAGCGCGGTCATCGCGCCCCAGAACACCCGCAGCCATTTCGGCCCGTCTTCGTCGGCGTTGCCGCCCTTGGACGACAGCGTCGACAGCACCACGGTGCCGGAGTCGGCGGAGGTGACGAAGAACACAAAGCTGATAAACACCGTGACCGCGATGACGGTCTTGCTCCACGGGTAGGTTTCCAGCAGCAGGTAGAGGCTCATCGACGGGTCATCGATGGCCGACTGGCCGAGCGCGGTCAGCCCGTGGTTGAGCACCTGGTCGATGGCGCTGTTGCCGAAGATCGACATCCACGCCAGGGTGAAGCCCAACGGGATCAGCAGCACGCCGAACACGAACTCACGGATGGTGCGGCCACGGGAAATCCGTGCGATGAACAGGCCCACGAACGGCGACCATGCGATCCACCAGGCCCAGTAGAACACCGTCCAACCACCCAACCAGTCGCTCGGTTTGTCGTAGGCGTACACATCGAAACTCTTGGTCGGCAAGGCGCCCAGGTAGTCACCGATGTTCTGGATCAGAGTGTTGAGCAAATGCTGGGTGGGACCTGCGAACAGCACGAACAACAACAGCGCACAGGCCAGCAGCATGTTGATGTCGGACATCACCCGCACGCCCTTGTCGACGCCGGAGACGGCGACCAGGATCGCGGCGCCCATCATCAGGGTGATCAGGCCGACCTGGATCCACTGGGTGTGGGCGATGCCAAACAGGTAATCGAGCCCGGAGTTGAGGTGCAAAACGCCAAAGCCCATGTCCGCGCCGAGGCCGAACACCGTAGCGATGATGCCGAAGCCATCCACCGCATAACCGATGGGACCGTTGATGCGCTTGCCGATCAGCGGGTACAGCGCCGAACGCAGCGCCAGAGGCAAGTTATGCCGGTAGGCGAAGTACGCCAGGGCCATGCCCACAAAGGCAAACACACCCCAGCCATGCAGGCCCCAGTGCAGAAACAGGATCTGCATGGCCTGGCGCGCAGCATCGGCGTTCATTGGCGCGCCCTGGGGCGGTTGCACCAGGTGTGTCAGCGGCTCGGACACACAGAAGAAGAACAGCGTGATGCTGATCCCAGCGGCGAACAGCATGCCGGCCCAGGACAGGTAACTGAATTCGGGCTCGTCGTGGTCGGCACCGAGTTTTATCTTGCCGTAGCCCGATAGCGCGGTGACCACCACGAAGACCAGATACAGGGTCATCGCCAGCATGTAGTACCAGCCGACCGTATTGGCCGCCCAGTTTTGCGCCGCCAGCAGCCAGGCGCCAGCCTGTTGCGGAATAGCGATGACAGTGATGCCGAACAGCAGGATGAAGCTCGCGGCAAAGTAGAAGACGGGCGCATTCATGCGCACCAGGCTGCTGGATGGGGTGGACGATGCACTCATGAACGATGCACCCCGAGGGAAGGGAATGTGGCTGTCAATAACGGACTCAGCAAAGGTAAGCCTCCTGTTGTGAGCGGGCAGCGGACCACCGGGTTTAACTTGAACGAACATTCAAGTTAAACATAGGAAGGCGGTCTGGGACTAATCGCATGGCTGAGTGGTAGATAATTCCTACACTAGCTCAAGGATTGGTATGACGGGCGCGAGAGGCAAATCGTTCAGCGATTACTGGCACAAATCCGCGTGAAATCTGGAATGCATTCCAAATGTGGGAGCGGGCTTGCTCGCGAATACGGTGTGTCAGCCGATAAATCCATTGACTGATACTCCGCATTCGCGAGCAAGCCCGCTCCCACAGGGGATTCGCGAGGGTTCGTTACTTCTGCGTCCCATCATCATGCTGCAAATTCGCCTGGGTGATGTTCGCCCCCGCCGGCACGCTGCGCGTCAGCCACACGTTGCCGCCGATGGTCGAGCCCTTGCCGATGGTGATGCGCCCCAGGATGGTCGCGCCGGCGTAGATCACCACATCGTCCTCGACAATCGGGTGACGCGGGTGGCCCTTCTGCAACTGCCCGTCCTCATCCGCCGGGAAGCGTTTGGCACCCAGGGTCACGGCCTGGTAGATGCGCACCCGCTCGCCGATGATCGCGGTTTCACCGATCACCACCCCAGTCCCGTGGTCGATAAAGAAGCTCGGGCCGATTTGCGCACCGGGGTGGATATCGATCCCCGTGGCCGAGTGGGCGATCTCGGCACTGATGCGCGCCAACAACGGCAAACCGGCGCGGTACAGGTGGTGCGCCAGGCGGTGGTGAATCACCGCCAGGATCCCGGGGTAGCACAGCAGTACTTCATCCACGCTGCGAGCGGCGGGGTCGCCGTGGTAGGCGGCCAGCACGTCGGTGTCCAACAGACTGCGTAGGGACGGCAGGGCCAGGGCAAAATCCTGGATCAGGCGGATAGCGTGGGCGTCGACAGCACTGTCATCCTGGCCGCCTTGGCGCGCGGCATAACGCAACTCCAGGCGGGCCTGGGCGAGCAACGCATTGAGCGCCACATCCAGGGTGTGGCCGACGTAGAAATCTTCGCTTTCTTCTCGCAGGTCCACCGGCCCCAGGCGCATGGGGAACAAGGCGCCGCACAGCGACTCCAGGATCTGCGCCACGGCTTCGCGCGAGGGTAACTCGCGGCCGCCATGCTCGCCACTCAAGCGCCCATTGCGCGTCCGCCACTGGTCCCGGGCGCCGCGCAACTGGCTGACGATGGTCTGTAATTGCCAATGACTGGAACGCTCACTCACGGTATTCACTCCTGACGTAATGGCGCTCACTTTACGGTATGCACCCTGGCCACCCTTAAGAACCAATGGTGTGATACCAAGAACCATCCGGAATAAGCGATTGGCGGTTGCCCGATGAAAAGTGCCTGCCTATAGTCGCCCCATCACTTAGCAACCGTGCGTAGCCATGATCAAACAACAGCTCGACCGTTTTAACCGCCTGGAACTGCTGGGCGGCGCCACTGCCCTGGAAAAACTCGAGCGGCTGTCGGCCTGGTCGGGCAGGGACATCTACGTAAAACGTGACGACACCACGCCGCTGGCCATGGGCGGCAACAAGCTGCGCAAGCTCGAATACCTCGCCGCCGACGCGATCGCCCAGGGCGCCGATACCCTGGTGACCGCCGGCGCGATTCAATCCAACCACGTGCGCCAGACCGCTGCGCTGGCCGCCAAACTCGGCCTGGGCTGCGTCGCGCTGCTCGAAAACCCCACCGGCACCGAGGACCCGAACTACCTGGGCAACGGCAACCGCCTGCTGCTGGAGCTGTTCGACGCCAAGGTGGAATTGGTGGAAAACCTCGACAACGTCGACGACCAGCTCAACGCCCTCGCCGACCGCCTGCGCAGTAACGGCAAGAAACCGTACCTGGTGCCTATCGGCGGCTCCAATGCCCTGGGCGCCCTGGGATACGTGCGCGCCGGGCTAGAGCTGGCGGCGCAGATCGAAGCCAGCGGCATCGCGTTTTCCGCCGTGGTGCTGGCGTCCGGCAGCGCGGGTACCCACAGTGGCCTGGCCCTGGCCTTGAGCGAAGTATTGCCGAACCTGCCGGTGGTTGGCGTCACCGTATCCCGCACCGACGAAGCCCAACGCCCGAAAGTGCAGGGCCTGGCCGAACGCACCGCCGAGTTGCTGGGTGTAAAGGTGCCCGAGGCGTTCAAGGTGATTCTCTGGGATGAATACTTCGGCCCCCGTTATGGCGAGCCGAACGCCGGTACGCTGGCAGCCATCAAGCTGCTCGCCAGCCAGGAAGGCCTGCTGCTGGACCCGGTCTACACTGGCAAGGCCATGGCCGGCTTGTTGGATGGGATCGGGTGTCAGCGTTTTGAAGAGGGTCCGATCATTTTCCTGCATACCGGCGGGGCGCCGGCGTTATTTGCCTACAACTCGGTATTCAATTGAATAAACGCGGACTAAAAAATGTGGGAGCTGGCTTGCCTGCGATGGCGGTCTGTCAGCTACTGATGTGCTGACCTTTGCACCGCTATCGCAGGCAAGCCAGCTCCCACATTAAATAGGTCGTATATTCAATAATAGAATAACAATTTATATTTATATTATTTTCAAGTCTTAAAAACCCGCTTTATAGTCGCGCCGTAGGCGAAGACGCGCTACGCGCTTTAAGGCAGGATACGACTACTGCGTCACCTGCTTCGCTCACCATAAAAACACAGGGGCTCTTCATGACTATTTCTGTATTCCGTCGCACATTGCTGGTTGGCACTTTGGGCCTGGCACTCGGGGCTGGCCTGCTCGGCCAGGCAGTGGCTGGCGAGCAGCTGGATAACATCAAGAAAGCAGGCGAGATCAAGATCGGCCTGGAAGGCACCTACCCACCGTTCAGCTTTGTCGATGAAAGCGGCAAACTCACCGGTTTCGAGGTGGAACTGTCCGAAGCACTGGCCAAAGAGCTGGGCGTGAAGGTCAAGCTGCAAGCGACGCCATGGGACGGCATCCTCGCGGCCCTGGAATCCAAGCGCCTGGACGCGGTGGTCAACCAAGTGACCATCTCCGATGCACGCAAGCAAAAATACGACTTCTCCACGCCTTACACCGTCTCTGGTATCCAGGCGCTGACCCTGGCGAAAAACGTCGACACCATCAAGACCGCCGACGACCTGGCTGGCAAGAAAATCGGTGTGGGCCTGGGCACCAACTACGAACAATGGCTCAAGGAAAACCAACCGAAGGCCATCGTCAAAACCTATAACGATGACCCAACCAAGTTCCAGGACCTGCGCATCGGCCGTGTCGACGCCATTCTGATTGACCGCCTGGCTGCACTGGAATATGCCAAGAAAGCCAAGGACACCGCTGCTGCAGGTGCTGCCTTCTCCCGCCAGGAAGCTGGTATTGCCCTGCGCAAAGGCGAGCCTGAACTGCTGGCTGCTGTGAACAAGGCCCTCGACAAACTGCGCGCCGACGGCACTTTGAAGAAGCTGTCCGAGAAGTACTTCAACGCTGACGTCACTCAATAATGGAAGCAGGTTTCCAACTCGCGCTGGACTCCGCGCCCTTTCTGCTCAAGGGCGCGTATTACACGGTGATCCTCAGCCTCGGCGGGATGTTTTTCGGCTTGCTGCTGGGCTTCGGCCTGGCCTTGATGCGCCTGTCGCGCTTCAAGTTGGTGAGCTGGCTCGCCCGAGTCTATGTGTCGTTCTTTCGCGGCACGCCCTTGCTGGTACAGCTGTTCCTGATCTACTACGGCTTGCCGCAAGTGGGCATCGAGCTGGATCCGATCCCGGCGGCCATGATCGGCTTTTCGCTGAACATGGCAGCCTACGCCTGTGAAATCCTGCGCGCCGCCATCGGCTCCATCGAGCGTGGCCAGTGGGAAGCCGCCGCCAGTATCGGCATGACCCGTGCGCAGACCCTGCGCCGGGCCATCCTGCCGCAGGCGATGCGCACAGCCCTGCCGCCGCTGGGCAACAGCTTTATTTCGCTGGTCAAGGACACGGCGCTGGCCGCCACCATCCAGGTGCCCGAGCTGTTCCGCCAGGCCCAACTGGTGTCTGCGCGGACCTTCGAAATCTTCACCATGTACCTGTCCGCAGCCCTGATCTACTGGATCCTGGCGAGCATCCTGGCGCATTTGCAGAATCGTCTGGAAGACCGGGTCAACCGGCATGACCTGGAGTCCTGAAGCATGATCGTGGTTGAAAAACTGACCAAACAATTCAAGGGTCAGGTGGTGCTCAACGGCATCGACCTTGAGGTCAAGGAAGGCGAAGTCATCGCCATCATCGGCCCCAGCGGTTCCGGCAAGACCACCTTCCTGCGCTGCCTGAATTTCCTCGAACAACCCACCAGCGGTCGCATCAAGGTGGGCGACATCGAGATCGACACCAGCAAGCCGATCAACCAGCAACAGAGCCAGGTGCGGCGCCTGCGCCAGCACGTGGGTTTTGTGTTCCAGAGCTTCAACCTGTTCCCCCATCGCACCGCGCTGGAAAACGTCATCGAAGGCCCCACCGTGGTCAAGAAGATGCCCCGCGAGGCCGCTGTTGCGCTGGGGCGCAAGCTGCTGGCCAGGGTCGGCCTGGCGGGCAAGGAAGACGCCTACCCACGGCGCCTGTCCGGTGGCCAACAGCAGCGCGTCGCCATTGCACGGGCGCTGGCCATGGAGCCGGAGGTGATTCTATTCGACGAACCCACCTCGGCCCTCGACCCGGAGTTGGTGGGCGAAGTGCTGGCAACCATTCGCAGCCTCGCCGAGGAAAACCGCACCATGGTCATCGTCACCCACGAGATGAGCTTCGCCCGCGATGTGGCCAATCGGGTGATCTTTTTCGACAAGGGCGTGATCGTGGAGCAAGGCGAAGCCAAGGCACTGTTCGCCAACCCCAAGGAAGAGCGTACCAAACAGTTCCTGAGTAAATTCCTCGCCCACTGAGGCTTTGTGTGGGAGCTGGCTTGCCTGCGACGCAGCCACCTCGGTGAACCTGTCTCACCGTGGCGACGCCTTCGCAGGCAAGCCAGCTCCCACACAAGCCTGTTCCTACACGAAGTCCTCATTCCAACCTGAAAAACACCCCACAGCACCCGCCTGAATATCCCCGCCTCAGTCAGACCCTTCTGAATCACGCCAACACCGCCGTTTAGCCCTTTGCCGCCATTGACGCCCCTCGGCCAACCCTCTTATCTAGCGCCCAGAGGATTGGATCCTATCCCGGCTATTCACTGAATCGTTTCGTTCGGCCCACCGCGCACACCTGCGCCAAAGGTCCGGAGCGATTGCTGCTGGCTGCATCAAGGAGATTACTTATGACGCACCCCCTGCTCACCGCCCCGACACTGCCCCAGGCCGTCGGCAATGGCATCAATGCCCTGGCCGCCGCGCACTTGCAGGTCGACATCCCGCCGTATCCCGGCATGGATGAAGGCGACCTGATCGAGCTGTTCTGGAACAACTGTTTCGCCGCTTCACGTCGGATCACCACCGGCAAGATCGGCGAGTTCACTCACCTGCGGGTACCAGAGAGTTTTGTGCTGGAGGGGCCGACGCAGGTGCATTACCAGGTCATGCAAGTCGGCCATACCCCTGCTCGCTCAGCCGTCACGCGAGTGCGTGTAAAGACCCGTTGCCCAGGCGGCCAGCCCTCGCCCCTTTGCTGTGACGAAAACCAGAACCTCGCCCCCGTGGGTCTGCCCGACACCATCCGCCGCTACGGCGTCAACGCCAGCCAGGTACGGCGCGGTATTCCCCTGACCATCGAGCCCTACCTGCACATGACCACCGGCGATGCCATCACCTTGCGCTGGGGCGATGTGCGCCTGGACCTGCCGAAAATCCGGGCCAGGGAAGTCGGCATGGCGGTACAGGTATGGGTGCCCTCGACGCTGATTATCGAAGCGGGAGACGACTGTCGGCTGGAAGTGACGTACTGCATTCTTGACCGCGTCGGCAACAATTCACGCTGGGCACCCTCCCGCACGCTGCGCATCGCCAGCGAGGCAGAGTCCCGGCCCGCCGGGACGGCGCTGATCTATCAGCCACGCCCTATCGGTTCACCTTGCGAACCGGGGTGACAGACCTTCTATGCATATTCCCAAAAGTTAGTTTATTTAAATATTTAACACGCTTAGGGTATATGCACCGGACCACCGGACATTCCTGATTTTTCTGTTTTTATTTCATTGAATGCGAGGTCGGTATGGTCAGAATTACCCCGGTGCGTAACGCCAGGGCATTACGTGCAGCCAAGGAGCGGCGCTGATGTCTAACTTGGCTCTAACACCCCCCCAGAGTGATCTGGATGTCGCTCCCCTGCTGTTGCCGGCCGCCGTGCTGCGCAACGATGCAGAGGCGCTGAAGGCTGCCCATGAGCTGGCCCAGGCTGCACGCCTGCAAGCCGCCAAACGCGACCAGCAACGCAAGCTGCCGTGGGCACAGATCGAGCAGTTCACCCGCAGTGGGCTGGGCAGTATTTCCATTCCCCGTGAGTACGGCGGGCCGCAGGTGTCGTTCGTGACCCTGGCCGACGTGTTCGCGATCATCAGCGCGGCAGACCCGGCCCTCGGGCAGATCCCGCAGAACCATTTCGGCATCCTGCACCTGTTGCAGGGCGCCGCCACCGAACGCCAGAAAAAGCAGCTGTTCCAGAGCGTCCTCGACGGCTGGCGCATCGGCAATGGCGGCCCGGAACGCGGCACCAAGAACACTCTGGAACTCAAGGCGCGCATCACCGCCGAGGGTGACGGTTATGTGATCAGCGGCCAGAAGTTCTATTCCACCGGCGCATTGTTTGCCCATTGGGTGGCCGTGAAGGCCCTGAACGATGACGGCAAGCAAGTCATGGCGTTCGTGCGTCGTGGCACCGAAGGCCTGCGCATAATTGACGATTGGTCCGGCTTCGGCCAGCGCACCACCGCCAGCGGCACCGTGCTGCTGGACAAGGTGCCGGTGGACGCGGAGCTGGTAGTTGAGAACTGGCGCATCGGCGAAACCCCGACTATCCAGGGCGCCGTCTCGCAGCTGATCCAGGCGGCCATCGACGCCGGCATCGCCCGTGGCGCGCTGGATGACACCATCGCCTTCGTGCGTGAGCGCTCGCGCCCATGGATCGACGCCAAGGTCGAACGCGCCAGCGATGACCTGTATGTAATCGCCGACATCGGCAAGCTGAAGATCGAACTGCACGCCGCCGAAGCCCTGCTGCGCAAGGCCGGCCAGGTGCTGGACCAGGTCAGCGCCGCGCCGATCACCGCGCAGTCCGCTGCGCGCGCATCCATTGCGGTGGCCGAGGCGAAGGTACTGACCACCGAAGTGGCGCTGCTGGTCAGCGAAAAGCTCTTCGAACTGGCCGGCAGCCGCGCCACCCTTGCCGAATTCAACCTCGACCGTCATTGGCGCAACGCCCGCGTGCACACCCTGCACGACCCGGTGCGCTGGAAGTATCACGCCATCGGCGCCTATCGATTGAACGGTACCTTGCCGGCTCGCCATTCCTGGATCTGACCGACCAGACCTCTGGAGAACATCATGACTTTCTCTCACCCCGTCGCGGTCATTACCAGCGACGAACAAGCCCTTATTGTCGCCAGCGACCTGGCCGAAGACTTCCGCCGCGACAGCGCCCAGCGTGATCGCGAGCGCCGCCTGCCCTTGCCCGAACTGGACGTATTCTCGCGCTCCGGCCTGTGGGGCATCAGCGTACCCAAGGAATTCGGCGGCGCGGGCGTTTCCAACGTCACCCTGGCCAAGGTTATCGCCCTGATCGCCCAGGCGGATGCGTCCCTGGGCCAGATCCCGCAAAACCATTTCTATGCCCTGGAAGTGCTGCGTGTGAACGGCAGCCCGGCGCAACAACAGCGCCTGTACGCCGAAGTATTGGCCGGCCAGCGTTTCGGCAACGCCCTGGCGGAACTGGGCACCAAGACCGCCCATGACCGCGTCACCAAAATCACCCGCGACGGTGACGGTTTCCGTATCTGCGGCCGCAAGTTCTATTCCACCGGTGCGATCTACGCTCAACGCATTCCCACCTCGGTGGTGGATGAACATGGCGTGCAGCACCTCGCCTTTGTCCCGCGCGACAGCGAAGGCCTGAGCGTGATCGATGACTGGAGCGGCTTCGGCCAGCGCACCACCGGCAGCGGTTCGGTGGTGTTCGACAACGTGTGGGTCGCGGCGCAAGACGTGATCCCGTTCCAGAGCGCTTTCGAGCGCCCGACCACGGTCGGCCCCCTGGCGCAGATTCTTCACGCCGCCATCGACACCGGTATCGCCCGCGCGGCCTTCGAAGATGCGCTGCACTTCGTGCGCACCAAGACCCGCCCGTGGATCGACGCCGGCAACGACAAGGCCACCGAAGACCCGCTGACCCTGAAAAGCTTCGGCCACCTGAGCATCCGCCTGCACGCCGCCGAAGCGCTGCTGGAACGCTCCGGCGAATTCCTCGACCGCGCCCAGGCCGACAGCAATGCCGAGACGGTGGCGGCGGCCTCGATTGCCGTCGCCGAAGTGCGCGCCTTGAGCACCGAAATCTCCCTGGCCGCCGGCAGCACCTTGTTCGAACTCGCCGGCAGCCAGGCGACCCTGGCCGAGCACGGCCTCGACCGTCACTGGCGCAACGCCCGCGTCCACACCCTGCACGACCCGGTGCGCTGGAAGTACCACGCGGTGGGCAATTACTACCTCAACGATGAAAACCCGCCACTGCGGGGGACCCTCTGATGGCGAAGAAGAAAATCCTGCTCAATGCCTTCAACATGAACTGCATCGGGCATATCAACCACGGCCTGTGGACCCACCCACGGGACACCTCCACCCAGTACAAGACGATCGAGTACTGGACCGACCTGGCGCAAACCCTGGAGCGCGGGCTGTTCGATGGCCTGTTCATCGCCGATATCGTCGGCGTCTACGACGTGTACCAGAATTCGGTCGATGTGCCGCTCAAGGAGTCGATCCAACTGCCGGTGAACGACCCGCTGCTGCTGGTCTCGGCGATGGCGGCGGTTACCCGGAATCTCGGTTTCGGCCTCACTGCCAACCTCACCTACGAGCCGCCGTATCTGTTCGCCCGGCGCATGTCCACGCTGGACCACCTCAGCCGTGGCCGCGTGGGCTGGAACATCGTCACCGGCTACCTCGACAGCGCTGCCAAGGCCATGGGCCTTACCGAGCAGGTCGAACATGACCGCCGTTACGACCAGGCCGATGAATACCTGGAGGTGCTCTACAAACTCTGGGAAGGCAGCTGGGAGGACGGCGCGGTGCTCAACGACCCGCAGGCGCGGGTGTATGCGCAGCCGGGCAAGGTGCACAAGGTCGAGCACCACGGCGAGTTCTACCAGGTGGAGGGTTATCACCTGTGCGAACCCTCGCCACAACGCACGCCGGTGCTGTTCCAGGCCGGCAGCTCGGACCGCGGCTTGCTGTTCGCCGGGCGCCATGCCGAATGTGTATTCATCAGCGGGCAGAACAAGGCGGCGACCAAGGTCCAGGTGGACAAGGTGCGTGCCAGTGCGGTCGAGGCCGGACGCAATCCGGATGACATCAAGGTGTTCATGGGCCTCAACGTGATCGTGGGCGCCACCGAGGAGCTTGCCTGGGCCAAGCACGCCGAATACCTGAGCTATGCCAGCCCGGAAGCCGGCGTGGCGCATTTCTCGGCGTCCACCGCCATCGATTTTGCCCAGTACGAACTGGACGAACCGATCCAGTACGTGAAGAGCAACGCGATCCAGTCGGCCACCAAGAACCTGCAGAACAACGACTGGACCCGGCGCAAGTTGCTGGAGCAACACGCCCTGGGCGGCCGCTACATCACCCTGGTCGGCTCGCCCGAACAGGTCGCCGACAAGCTGGAATCCTGGATCAGCGAAACCGGCCTGGATGGCTTCAACCTCACGCGCATCGTCACGCCGGAAAGCTACGTGGACTTTATCGACCTGGTGGTGCCGGAGTTGCAAAAGCGCGGGTCGTACAAGACTGAATATGAACAGGGAACGCTGCGGGAAAAAGTCTTTCAAGGCAGCGCCCGCCTTCCCGAACAACACACCGGATCCCACTACAGACACTAATCAAAAATGTGGGAGCTGGCTTGCCGACGATGGCGGTGGATCAGCGAAAAAGAGTTGCCTGACAGACCGCCATCGCAGGCAAGCCAGCTCCCACCGTTGACCGCATTGTTCTTACCAACACCTTATGACTGGAAATCGATCATGAAAAAAACACTGCTCTCCCACCCAGTCAAAGCACTGGCCCTGGCATTCGGACTGTTCAGCTCGGCGGTGTTCGCCACTGATGCAGCGTTGAAAATCGGCACCACTGCCGCCTTCGCTATTCCCCTGGAAGCCGCGGTGGCCGAAGCGGGCAAGCAAGGCCTGAAGGTCGAGCTGGTGGAGTTCACCGACTGGATCGCGCCCAACGTCAGCCTGGCCGCTGGCGATATCGACGTGAACTACTTCCAGCACATCCCGTTCCTGGAAAACGCCAAGGCCGCCGCCGGTTTTGACCTGGTGCCATACGCGCCGGGCATCATCAACAACGTCGGCCTGTATTCGAAGAAGTACAAGAGCATCAACGACCTGCCCGAAGGCGCCAGCGTGGCGATTGCCAACGACCCGATCAACAGCGGTCGCGGCCTGCAATTGCTGGCCAAGGCGGGCTTGATCACCCTCAAGCCGGGGGTGGGCTACAAGGCCACCGAAGAAGACATCGTCAGTAACCCGAAGAAGATCAAGATCCTGCAAGTCGAGGCCGTGCAACTGGTACGCGCCTATGACGACGCCGATCTGGTGCAGGGCTACCCGGCGTATATCCGCCTGTCCAAGACCTTCGATGCCGAGTCGGCACTGCTGTTCGACGGCCTCGACCACCCGGAGTACGTGATCCAGTTCGTGATCCAGCCCAAGAGCAAGACCGACCCGCGCGTGATCAAGTTCGTCGACATTTACCAGCATTCGCCCGTAGTCCGCGCTGCGTTGGATAAATCCCTGGGCAAGCTCTATCAGGTCGGCTGGGAAGATAAAAAATGACCGCCGCCCACTCTCAACTGCGCGACCTGGGCTTGCCGCCCAGGGACGCCGAGCAGACAGAACTGCACCCTGACCTGAACCGTGCCCACGTGCGCTTTATCAACCTGGGCAAGACCTACGACGGCACTGTGCACGCCTTGCAGGGCATCGACCTGGCGATCCAGCGCGGTGAAGTGTTCGGCATCATTGGTCGCAGCGGCGCCGGCAAGTCGTCGCTGATCCGCACCATCAACCGCCTGGAACAACCCAGCAGCGGGCGGGTGTTGATCGATCAGGTCGACATCGGTGACTTCGACGAAGACCACCTGGTGGCGCTGCGTCGGCGCATCGGCATGATCTTCCAGCACTTCAACCTGATGTCGGCCAAGACGGTGTGGCAGAACGTCGAGTTGCCGTTGAAAGTGGCGGGCGTTCCCAAGCCCCAGCGCGAGCAGAAGGTGCGCGAGCTGCTGGAGCTGGTGGGGCTGCAAGACAAGCACACGTCCTACCCGGCGCAACTGTCCGGCGGGCAGAAACAGCGCGTGGGCATCGCTCGTTCGCTGGTACACGACCCACAGATTTTGCTGTGCGACGAGGCCACGTCGGCCCTCGACCCGGAGACCACCCAATCGATCCTCGGCCTGCTGCGCGAGATCAACCAGCGCCTGGGCCTGACCATCGTATTGATCACCCATGAAATGGCGGTGATCCGCGAAATCTGCGACCGCGTGGTGGTGCTGGAGCATGGGCGTGTCGTCGAGCAAGGCCCGGTGTGGCAAGTGTTCGGCAACCCGCAGCATGAGGTCAGCAAGACCCTGCTGGCACCGCTGCAACATGGGCTGCCGGACGAGTTGCAAAGCCGTTTGCAGGCCAAGCCGGCGACCGTCGACGCGGCGATAGTGCTGCGGCTGCAATTCACTGGCAGTGATTCCGACGAGCCGGACCTGGCCGCGCTGTTCAGCGCCCTCGGCGGTCGCGTGCGCTTGCTGCAAGGCGGCGTGGAACGCATCCAGGGGCATGCCCTCGGTCAACTGCTGCTGGCGGTGAATGGCTCGCCTCACACCGCAGAAGAACTGCGCAACCGCGCCGGCAATTGGGCACAACAGGTGGAGGTGCTGGGCTATGTGGTTTGATCGTTTAGTGCAGGGCGCCATCGACACCTTGTTGATGGTCGGCGTGTCATCGTTGATTGCGTTGCTGGTGGGCATCCCGCTGGCGGTGTTTTTGGTCACCAGCGACAAAGGCGGCATCTACCAGGCACCGGCGTTAAACCGCGTGCTGGGGGCGTTCGTCAATCTGTTCCGCTCGATTCCGTTCCTGATCCTGATGGTGGCGTTGATCCCGTTCACGCGGCTGATCGTTGGCACCACCTACGGCGTATGGGCCGCCGTGGTGCCGCTGACCATCGCCGCCACACCGTTTTTTGCGCGCATTGCCGAGGTGAGCCTGCGTGAGGTCGACCACGGCCTGATCGAAGCGGCACAAGCCATGGGCTGCCGCCGGTGGCACATCATCTGGCATGTGCTGTTGCCGGAAGCGCTGCCGGGGATTGTCGGCGGGTTCACCATCACCCTGGTGACCATGATCAACTCGTCGGCCATGGCCGGCGCGATTGGCGCGGGCGGCCTGGGCGACATTGCCTACCGCTACGGCTACCAGCGTTTTGATACGCAGATCATGCTCACCGTGATTGTGCTGCTGGTGATCCTCGTGGCGGTGATTCAGTTGGGCGGTGATCGCCTGGCTCGGGTGTTGAACAAACGCTGAAATCAGGGGCATTCATCCAGCTGGGCAACGCTGGAGTGGGGGACGAAGGTGATGGTTTTTTCCTTGGCCTGCCATGGGCGAACACTGTAGCTCCCGTCCGAATCCGCCAGCACGCGCAGCTTGATGCTGCCCTCAGGTTTCTTGGCGTCGACCAGCATGCCGGGAACCTTGGCCCCCTCTGACCAGGTCATGACGGTACACATACGCCCTCCCGACGCGGAGGCTTGCAGCGGCAGGCCTCCCAACTTTGCGCCCGTCACAGGGATAAGCCCCAGCACGACCAAAAGCCCAAGGGCGGCCAAGGATGCCAGCGCCACCGGGTTTTTATGATCGTTCATGCACGCCACAAGGCACGCCCCAAGCCCCTGAATCAGAAATAGCACCACTATTTCAGCCAACATGACAGGCGCAAACAGCACGACACTGTCGGAGTATTCGCCGAACGCGCGCGAGACAGGCACGGTGACCATCAGAACAATCAGCATCTGAATGACGCCGGCACTGGCACTCGCGATCCAGAACTCCACGGAAAGCTCGCGCCGCGCGATATTGGCCGGCCGGGCACGAATGATGATGCAGGTATAGGCCAGTACCGTCACAGCGATCGCCACTACCCAGCAAACAGTCTGAAGCGGTCCGCTTTCTGCGTTCGCGGACAGGTACACCGCCGATAACCAGAACACCGCCAGCACCACGAGACTGGCAGCCCAATGCATCAACAATCGACGATGTTGAGCCGTCGTCTCAGGCGATTGCCGACTGAGATTGAGTTGATCACTGAGCCGCGCGCCCGTGGCATTCATGCGCAGGAACAAGATGAATGTAGGCATCAGGATCGACGCCCCCATCATGCCGATGACAAATACCAACATGGCGAACATCGCCGGCAACGCCGTGAACGCAGCTGCCGACAAAATACTCAGCGGCACCTTTTCCACTTGGATGTATTGGTACAGATAAAGCCCGGCCACAGACAAAATGCCCACGGTCAAAGGCCATGCGCGCTCGTTGAGCCATAACAGTCCATTACTCAAGACATTGGAGTATCGATCCATTTTCTTTTGCTGAATGACGTTATCAGTCGGGGGTGGAGATGCCTGATCCATGGGTATACAACGCCTCTTCAAGTAAGACGCGAATGGTACCTAGAATCCTGCGGTCAGTAAGTCGGATGCTTACGCTGAATAGGCACTGAATTGCCCTACACAGGGCACACGTCTTTCAACTGAATCAGACGATGGCCTGAGGTATAGTCCAATGACCTCAGCCCAAGTGCGCCCTGCCATGAAACTTGCACCCCACGACCTCGACCAGATCACGTCCACCACCCTCGGCCACTACAACAAGGTGGCCGAGGACTTCCGTGAGGGCACCCGCGACCACGACGTGAGCCAGAACA
This sequence comes from Pseudomonas pergaminensis, assembly GCF_024112395.2. Lineage (NCBI taxonomy): Bacteria > Pseudomonadati > Pseudomonadota > Gammaproteobacteria > Pseudomonadales > Pseudomonadaceae > Pseudomonas > Pseudomonas pergaminensis. The sequence goes on along the minus strand of NZ_CP078013.2, from coordinate 242,484 downwards.
TCGATGCGCTGCTGCGGCATATCCAGGGTACGGCGCCCTTCACCGTGCTGGATTTCGGCTGCGGCCCGGGGCGCGACTTGCAGACCTTTACCCGCATGGGCCATATCGCCGTGGGGCTGGACGGCTCGGAGCGGTTCGCGCAGATGGCGCGGGAAGACAGTGGCTGTGAAGTGATGCAGCAGGACTTCCTGAAGCTGGACCTGCCTGCCGAACGCTTCGACGGCATTTTTGCCAATGCGGTGCTGTTTCATATTCCCAAACAGGAACTTCCCCGTGTGCTCAAGCAGATGCAAGGCGCATTGAAGCCGGGCGGCGTCCTATTCAGCTCCAACCCCCGGGGTGAAAACCAGGAAGGCTGGAATGGACCTCGGTATGGGTCGTATCACGACCTGGAGGCCTGGCAGGCGCTGCTGACGCAGGCAGGATTTGTAGAGCTGGAGCATTACTATCGCCCCGCAGGCTTGCCTCGAGAGCAGCAACCTTGGTTGGCCAGTGTGTGGCGCAAGCTTTAGCCGCCGTTACCTGGATAACGGATATGTACACCGCACCGCCGCCTTCGCAGGCAAGCCAGCTCCCACAGTTTTGGATCGCGGGGTTACAGTTGGAGAGCAGTCGTCTGCCAGGCCGCTGGCGGGAGTAAGCTCCCTGGCCAGAGGTCGAGCGCCGTACCCGGCGATTGCTATTGCACTTGATACACCAAAGCGCTCCCCCCCACATCAAGCACCGTCAGGCTATACCCCGCATACCCTTGTTTCTCCGCTGAAGAAAAATTCGCCACCAACCGCGTCCCATCGGCAAAGGTGGTTTCCTGCACCTGCCTATCCGCCGTCAACCAACGAAACCCCGTCATCGCCTGGGTCGCCAACCGTTGATGCAATGGCCGAAAAACCCGGTCCTGACGCTGTATCAACGGCAGCCGCTGCTTGAGCGTCGACGCACTCAAGTGATACAGCGGCGGCACGTTGTAGAGCAACTGCGTCAACTCGTTCTCAGCCTGCACATTGCTCAGCTTCAAGCTGTCGAACAGCCAGTGATGCGTGGTGATCACCGAGCCGTGGAACACTGCCTGGTACAGCGGCAGGCGCAGGGTCGGATCGAAATACACCGTACGATACGGCTCCTTCAACGGCACCGACTTGAAGAACACGGCGGGTTGCTCCGGCGGATACCAATTACCTACGTAATAAGGCGATTGCTTGTCCTGGGCCATCGCGTGATCTCCCCAGCCAATCACGGGCGTCTGCATGCCATGGGCGAACAGAATGCCTTCGGCGGTGATCGCGTTGCCGTCTTCGGAACCGGCGGGCAACTTGAGCGCGGTATTGAGCCAGCGCGAAGCGTCGATGTTGCCTTCGGCGTTCTGTGCCTGGGTCATCCGGGCGCCGTCACGGTAGCTGTCGAACACCATGCTGGTGGCGTAGGCATCGAGGAACCAGGCGTTGAAGCCCGCCTTGGCCTGGATAGCCTTTACGCGAGCCTCCAGCAGAGGCCGCACACAACGTGGGTCGGTGTAGTGGCCGGACTGCTGGAAACCGGTTTTCAGCTTGCCGTCCTTCAGCACAATCGCGCACTCGCGGTACGCCCTGCCGCCCAGGTGAGCGGTGGTCCAATCCGGGTTTTCCGTAGCGGACAACGCGGTTTCATAGGAGTCGTAAGGGGCTATCAAGAAGCCCGCGTCGACCCCGGCCCGGATCACCTCGGGGTGCCAGAGGCCGCCTTCCCAGCCTTCGCCCAGGGTCAGCAGCAAGCGCGGCAGGCCTGAGCTGCGCAGTGACTGGATCACCTGGCTGCCCCAATGCGCAGGGGTATCGCTGAGGGCCCCGGCAAAGTCCACGGCCAGTTCGCTACGCAACTCGCCATAGCGCGCGGCGAGCCGGGTCATGTCGGGTTCTTCTACCTGCCAGCTCTGCCGAGCCTTTTTGTTGATCGCGGCGTTCAGGCCCCGGAGCACGACCGTCTGCTCATAGCGATTCAAGGCGGCACCCTGCGCCAGGAGCTTGGCGGACTCCTTGTCCAACAAGCCCTGGAGTGCATGGCCGCGCAAGCGTTTGAGCAACAGCGGCCAATCGCGCACATCCTCGGGGGCCAGCAAGTCATTGCCCCACAAGTAGACATGACTGGCGCCCAGCAGCTTCTCGGCCTCGGGCGTCTTTCGCAGTTTGTCAGCCAACGTTTCATAACGGCCCTGCGCCACCAACCATTGGCGGTAGCGCTTGGCGCCGGCCAACGGATCGGCATCCCCCAGGTGCAACAGCAGGGTCATGGGTGCGGCCGGGTCGAGGGCTGTGAATTCATGGGCCACTGACAGTGCCATACCTGCCTGCCAGTGCAGGCGATTGTTGTACGGGTTGGTCAGCAACCAGTTCAAGGTGAAGCGCCCGTGGTCCAGCCCCCACAGGGGCAAGCTGAGGTCCTGGGTCGTGTTTAAATCACCTTGTTGCAGCAGGAAACCCTTCCACTCTGCATTGCCGGTGGGCACGTAATGCCCCTCGGCCAACGGCCACATCAGCCCCTCGCCCAGGGCACTCGCCGGTTGCTCGAGGATCGGCAGCTCACCCGCTTCCCGCGCCGTGATAGAGAGCAGCAGGTCGCGTTGCTCAAGGCTGGCGCTCACCCGAAAGGCGCCGTCATCCCATTGCCAGCTCGCTTGCTGAGGGTGGTGTTCAAGTTGGCTGACGGTACGGGCCACGACGCCGCTGGAAGCTTGCACCGTCGGTTGGCCGTTGGGCGTAACGCGGAGGGCCAGGGTTGCCGGGTCGAGCTCGACCCGCCACAGGGCGTTTTCCAGAACGGTGGCGAACGTCAGCGGCGAGAGGAAGAGACCGCAGAGCAACAAAACAGAACGCAGGTAGCGCATAGGACTGGACCCGAACGAAGTGAAGTCGGGAGGGTAGACCACTCTATGACTGGCGGGGGCAACGCGTATCACCTCCGGACGTTTCCCACGGTATAAAAGGTCAATGAGCATCAAGCTGTGGGAGCGAGCTTGCTGTGGCGAGAGCACCTGAACACCACAGCAAGCCTCCACATTTCTAACTGCGTTTTTCCTGCTGCTCCTGCTTGGGCTCGCGGATTTTGTACCAGGCCACGTAGAGCGCCGGCAGGAACAACAGCGTCAACAAGGTGGCGATGATGATCCCGCCGATCATCGCGTACGCCATCGGCCCCCAGAACACTTCGCGGGCGATGGGAATCATGCCAAGGCTCGCAGCAGCGGCCGTCAGCAGGATCGGCCGGCGCCGATGTTCGGTGGCTTCCACCACCGCATCCCACGGCGAATAGCCGGCCACTTCATATTCATGAATCTGCGTCACCAGGATCACCGAGTTACGGATGATGATGCCGATCAACGCCAGAATACCCAGGATCGCCACAAAGCCCATGGGCGTGCCCGTGGGAATCAGCGCCAGTACCACGCCAATCAAGCCGAGCGGCGCCACACTGGCCACCAGGAACATCTTCTGCACGCTGTGCAGCTGAATCATCAGGAAGGTCGCCATCAGGAACAGCATCAGTGGCACCACGCTGGCAATCGGGCCCTGGGCCTTGCCGCTTTCCTCCACGGTGCCGCCAGTGGCGACCTTGTAGCCCACCGGCAGGCCGGCGCTGAACTTGTCGATCTCAGGCTTGAGTTGCTTGACCAGGTCGGTGGGTTGCATCTCGTCGCGCACCGACGCCTTGATGGTGATGGTCGGCTTGCGGTCGCGACGCCACACCAGCGGCTGTTCCAATTCATAGCGCACGGTGGCGAAGGCCAGCAGCGGGATGGAAGTGCCGTTGGGCGTGACAATCTGCAGGTTCTGCAAGGTTTCCGGCGTACCACGCTCGGCGTCTTCGGCGCGGCCGACCACGTTGATCAGGTAGATATCATCGTGTACCTGCGTGACCGAGGCACCGCTGACTACGCTGTTCATCAACTGCGCGACGTCTTCCGACGACAGCCCCAGTTGCCGCGCCTTGTCCTGCGCAATGTCGATACGCAGCACTTTGCCCGGCTCGTTCCAGTCGTAAATGATCTCGCCCAGGTGGGTGTTCTTATCCAGCAGGGTCGCCAGTTCGATGGCGTGTTTGCGCACCTGGTCGGTGTCTTTGCCCGACACGCGATACTGAATCGGCCTACCCACCGGCGGGCCCATCTCCAGCGGCTGCACGTAGCTGCCGATGCCCACGAAGTCATCGCGCAGGCGCTTTTGCAAACGCGCGATCAACTCGCCACGTTCTTCCAGGCCTTTGCTCACGATCACCAACTGCGCGTAGTAGGGGTTTTCCAGTTGCTGGTCGAGGGGCAGGTAAAAACGGATCGCGCCCTGGCCGATGTAGGTGCTCCAGCGCGCGATGTCCGGGTCGTCCTTGATGATCGCTTCCAGGCGGTCGACGGCCTTGCGGGTCTCGTTGATCGAGGCGTTTTGCGGCAGGTTCAGGTCGACGAGAATTTCCGGGCGGTCCGACGACGGAAAGAACTGGTTCTGCACGAACTGCATGGAGAACACCGACGCCACAAACAGTGCCACGGTGATGCCGATCGCCCACCAGCGGTTGCGCATGGCCCACAGCATGCCGCCATTGAAGGCGCGGCCGACCCGCCCTGGCTCAGCGCTGTGGGGTTTGACGTTGGCGCTGAGGATATGCACGCCGATCACCGGCGCAAACAGCACCGCCACCACCCACGACACCAGCATCGCCACGGCAATCACCGCAAACAGGGTGAAGGTGTATTCGCCCGCCGAACTGGCGTTGAGGCCGATCGGCACAAAACCCGCCACGGTCACCAGCGTACCAGTGAGCATCGGGAAGGCCGTGGAGGTATAGGCGTAGGTCGCTGCCTGTTCCTTGGTTTCGCCTTTTTCCAGGCGCGTGATCATCATCTCGACGGTGATCATCGCGTCGTCCACCAACAGGCCGAGCGCAATGATCAGCGCGCCCAGCGACACCCGTTGCATGGTGATGCCGCTGTATTCCATGAACACGAACACCAGCGCCAGCACCAACGGAATCGAGCATGCCACCACCAGCCCGGCGCGCATGCCGAGGCTGATAAAGCTCACCACCAGCACGATGATCACCGCTTCAAACAGCGCACTGGTAAAGCCGCCGACGGCCTCCTCCACCACCTCCGCCTGGTCGGACACCTTATGCACACCGACGCCCACCGGCAGGTCGGCGGTCAGCTCGTCCATGCGCGTGTGCAAGGCCTTGCCGAACGACTGGATATTGCCGCCCTTTTGCATGGCAATCGCCAAGCCGATCGCCGGCTTGCCGTTGAACCGGAACATCGGGCGCGCCGGGTCCACGTAGCCACGGCTGATCTCGGCAATGTCCGCCAGCCGATAGAACCGGTCGTTGAGCCGCAGATTGACGTTGGCCAAGTCCTTCTCCGAGGCGAACTGCCCCGACGTGCGCACCGAAATGCGCTCCGGCCCGGCCTCGATCACACCGGCCGGAGTTACCGCATTCTGCGATTGCAGGCTTTGCACGACCTGGCGTTGATCAATGCCCAGGGCGGCCAGTTTGCGCGTGGAGAAATTCAGGTAAATCACTTCGTCCTGTTGGCCGATCATCTCGACCTTGCCCAACCCCGGCACCGAACGGATCTCGGCGCGCACCTGCTCCACGTAGTCGCGCAACTGGCGCATCGACAGGCCGTCGCCGGTAAAGGCGTACACCGAGCCGAACACATCACCGAACTCGTCGTTGAACGACGGCCCCTGCAAGCCCTGGGGGAAAGTGCCACGAATGTCGTCGATCTTCTTGCGTACCTGGTACCAGATCTCCGGGATGGCCTTGGCGCTGGTGGTGTCCTTGAGGAACACGAACACCGTGGATTCACCCGGCCGCGTGTAGCTTTTCACGTAGTCGAGGGAGTCCAGCTCTTCGAGTTTTTTCTCGATGCGGTCGGTGACCTGCTTGAGCGTTTCTTCCTGGGTTGCACCCGGCCAGCGGGTCTGGATCACCATGGTCTTGATGGTGAACGAAGGGTCTTCCTCGCGGCCCAGGTTCATGTAGGAGAACACGCCCATCAGCAGCGCGACGAACATCAGGTACCAGACGAAGGACTGATGCTTGAGGGCCCAGTCGGATAAGTTGAAGCTCCCTTTCATCGCGGGCTGTCCTCGTCGATTTTGACTTTTTGCCCGGGTTTCAGGCTGTTCACGCCGGCGGTGACGATGCGTTCGCCGGGTTTGACGCCACCACTGAGCATGGCGCTGTGGGCGTCACGGCTGATCACGCTGACGTCGCGCGGTTGCACGGTCTGGTTCTGGGTATCGAGCAGCCAGATCCGGGTCTTGCCGTCGACCTCCTGCAAGGCGCTCAGGGGCAGTTCGATGCGGGGCGCGATGGCGGTGCTCAAGGTCACGCTGATCGCCGTGCCCAGGCGGAACGCGGGCGGCGTTTCGGCCAGGGTCAGGCGTGCTCGGCGAGTGCGCGTGGCGCTTTGGGCCTGGGGCTCGATCTCGCGCACGATGGCGGTGGTGTGCACGCTAGGGTCAAGCTGCCCGGCGACCAGGAACACCACGTCTGGCGGCAGGCGCTCGGCAAGGCCGGCCGGCAGATCGATCACCGCTTCCTTGATATCCGGGCGGGCCAGGGTCACCACTTGCTGGCCGGCGCTGACCACCTGGCCGGCCTCGGCATTCCAGGCGGTGACGATGCCCGCGTGGTCGGTGCGCAGTTCGGCGTAGTTGAGCTGGTCCTTGGCTTGATTGACCGAGGCCTGGGCCTGGTCGAGGGACGCCTGGGTGGTCTTCAGGTCGGTCTGGGCAATATCCAGCTGGGCCTGGGCGCCAACGCCACGGTTGAACAGCTCCTGTTGGCGGCGGGCGTTGGCCTGGGCGTTGATGTATTGCGCTTGCACGCGGGCCAGGTCGCCCTGGGCCGAGCGCAATTGGTTCTGCTGGTCGGTGGGATCGAGGACGGCGAGCAAGGCGCCCTTCTCCACCTCGGCGCCCACATCCACGGCGCGCCGGGCAATGCGACCAGGCACGCGAAAGCCCAGGTTACTTTCATAGCGGGCCTGGATGGTGCCAGCGAAGCGGCCAAGGTTTTCCTGGTCCTCGGACGTCACTTCCATGGACAGCACCGGGCGCACAGGCTCGGGCGGCGGTTCTTCCTTGGAGCAGGCCACCAGCAACAGGCTGGCGGCGAGTATCCCCGTCAGGCGCTTCATGGTTGGGCTCCTTGCTGGGCGATCTCGACCAGCATGCCGGGGTGCAGCAATTGCCCGCCGGCCACCACGACTTTTTCGCCGCCCTTGAGGCCGTCGCCAATGATGACTTTGCCGGTGAGGTAGCGCGCCACGGTGACTTTGTGCAGCTGCGCCTTGCCGTCGCCGTCGATCAACCACACGGCGGGCTCGCTGAGATCTTTGGTTAGCGCAGCCCAAGGTAATTCGATACTGGCCTTGGCCGGGCCGTTGGCGGTAGCGCTCACTACAGAACCCAACTCCATGCCCTTGGGCAACGCTTGCAGGGCGATTTTCACCTGCACGGTGCCCGTGTTGGCCGCCACGGCAGGCGTGACTTCACGCACTTTGCCCTGGACCTTGATGCTCGGGTTATCCAGCAGGCTGACGGTGATCGGCGCGTCCGGCGGCGGCTCCACCAGCAGCGACTCATAGACGTTGAACACCGCATCGCGCTCGCCATCCCGCGCCAGGCTGAAGATCGGCACGGTGGCCTGCACTACCTGGCCGACTTCTGCCTGGCGCGCGGTAATCACTCCCGGCGCTTCAGCGATCAGCGCGGTATAGCCGAGCTGTTCGCGGGCATTGGCTAGTTGGGCCTGGGCGGCGGCGAGAGCACTCTGGCTGCTGCGCAACGCGGCCTGGGCGGAATCGTATTCGCTGCGGCTGGTGTAGCCCTTGGGCAAGAGTTTTTCCTGGCGCACGAAGGCGGCGGCCGTCTGTTTGACCCGCGCCTGCTCGGCCACGACCTGGGCCTGGGCGGAATCGACGTTGGTCTGCAAGTCTTTGGGATCGAGCTTGGCCAGCACTTGCTTGGCGGTCACACGGTCGCCCACGTCCACCATGCGCTGGATGATCTTGCCGCCCACACGGAAGGACAGATCGGTTTGCACACGGGCCTGGATATCGCCGGTCAACGTGACTGCTGCGGCAAAGTCCGCCGGCTGCACGGTCTGTACAAACACCCGTGAATGCTGCTTCGGTTCGGCATTGTCCTCGCTACAGCCGCTCAAAAGCGCCAGTAGGCCAAGGCCTAGAATAAAGGTGGAAATACGACCGCCCATGCAGGCTCCTTTTGCGTGATGCCGACTTGCCAGTGTGTATGCGACTGTGAGCTTAGTTGAGGGTTCCTTATCTGCATGGAGGCTCCCATACTCCAATGGTTCCCACGCCGACTGAATGCCCATGCTCAAGACCCTCGCGGTAGCCAATTACCGCTCGATCAATAAATTGGTAGTGCCCCTGGACCGACTCAACCTGGTCACCGGCCCCAATGGCAGCGGCAAGTCCAACTTGTACCGCGCCCTGCGCCTGCTGGCGGAAACCGCCCAGGGTGGGGTGATCAATGCGCTGGCCCGTGAGGGTGGGCTGGATTCGACCTTCTGGGCCGGGCCGGAGACCATTAGCCGGCGCATGCGCAGCGGTGAGGTGCCGGTCGAGCCCATCGTGCGTCAGGGCGTCAAACGCTTGCGCCTGGGCTTTGCCGGGGAAGATTTCAGCTACGCCATTTCCCTGGGGCTGCCGGAAAAAACGCTGTCCTATTTCTCGCTGGACCCGGAAGTGAAGAAGGAATGTATCTGGGCCGGCCCTATCTACCGCCCGGCCAGCCTGCTGGTGCAGCGTTCCGGGCCGATGGTGCGGGCGCGTGAGGGCCGCGCCTGGGATGTGCTGGCCCAGCACACGCCGAACTACCACAGCCTGTTTGATCAGGTTGGCAGCCTGCGCGGTTCGCCGGAGGTGTTGCTGCTGCGCGAAAGCATCCGTGGCTGGCGCTTTTATGATCACTTTCGCAGCGATGTCGACGCGCCGGTCCGCCAACCTCAACTGGGCACACGTACGCCAGTGCTACATCACGACGGGCGCGACCTGGCGGCGGCGTTGCAGACCATTCGTGAAATCGGCGATCCCGAGGCATTGCAGCGCGCAGTCAGCGACGCTTTCCCCGGCGCACGCTTGAATATCCAACCGTTGCAGGGTGGGCGCTTTACGATTGAGTTTTATCAGGAGGGCTTGCTGCGGCCGCTGTCGGCGGCGGAGTTGTCGGACGGCACCTTGCGTTACCTGCTACTGATCGCGGCGCTGCTCACACCTCGGCCGCCGACCATGATGGTGCTGAACGAGCCAGAGACCAGTTTGCACCCGGATCTGCTACCGGCATTGGCGCGCTTGATCATCCAGGCGTCCCAGCACTGCCAAGTGTGGGTGGTGTCCCATGCCAGCCGCCTGATTGCGGCATTGCAGCAGGATGAGGGCTGCAATTCGATTGTGCTGGAAAAGGTGTTGGGGGAGACGCGGATCGTCGGGCAGGGAATATTGGATGCACCCGCCTGGCATTGGCCGGAATAGGCGGTTGCTGTGCCGGCCTCATCGGGGGCAAGCCCCCTCCCACACTGGGTTGGGTTCACAAATTTTGATGTGTGAATACCGTCAAATGTGGCAGGGGGCTTGCCCCCGATGAGGCCAGAACAATCAATCAACAATCAGCCCTGCCACTTCCCGCCTTCAACAATCACACTCTCCGGCTTGGTGTCATCGCTCAGCTCTTTACGCACATACTGGTCGTACAGCTTGAGCAGGAATTTCTCCTCGCCCAACTTGGCCAGCTCGGCATTCACCCAGTCGCGCAGTTCGATGTTGCCCTTCTTCACCGCGGGTGCAATCGGCGCTTCATCACCCAGCTTTTCTTCCAGCACACGGTAGCCCGGGTTCTGCTTGGCCCAGCTGAACAGCACAAGGTTGTCCTGGGCATAGGCATCACCACGGCCGGCAGACAACGCCTGCAACGACTCGGAGTTTTTCTCGAACTTGAGCAGTTTCCAGTCCGGGTGGTTCTTGGTCAGCCAGATGTCAGCCGTGGTGCCGGTGGTCACGATGGTGGTCCGGGTAGCCAGGTCATCCAGGCTTTTCACCGCGCTGTCGTTGGGTACCAGGGCCTGTACCGCAACTTTCAAGTTGGGGTTTGTAAAGTCCACCGCTTCCTTGCGCTCCGGGGTCACGGTCATGTTGGCGAGGATCAAATCGACCTTGTCGCTCTGCAGGAACGGAATACGGCTGGCCGGCTCGACGGCAACGAACTCGACCTTGTTTTCATCGCCCAGCAGGTCTTTGGCGAATTGGCGACCGATGTCGGTATCGAAGCCTACGTAACGGCCAGCTTCGTTCACAAAACCAAACGGCGGTTTGTCGGTGAAGACACCGACGATCAGTTTGTCACGGGCCTTGATCTTATCGATGTAACTGACAGCGGCAGGTTTTACAGGCTCTTCGGCCTTTTTATCGCAGCCGGCCAGCAGAGCGACGGCAAACAGTGGCAGCAGTAACTTTTTCATATCAGCTCCAGTTCCTTGGTTTTCTTGGGCAGTGTTGAAACAAAGGAGAACTTCTCCAGGAACTGCTGCGCTCGTGCGGTTTGCGGGTTCGTAAAGAATTCTTCGGGGGTGTTGTGTTCAAGGATGCGACCGGCCTCCATGAACACCACGCGGTCGGCGACGGCGCGGGCGAAAGCCATTTCGTGGGTAACGATCAGCAGGGTCATACCATCGCGGGCCAGGCCCTGGATCACTTCCAGCACTTCCTTGACCATCTCCGGGTCGAGGGCGGCGGTGACTTCGTCAAACAGCATGACCTGAGGGTTCATGCACAACGAGCGGACGATAGCGATGCGTTGCTGTTGGCCACCGGACAACTGGCGCGGGAAGGCGTCGCGTTTGTCGGCAAGGCCTACACGGTCGAGCAGTTTTTCTGCCTGTTCACGGGCTTCGCGGGGATCGCGTTTTTGTACCTTCAAGGGGCCGAGCAGGATGTTGTCGAGCACGCTCATATGCGGGAACAAGTGGTAGCTCTGGAACACCATGCCCACGTCCTGGCGTACCTGGCGCCAGTCGGTGCTTTTGTCCAGAAGCTGCTTGCCGGCGAAACGCAGGCTGCCGCTGTGCGCGACTTCCAGCCCGTTGAGGCAACGCAGCAAGGTGCTTTTGCCGCAGCCGCTGGGGCCGAGGATCACCACCACTTCGCCACTTTGCACACTCAGGTCGATGCCCTTGAGCACCTGCTGGTCGCCAAAGAATTTGTTGAAACCCTGGAACTCGATCAATGCGCTCATGCTTGGGCCCAGCGCCGTTCCAGCACCTTGGAGGCGGCCGACAACGGGTAGCAGATAAAGAAGAAAAACAGGAACAGCACGCCGTAGATCAGCACTGACTCATAGGTGCGTTCGATGATTTGCTGGCCAACCTTGATCACATCCACCACGCCGACCAGCACCGCCAGGGAGCTGGTCTTGATGATGCGCGTGTAGACGTTGATGGTCGGCGGCGTCATGCGTTTCAGAGCTTGGGGCAGCAGCACGTAGCCGTAGAGCTGCGGGTCCGAGAGACCAATCGACAACCCCGCTTCACGTTGCCCGCGTGGCAGCGAATGCAAGGCACCGCGCACCACTTCACCCACCTCGCTGGCGCCCCACAGTGACAGCACCAGCACCGCACACCAGAAACTCGGAATGCTCAGGCCGAAGAAAATCGGCAGCCCGAAAAACAGCAGGTACAACCACACCAACACCGGGATCGCGCGGAACAGCTCCAGGTACACCCGCAGCACCGCGTTGATCAACCGGTTGTTCAAAGTGCGCAGCACGCCATACAACACGCCGCCGATGGTGCTGAACGCGATGCTCAAGAACGAGATCGACAGGGTTTGCGCAGCGCCCTTGCCCAGTTGCGGCAACGACACCCACAGCAACTCAAGACCCGAACTGGCCATGCTGGAGCCTCCTTTCCAGGCGGCTGAGCAGCAGCGACAGTGGCAGGAACAGCAGCACGCAAATCAGCGTCAGCACGGCGAGCATTTCGTAGGTCTTGTAGTAGAGGGCGATGTAGCTCTTGGTGGTGTAGAGAATCTCTGGCACCGCCACGGCGGAGACGACGGTGGTCTCCTTGAGCAGGAAGATGAAGTTGGCGAACAGCGCCGGCAGGCTGAGGATGCCGGCCTGGGGCAGGATCACATGACGCAGCAGCTGCCAGTCGGACAAGCCGATGGACTTGCCCGACTCGATCTGCGCCAGCGGCACCGCTTCCACACCTGCGCGCAGCACCTCAGTGAGGTAAGCGCCGCCAAGGAAGGTCATGGTGATGATCGCCGCCCAGAACCCGGAGATATTGAAACCCAGGGCCGGCAGCGCGAAGTACACGAAGAACAGCTGGATCAACAGCGGCGTGTTGCGCGCCAGCTCCACATAGAGCGCCACCAGGCGCGACAGGTACGGCGTGCGAAACACCAGCATCGCCGCGTTGATCAGCGCCACCAGTAACGAGGTGGCAATGGCGATCAGGCCGACTTGCAGCGTCACGCCCACGGCTTTCAGAAACGCCGGGAGCGTGCTGAGGATAAAAGCGAAATCGAAGGTCATTTCCAGTCCATGACGCCGCAAGGGTAATGCAGCGAGCGCAATCCGATCCGGCATGGGTAACGCCGGGTAGCGCGAACTTTAAAGGTATAAAAAAGAAAATTTAAATACCTAAATAGCATATTGATATCACCCAAAAAGATAACCGCCGGATTCGCGGGTTTGACGGGTGACAGCTATGGTTGGAGGGTCTGAGATTCGAGGGATCGAACCATGAAAGAAGTGAAACCGATTGATCCGCAGGAGCTGGTGAAATGGTTGGTGGCGCTGCGGCGGGCAATCAACAGTCGCGCTCTCTAAAATACACCGCCGACAAAGGTGGGAGCTGGCTTGCCTGCGATAGCGGTGGATCAGCCAGCACGCCATTAGCTGACAAACCGCCATCGCAGGCAAGCCAGCTCCCACAGTTTTAACCGCATTCCAATGCCGAGCATAAAAAAACGCCGACGCTGTAACAGCCGTCGGCGTTCAAACCTTGAAGGGGGTTTTGTCTACATCAGAACGCAGGCACTACCGCGCCGTTGTACTTTTTCTCGATGAAGGCTTTGACTTCCGGGCTGGTCAGGGCCTTGGACAGTTTCTGGATAGCGTCGCTGTCCTTGTTGTCCGGGCGAGCCACCAGGAAGTTCACGTACGGCGACTTGGCGTCTTCGATGATCAGCGCGTCTTTGGCTGGGTTCAGGCCAGCTTCCAGGGCGTAGTTGGTGTTGATCAGGTCCAGGTCCACCTGGTCCAGCACGCGTGGCAGCAAGGCCGATTCCAGCTCCTTGAATTTCAGATGCTTGGGGTTGTCCTTGATGTCTTTTGGCGTGGCCAGGGCGTTGGTCGGGTCTTTCAGGGTGATCACACCGGCTTTCTGCAGCAGCAACAGGGCGCGGCCGCTGTTGGAGCCTTCGTTTGGAATGGCCACGGTGGCGCCATCTTTGAGCTCGGAAATGTTCTTGATCTTTTTCGAGTAACCGCCGAAGGGTTCAACGTGCACACCGACTACGGTGACCAGGTTGGTGCCCTTGCCCTTGTTGAAGTTTTCCAGGTACGGCAGGGTCTGGAAGTAGTTGGCGTCCAGGCGCTTCTCGGCCACCTGCACGTTAGGTTGTACATAGTCGGTGAAGACTTTGATTTCCAGGTCCACGCCTTCTTTGGCAAGGGTTGGCTTGACCAGTTCGAGGATCTCGGCGTGCGGGATCGGCGTGGCGGCCACCACCAGTTTCTCGTTGGCCTGGGCGAAGCTTGCAGTCAGGGCAGCCGCCAGTGCGGTAAACAACAGAACCTTTTTCATGCAGTGTCCTTATCGAAATTCCGGGGCGTCTCTGACGACCGTTTTTTATGAGGTGTGCCAGCGAAGTGCTATCGCGGCGTGGAAGGGACAATACCTAGATTTTTTATTCCCGAACAATATCTTTTATTCACGTTGATATTCCATTTTGTTCATGTAGGAATTTACGCAGAGTTTCCTGCTCGGCGGGGCTGGCACGCTGGAAAATACGCTGCACCTGTTCCAATGGCGAACCAGCGACCGGCAGGTTCAAATGCTCGGGCAGGATCTCGTCGCCGCTGCTCACCAGCAACGCGAAGTGAATGACGTTTTCCAGCTCACGAGTATTGCCCGGCCAGCTATGGTGCTCCAGCACACGCTGCGCGGCATCGCTGATCAGCGGCACCGGCAGGTCCAGACGCTGGCTGTAGATACCCAGGAAGTACTCGGCCAGGGACAGGATGTCACCCACGCGTTCGCGCAGTGCTGGCAAGTCCAGCCGCCCTTCGCTCAAGTAGTGAAACAAGCGCTCATGGAACTTGCCGGCTGCCACGGCCTGTGCCAGGTCGATGCTGGTGGCGGCGACCAGGCGCACATCCACCGGGCTCGGCTGATGGGCGCCGACGCGAGTGACTTCGTGGTTTTCCAGCGCGGCCAACAGCTTCACCTGGATCGGCAGCGGCAGGTCGCCAATCTCATCCAGGTACAAGGTGCCGCCATTCGCCGAACCGAACCACCCTGCCCGGCTGCTGGCCGCGCCACTGTGGGCACCGGCGGCATAACCGAATAATTCCGCATCGGCATAGGTCGGGCTGATGGCGCCGCAATTGACCGAGACAAACAGGCCTGTGCGGTCGCTGCCACGGTGGATGTGCCGCGCCAGCAACTCTTTACCACTACCGGTTTCGCCACGAATCAATACGGGCAAGGCGCGCGGCGCGAGGCTTTCGAGGTCTTCGCGCAATTGGCGCGAACGGGGATCGACAAACACCAGCGCCTTGGCGCGGATACTCAGCGGGCTTTTTTCCGCGTCGGGAAAGGTCAGCAAAGGCTGGCCGTAGGTTTCATGCAGACTCATGGCAGGCTCCCGCCCCAAATCCACTTAAGGGACGGGGCGTTGAAAAATGTTCAGGCAGTGCGCCGGGCGTGATGCTCAAGGCGACTTTGCAGGCGGTACAGGTAAGCAAATCCCTGCTCCCAGCGTTGGTGGCCAGACTTCACATTGATATGCCCGGCGCCGGACAGAATGCCGGCTTCGGCACCCCAGTTGCGCGCCAGCTCCAGGGCCCGAGGGGCGCTGACGGCACTGTCGTTGTCGGAGCTGACCACCTGGCTCGGAAACGGCAGCAGGTCGGTTGGAATGGGGGCGAAATTACGCAAGGCCGGCGCGCAAGCAGGACGTTCGACATCAGCCGGCGCCACCAGCAACGCACCGCGTACCTGACGCAAAAACCGCACCGGTGCAGTGGCCGCCCAGTGCGCCACGGTGATGCAGCCCAGGCTATGGGCGATCAGGATCACCGGCGTGCTGTCGGCCGCAATGGCCTCGGCCAGCGCGGCGACCCAGTCTTCGCGACGCGGGGTCAGCCAGTCGGCCTGCTCCACGCGGGCGCTATTGGGCAGGCTGTTCTGCCAGTGACTTTGCCAATGATCTTCTGGCGATCCTTGCCAGCCCGGCACGATCAGATAACGAATCGACTCGCTGTGCATGGGTGTGCCCTCCTGCAGCGTTTAACGTTGCTGAACAGTATAGGGACGGGTGTTATATTCGTTAAGGAATAAGAAGCTATTTATTAATAACCAAAAATACATATGGGTTTTACGCAAAAAAAAGGCCGCACCCTGCCAAGGAGACGGCCAAAAAATTGTCGAGGCATTTGCAACTAACGTGCGGTAATCACCGACAACTTGGTGATGCCCGCGCGCTCGATAGACGCCATGGCTCGCGCCACTTCGCCGTAGTTCACGCCATCGTCAGCCTGCAGTTGCACCCGCACATCGGGGTCCTTGGCCTTGGCCGCCTGCAGGTTGAACTCCAGCAGGTCCGGCTGGATTTCGTCCTTGTTGATAAACAGTTTGCCGGCGCCGTCGATGCTCACCACCAGCGGGTCCTTCTGCTCCACCGGGGCCACGGCCTCGGTCTTGGGCAGGTTGATCGGGATTGCGTTGGTCAAAAGCGGCGCAGTGACGATAAACACCACCAGCAGCACCAGCATCACGTCTACCAGCGGTGTGACGTTGATCTCGCTCAGTACCTCATCGCTGTCTTGGGTGGAAAAGGCCATCTCAGGACGCCTCCTTCACTTTTTGCGGGTTACTGGCAGTGGTTTTGTTCAGGGTCGGGTGCAGCAGCACACGGAAGGAATTTTTCTGCGCCAGGCTGTAGAAGTCGTGGGCAAAGTCGTCCAGGTCCGCAGCCGTCAGCTTCAGGCGACGCAGGAAATAGTTGTAGACCAGCACCGCAGGCACCGCGACGGCGATACCCACACCGGTGGCGACCAATGCCGCGCCAATCGGGCCGGCCACGGTTTCAAGGCTGGCGGAACCGGCGGCGCTGATGCCCTTGAGCGCTTCCATGATCCCCCACACGGTGCCGAACAGGCCGATAAACGGCGAGGTGCTGCCGATACTGGCAACCACCGCCAGGCCGGTCTCCAGGGAGCGGCGCTCACGCACGATTTGCTGGCGCAGGGCACGTTCGAGGCGGTCCTGGTGGTTGATCGCCTGGCTCAGGTCAGCGGCGTGCGGGGCGTCACCCACCTGGATCGCGGCATAACCGGCCTGGGCCACACGGGCAGCGGCGCCTGGCTGGGTTTCAGCCAGCTCGGCGGCCGAGTCGAGACTCGACGCCGCCCAGAACTGTTTGTGGAACTTGCGATCCTGGGCCTTGAGGCGACCGAACTGCACGCCCTTGAGCAGGGCCAGGCCCCAGGTGGCGACCGAAAAAACCACCAGCAGCCAGATCACCGCGCTTTCGATGGATTCAAGTGGAGATGCTAATGCCATGATGTCTTCCCTCTGTGCAGGTCGCGGCGTGTGCAACACACCGCAGCCGAATAGTTAGTGAATCTTGAAATCGATCGGGACGCTGACCCAGCCGTCCTGGGCCACATCGCCCTGCTTGGCCGGCACGAAGCTCCAACGCTTCACGGCGGTCAGTGCGGCGTCATCGAGTTGCTGGCGACCGCTGCTTTTCTGGACCTGGATTTCGCCCGGCTTGCCACTGGCCAGGACATGCACCCGCAACAACACCGTGCCTTCCCAACCGCGACGCTGGGCCAGTGACGGGTACTCCGGCGCCGGGTTCTTCAGGTACGCGGCGTTGGCCGAAGCAGGCGTTACCGGCGCCGGCGCAGGCGGAGCAACGGGCGCGGGGGCCGGTGGGGCTGGCGTGGGTGGCGCAGGCGGCTGCTCGACCGGCTTCGGTGCGGGCTTGGGCTCAGGCTTTGGCACGGGCTTTGGCTTGGGTTTTGGAATCGGCTTGGGCGGCGCGGGCTTGGCGGCCAACTCATCCACGACCGGCGGCGGTGGCTCGACCACAGGTGGCGGTGGCGGCGGCACAGGCGGCGGCGGTTCCACCACCGGCGGCGCCGGCTGCGAAAATTCGATGGTCATCGGTGGGATTTCCGGCGGCACAATCGGCAGCACCGGCGTCGGCTTCTGGCTCACCCAGTAAATCACCGCTCCGTGCAAGGCCAGCACCAGCAAACCGAGCAGGATCCCTTCGCGACGGCTAGAGAAACGCTTTGGGGTTTGCTGCGTTCGCAGTTGCCCCAACGGCGCGCGGTGCGGCCGGCCAAGGTCGACCAACTCACCGCTCGGTGCCTGGCGCCATTGCGCCTCGTGTGCACTGGCGGCGGTCTGGACATTGCCCATTGATTCACTCCCTACGGTTTTGAAACAAAAAAACCGACAGGCCTGCATGGGAGGCCGTCGAGGGCTGAATCATCGGGGCCAGACGCTTATCTCTTAAAGTAATCTTTAAAGTTATACATAGATCTAAATTGAATAAATGAACCATCCTGAAATGGCAAACCCACGTCCTGCGTGGCCTGGCGCCGAGGCACCACTTTTGAATGCCTTTCAGGCATAAAAAATATTCAGTAAAGGCATGGGTCAAGCAGGGCTGTTTGCGCACAAATCGAGCAATTGCCGTTGCAGGCTCTGCCCCGCCGCGCCCAAGCCAGTGCGGCCGTACAACGCCAACCGCACGCCTTGGACCTTCGGCAAACCGCTGTCCGGACCCAGCACGACATGCCCATCCTGCACGACTCGACGGGGCAACAAACTGATACCCAGCCCCGCCGCCACCGCGGAACACACACTGGCCAGGCTCGCGCTGGAGTAACCAATGCGCCAGCGCCAGCCGCCCACTTCCAGGTGTTGCAGCATTTCATTGCGATACAGGCCGCCCACCGGAAATGCCACCAACGGCAATGGGTCGCGCGCCAACGACGGCGTGCTGCGGCTGTCGACCCAGCACAACGGCTCCGGCCACGAGGCCTGGCAGTCATCGCTGTCACCCATCTGCTTGACCAACAATACGTCGAACTCACCGCTGCGGTACTGGCGCTGCAACTCGGGGCCAAGGCCGCTGGTGACTTCCAGGCGCACCCGGGGATAGGCCTGCACAAACGACGAAAGCAGCGGCATCAGGCGCTCGGCGGCAAAGTCCTCCGGCACACCGAGGCGCAGCACACCGTCGCTTTGCTGGTTGATCAACACATCGGCGGCTTCTTCATGCAGCGCGAGGATGCGCCGCGCATAGGCCAGCAGGCGCTCGCCCTCAGCGGTCGCCACCACCCGGCGCTGATCGCGGTCCAGCAACTGGCACGCTACCGCGTCTTCAAGGCGACGGATCTGCTGGCTGACGGTGGACTGGGTCAGGTGCAGGCGCTCGGCGGCACGGGTGAAATTGCCGCAATCCACCACGGCGACAAAACTGCGCAACAACACAGGATCGAACATGACGCTCACCATTCCATTTGCCACTGGTTGGCATGGTTATATTTAATTTCAGAATACCTCGGCGGCTGCCCATACTTCACCCTCCATCCTGCCCAGAGGGGTTCCCATGACCGACGATCACCCGCACCTGCAACGCGCCATCCGACTGGCCCAGGCCAACGTCGCCAGCGGTGGCCGGCCCTTTGGCGCCGTGCTGACGCGCAACGGCGAAGTGCTGGTGGAGGCCGTGAATGAAATCCACTTGACCCAAGACCCGACCGCCCACGCCGAACTGCTGGCAATCCGCGCAGCAAGCCAGCAGCTCGGCGCGCGCCTGGACGGCTGTGTGATCTATGCCAGCGGCCAGCCCTGCCCCATGTGCCTGAGCGCCATGTACCTGTGCGGTGTGGAGCGAGTGGTGTTTGCCGCCAGCAATGCCATGGCCGAGCCGTTTGGCTTGTCGACGGCGGCGATCGGGCAACAAGTGGGCTTGCCGGTGAGCGAACAGCGCTTGCCGATCCAGCACCTGCCCGACGCCGCCATGACAGCCCTGTATCGCGAATGGAAAACCCTGCATGCCCCAGAATAAGTCCCTCGCTGGCTGGGGCCTGCTGGTGGTCCTGGGCTTGAACCTGCGCCCCATCCTCAGCTCCATCAGCCCGCTGCTCGGCGAGATCCGCCAGGCCACCGGCCTCAGTTTCCAGAGCAGCGCCCTGCTCACCAGTTTGCCGGTGGTGTGCATGGGCCTGGTGGCGCTGGTAGGCGTGCGCGTGGAAGCGCAACTGGGTGAGCGACGCGGCATCGCCCTGGGCCTGGTGATGATCCTGTTGGCGTGCCTGGCCCGCTGGCTGATGGGCCAGGGGTCGACATTGCTGGTGACGGCATTGCTTGGCGGTGCCGGCGTGGCGCTGATCCAGGCGTTGGTGCCGGCGATGATCAAGCGTGAATTCCATCACCGCGTGCCGGTGGCGATGGGCGTGTATTCCGCGTCATTGATGGCCGGCGGCGGCCTGGCGGCGCTGCTCAGCCCGGTGGCGGCCAGCCACTTCCAGCAATGGCAGGCCGGGCTCGGCGTGTGGCTGTTGCCGGCGTTGGCGGCGTTGCTGCTGTGGGCCTGGTTGCCGCTGGGCGCAGCCAAAAACCTCCAGGTGGCGCCTGCCTTCCAGGGCCTGCGCAATCGCCGCGCCTGGCTGCTGGCGCTGTACTTCGGCCTGGTCAATTGCGGCTACATGAGCATGGTGGCGTGGCTGCCGGCTTACTATCAGCAGCTGGGTTGGGGCGTGTTGCCCAGCGGTTCATTGCTGGCGTTCATGACCATCTTCCAAGTGATCGCCGCGCTGTTGATGCCGGTGTTGGCGCAACGCGGAGTCGACCGCCGGCCATTGCTGTGGATCAGCCTGCTGGCCCAGACCATTGGCTACCTCGGCCTGTTGATCGCGCCGCTGCAGTTTCCCCACCTGTGGGTGGCGCTGTGCGGCTTCGGCCTGGGCGCGTGTTTCGCCCTGAGCCTGCTGCTGACCCTCGACCACCACCGCGACCCGCGCCAAGCCGGGCAACTGGCGGCGTTCGTGCAAGGCGTGGGCTTTTTGATCAATGCAATTTCGCCATGGCTGACCGGTTGGCTGCGTGAACTCACCGGCAGTTTTGTCAGCGCCTGGGTGGTGCTGACGGTGACAGCGGTGGCGATGCTGGTGGTGACCCGGGTATTCAGCCCCTCCACCTACCGCACGGCGCCGGCTCTATAGATATGCATTTAAGATCTAGATAAAACAAACATGCTTCATTGACGGAATAAGCATCGCCCTTAAAATCCCGGTTCCCCTACAGGATGCCGGGCATACCATGGACCTTCGCCAACTGCGCTACTTCATCGCGCTCAACGAGCACCGCAGTTTTGTGCGCGCGGCGGACGCCATGGGTATCACGCAGCCGGCGTTCAGCCGCAGCATCCAGGGGCTAGAGCAAGAGTTTGGCTGCGTGCTGGTGGACCGCGCCAATAAAGACCTGCGCCCCACGCCGGAAGGCCAAGTGGTCCTGCAACACGCCTTGAGCTTGGTGCAAGGCGCCGCATTGCTGAGCCATGAAGTCACGCGCATGACCAAACTCGATGCCGGCGAAGTACGTTTTGGCAGCGATGCCGTGGCGTCGGTGAACCTGGTGCCCCAGGCCATGGCGCGCTTTATCTCCACCTACCCCAAGGTGCGCACCGCCTTGCAGGTGGATAACTGGGAAAAACTTGGGCGCAGCCTGAACCGTGAAGAAATCGAATTCTTTATTGCCGATGTGCGGCACTTCGAGGCCGACCCGAACTTTCAGACCCAGGCCCTGACGCCTCGGCGCAGCGTGTTTTTCTGCCGCGCGGGGCACCCGCTGCTGGCCAAGGACAGCCTGTCCACCAACGACCTGTTCGGCTACCCGCTGGCGACGCCACTGATCGCACCCGGCATTCGCAAACTGCTGGCCAACCTTAGCGGGCGCATCGACTTTGCCCCCGCCATCGAGCTTGAGCAGTTTGCTGCGCTGGCCACTATCGTGCGGCAATCCGACGCCATTGGCCTGGGCGCCGAAGAAGCGTTCGTCGACGCCTTTGCCCGTGGCGAACTGCAGGTGCTGCACTGGCGCAACCTGCCTCACGCCCTGGACAGCCTGAACAACCGCTGCGGCGTGATCAGCCGTGCTGGGGTGCGCTTGTCGCCTGCGGCGAAGGCGCTGATCGAAACCCTGCAGGCGGTGGAAACCCAAGCCGATTGGCCCGCGCAAACGTGCCGAAATCATTGAAGCGCACGCCCATCTCAGCCATCACTTTGTGCGCCACCTTGGCGGTCATCTGGCGGATGTAGAACGGTTCCTTCACCACAAAATGGTGAATGCCATGGGTGCTGCCGAAGTTGAAGCAGAACGCCTGCAACGGCCACAACCACCAAGGTTTCAATACCTGGGTCTGCTGGATCACATTGCCCAGTTCCACATCGCCGTAGTAGTGCATGTTGGAGCTGACAAAGTGCAGGCAAAAGGTACGCAGCACGTTGGGGCCGATGATCACCACGGCGGCGATGTCGATCACCTGCATCATCTGCAGGGTGCCGGCTGACCACTCGATGGGCGCACCGAGCAGACTGGCAATGCCATTGGCGGCATGAAAGCCGAGGAACACGTACCACGCGCCCCAATGCAGCAGCGCCAGCGGTGCATACACCAGCAGCGAGCGCTTGAGGATCGTCAGTTTGTGCTTCCAGGTCTTGGCCCGCAGGATGCGGATAAACGCCGACATGACGTTATCGCCGACCATCAGCAACCGCGCAAAACCCCAGGGCTCGCCGTTAGTGATCGCGCGCTCCTCCATATCGGTCTCAGTGCCGGAGACCTTGTGATGGTTGAGATGCAGGTGCCGGCGCACCCACGGGTTGATCGTGCTCGGCCGCGCCAGCCACACCAGGCCCATCATCAAGTTGTGGGGCAGGCGCTGCTTGCGAAAATACATGCTGTGGATCAGGTCGTGTTCCAGCTCATGGGTCAGTGAAGCCAGGAATGCGTTAAGCAGCAGGCACACCCACCAGGCCATGTGCCCGGTGATGTAGAGCGCCGCCGAGCCCAGCATGCCGAGCAGCGCAAACGCCAGGATGCCTGCGCCCAAAGCATCCTGATGCAGCAACCAGGGGTGCTGCTGGCGCAGGCGCACGCCTTCGGCCAGCACCACTTCACGGATATGCGCCGAACGCTGTTGCGCGTTCATCTGCTGGGGACTTGCAGAAGTACCGTCCATGCTTCCATCCTCTTGTTTATTGATGCTCACATCCTGCCCCAAGCAATGCCCCAGGATGCTAGCCCCGGACGCCAACCTGTTGACCGCAAGCGCCAATCGCCATGACCGAACCCACTTCCCTTGCCAGCTGGACCCGCGCCCTGCGCAAGCAACTCGACGCCCTGGGCCTCGACAGCGCCGCGCTGTGCGTGCAAGCCGGGCTCGACCCACAGCAGATGGACGACCCGAATGCGCGATACCCGCTGTCGGCCACCACGCGCTTGTGGGAACTGGCGGTGCAGGCCAGCGGCGATCCAGCGATTGGGCTGCGGGTGTCGCGGTTCGTCAGCCCCACCACGTTTCATGCGTTGGGGTATGCGCTGGTGGCCAGTGGCAGCTTGCGGGAAGTGTTCGAGCGCATCGTGCGGTATCACCAGGTGGTCAGCGATGCCTTGAGCCTAGAGCTGAGCGGCGACGGCGAACGCTATCGGTTCCGCTTGCTGCAACTACCGGGAAACCCAGCGCCAGCGTTCGAGGCCATCGATGCGTTTGCGGCGATCTATGTGCGCACTTGTCGCAATCGCCTGGGGCGCGAATACGCGCCGCTGGCGGTGTACCTGCGAAGGCCGGAACCGGCCGATCCCAAGCCATGGCACACCGTATTTCGCGCGCCGGTGTTTTTCGGCGCTGAGGAAGACCGCCTGGAGTTCGCCGCACAGGATTTCGACAGCCACCTGGACGACGCCAACCCCGAGTTGGCCGAGCACAACGAAACCGTGCTCAAGCGCACCCTCGCTCAACTGCAACCGCTGACCTGGGAGCGCAAGGTTCGCCGGGTGATCGAAGCGCAGTTGCCGGACGGCGAGCCAAGTGCCGAGCGCGTCGCCCACGCGCTGCACCTGAGCCTGCGCAGCCTGCAACGCCATCTGGCGGATGAAGGCTGCCGGTTTGATGCGTTGCTCAATGAGTGCCGCGAGAATCTGGCCTTGCTGCACTTGCGCGATCCGCAATGCTCATTGGCCGAGATCAGTCATTTGCTCGGGTTTGCCGACACCAGCAGCTTCAACCGGGCGTTCAAGCGCTGGACGGGGATGACGCCGGGGCAGTTCAGGGATGGGTTGCGGTAGGTGGATTTGCGGTGTTCATGATGGCCCCATCGCGGGCAAGCCCGGCTCCCACGGGGGAATGCATTCCAAATGTGGGAGCTGGCTTGCCTGCGATGGCGGTGGTCCAGGTATTGAAGATGCCGGATCAATCAGCGCCCACGGTCACGCCGCAACAACTTCTTCACCCGCGCCACCAAGGCCTTGGCTTCAAACGGCTTGAGCAAGTAATCATCCTCATGCAGTTCCAACCCGCGCAGACGGTCCTCGATCCCTTCCGGGGTCGTCAAGAACAACACCGGCGTCTCGCCCTTCTTGCGAATCGCCTGCTGCAACTTCCAGGCATTCAAACCCGGCAACATGACATCCAGGATCACCAAGTCATAGTCAGTGCTTTCCACAAACCGCTGAGCGGCCATGCCATTGGCTGCGACTTCCACTGCGAAGCCGGCCTCACTCAAGCCCTGAGCCATGACTTGCGCCAATTTCGGCTGGTCTTCCACTAACAACACCTGCATGCCTACCTCTTGGTTTATTACAAACCTGTAATCGAATTGTTCGGCTTTTGACCGAGACCGCTGGCTAAGGTAGCGGCCTGCTTTCTGGAGCCGTTCCCATGTACCGCAATGCCTTGTTCTTGAGCTTCGCCATCAGCGCCAGCGTCCTGGCAGCACCACCGCTGCCGCGCCACGCCGACCTGGATTTGCACACCGCACGCCAACTGGCAGACGCCAGCCTGGCACAGTGCACGGCAGCACTTACCGTACTCGACCGGGGCGGCAATCCGTTGCTGAGCCTGCGGGCCGACGGCGTAGGTCCACACAACAGCATCGCCAGCCAACGCAAAGCGTACACGGCGTTGTCGACTAAAACCCCCACTCGGTTGTTTGCCGAGCGTGCGCGCAACAACCCAGAGGCCGCCAACCTTAACAGCTTGTCCGAATTGCTGTTGCTCGGGGGCGGCGTGCCGCTGTTCGCCGACACTGAACTGGTAGGCGCGCTTGGCATTGCCGGTGCCGGCGGTGCCGAGCAGGACGACGCGTGCGCGGTAAAGGCGGCCAATCAACTTGGCCTGACAATCACCCCTTGAGGAAACTTCGATGAAAACCCTGACTATGACCCTCGCCGCCCTCAGCCTGAGCGGCCTGAGCAGCCTGGCCCTGGCGGCCGGCAACCCGCTGAGCGTGCATGTGCTGAACCTGGAGAACGGTCTGCCGTCTGCCGGAGTCAACGTCACCCTGGAGCAACACGTAGGCGATCACTGGCAGTCGCTGTCCGAAGGTGTCACCAACCAGCAGGGGCGCATCGCCGAACTGTTCCCGGCCAACCAAGCCATGAAGCCGGGCGAGTATCGCGTGGTGTTCAAAACCGGTGACTACTACAAGAAAGCCAATCGCGAGACGTTTTTCCCGGAAGTCCCGGTAATATTCGAGGTCAAGCAGGCCGACCAGCACTACCACATCCCGCTGCTGCTGAGCCCTTACGGCTTTTCGACGTATCGCGGTTCCTAGCCAGCCCCCGCGGCCTGCCGCAAGCGCGGCAGGTCGAGCACTTCAATCGCGCCGTAACTCAGCTTGATGATCTCCTGCTGCTCTAACGCCTTGAGCAAACTGTTGGTGGTCTGGCGCGACAGGCTCAGCATCGCGGCCAGATCTTCCTGGGGCAGTTGCAGGACGCGACGGGAATGCTCTATCTCGCCGTACCCGCCGGCAATCATCAGCAGCCGGTGAGCGATACGTGTCGACGCCGGCATCAGGCTCATCTGTTCGATATTGATCAGCGACAGGCGCAACTTCTGGCTCATCAACAACGCCATGTCGCGCCAATACGCCGGGCTTTGGTCAAGAATCTCGAGCATCGCCGATTGCGGTACCTGCAACAGCGTGCACGGCCCAACCGACAAGGCGTCGTGGGTACGCGGCAAACCGTCGAACAGGCAGATCTCGCCGAACCAGTAAGGCGTTTCAACCAGGCTCAGAATAGCTTCCTTGCCCTGCGCATTGACCGCGCTGACCCGCACCGCCCCCTCCAATACCGCATACACCCCACAGGGCGGATCACCGCGCCGGAACAGGTACTGCCCCGCCGTCAGCTGACGCAGCCGAGCCGCCGCCAGCAAACTATCCTGTAGCGGTACAGGCAGGTGGCTGAACCACTGGCCGGTGGCCAATCGGGCATGCCAGGTTGCCGCAATCATGAGAACTCCAGAGATTGTCGCCCAGTTGACAGTCAGTCGCCGGCTGACGGGAGATGATCAAACATCCTACAGGAGGAATAACAATGAAAAGCCTCGTCGACCACCTCAGTCAATATGCCGCGTACCACCGCGACCCGCGCAATATCGCCAGCCACTTCGTCGGCATTCCACTGATTGTGGTGGCAGTGGCCGTGCTGTTGTCACGCCCGGAATGGGCGGTGGGTAACTTCTGGCTTTCACCCGCCGTGATTGTCGCGCTGTTTTCAGCATGGTTTTACCTACGCCTGGAACTGGCACTGGGTGTGCTTATGACGGTGCTGATGGGGCTGTCGGTGTGGGCCGGGCATGTGCTGGCGGCGCAGAGCACGTTGGTGTGGCTCAGCAGCGGTGTGGGGATGTTTGTGGTGGGTTGGGTGATCCAGTTTGTCGGCCACTATTACGAAGGCAAGAAGCCGGCGTTTGTGGATGACGTGTCGGGGCTGATCGTGGGGCCGTTGTTTGTGGTGGCGGAGTTGGCGTTTCTGCTGGGGCTGCGCCATGACCTCAAGCAACAGATCGAGGAGCGTTCGGGCCCGGTGGCCGTTAGAGGAAAACGCGCCACGGTCTGAAGATTAATGAAGATCCACTGTGGGAGCCGGGCTTGCCCGCGATGACGGTGGACCAGCCAACATCATTGTCGACTGAAAGTCCGCCATCGCGGGCAAGCCCGGCTCCCACAAGGGTTTTGCGGTGTTTTAGGCTCAGGCTTTTTGCCAAACCTTGGGTTTGAAGAACAGCGTCTCGCCGCGCGCCAGGCCGGTCAGGCTGTCGTGGTCTTTCACCACTTCAGCTTCGATCAGCTCGCTCTGGCCTTCCACTTTCAACGTCACACGGGTAGTCGCGCCGAGTGGGCGAATATCACGCACTTCAGCCGCGTGATGGTCTTCCAGCTCGTGCCGTGACAGCGACACTTCGTGGGGGCGGAACAGCACGTGTTTGTCTTCACCCAGGTGCAGGCGGTTCGAATCACCCAGGAAGTGATAAACGAAATCGCTGGCCGGATTTTCGTAGACGTCACCCGGTGAGCCGATCTGCTCGATCACACCCTTGTTCATCACCACGATACGGTCGGCGACTTCCATGGCCTCTTCCTGGTCGTGGGTCACGAACACCGACGTCAGGTTGATGTCTTCGTGCAAGCGCGCCAGCCAGCGACGCAGCTCTTTACGCACCTTGGCGTCGAGGGCGCCGAAGGGCTCATCCAGCAGCAGCACTTTGGGCTCCACCGCCAGGGCGCGGGCCAGGGCGATACGTTGGCGCTGACCACCGGACAACTGCTCCGGGTAGCGATCCGACAACCAATCCAGCTGCACCATGTTCAACAGCTCATGCACCTTGACCGCAATCTGGCTTTCGCTCGGGCGCTGGTTCTTGGGCTTCATGCGCAGGCCGAACGCGACGTTGTCGAACACGGTCATGTGGCGGAACAACGCATAGTGCTGGAACACAAAGCCGACGTTGCGATCACGCACGTCGTGGCCGGAGACGTCTTCACCGTGGAACACGATGCTGCCGTCATCCGGGGTTTCCAGGCCGGCGATGATGCGCAGCAAGGTGGTCTTGCCGCAGCCGGACGGGCCAAGCAACGCCACCAGCTCGCCACTCTGGATGTCCAGGTTGATGCTGTTCAGGGCCTTGAAGGCGTTGAAGTTCTTGCTGACATTACGGACTTCGATCGACATGACTTATTCCTCAGCCGCAGCGGCGCGCAGGCGATTAATACGGTTCTCGCTCCACTGCTTGAGCAGCAGGATGAAGAGCGCCAGGATCAGCAGCAGACTCGCCACCGCAAACGCGGCAACGTGGTTGTATTCGTTGTAGAGAATCTCGACGTGCAGCGGCAGGGTGTTGGTCACGCCGCGAATGTGGCCGGACACCACCGACACCGCGCCGAACTCACCCATGGCCCGTGCGGTACACAGCACCACGCCGTAGATCAGGCCCCATTTGATATTTGGCACGGTCACATGCCAGAACATCTGCCAGCCATTGGCACCCAGCAGGCGCGCAGCCTCTTCTTCCTGGGTGCCCTGCTCCTGCATCAGCGGGATCAGTTCGCGGGCCACGAAAGGTACAGTCACGAAGATGGTCGCCAGCACGATGCCCGGCAAGGCGAACACGATCTGGATGTCATGGTCCTGCAGCCACGGCCCAAAAAAGCCCTGGGCGCCGAACATCAGCACATAGACCAGGCCGGCGATCACCGGCGACACCGAGAACGGCAAATCGATGAGCGTCACCAGGATGCTTTTGCCACGGAACGAGTACTTGCTCACGCACCACGCGGCGCTGACGCCGAACACCAGGTTGAGCGGCACCGAAATCACCACGGCGATCACCGTGAGTTTCAACGCCGATAGCGCATCGGGTTCGAGGATCGCGGTGAAGAACGCGCCGAGGCCGTTCTTCAGGCCTTGGGTCACCACGATAAACAGCGGCAACAGCAGGAACAGCGCAAACACCAGCCAGCCCAGGCCGATCAGGATGCGTCGGGACGCAGCACTGCCACGCCGGGCGGCGTTGGCCGAGGACGCGGCGGAAATAGACGATTGGGACATGTTCCGCGCCTCCTTATGGACGTTCGATGCGCCGCTGCAACAAGTTGATCAGCAGCAGCAGGACAAAGGAAACCACCAGCATCAGCACGCCGATGGACGTGGCGCCGCGGTAGTCGTACTGGTCGAGCTTGACCATGATCAGCAGCGGCAGGATCTCGGTTTTCATCGGCATGTTGCCGGCAATGAAAATCACGGAACCGTACTCACCGACGCCACGGGCAAACGCCAGGGCGAAGCCGGTCAGCCAGGCCGGCAGCAACGCAGGCACAAGGATGTAGCGGAACACCTGCAACGGCTTGGCACCCAGGCAGGCGGCGGCTTCTTCGACTTCCCGGGGGATATCGGCCAACACCGGCTGTACCGTGCGCACTACAAACGGCAGCGTGACGAAGGTCAGCGCCAGGGTGATGCCCAAGGGGGTGTAGGCGATCTTGAAGCCCAGGTCTGCGGCGAACTGGCCGACCAGGCCGTTAGGCGTATACAGCGCGGTCAACGCGATACCGGCAACGGCGGTGGGCAGGGCGAACGGCAGGTCGATCATCGCGTCGATGATCTTGCGACCGGGGAAGGTGTAGCGCACCAGCACCCAGGCCAGCAGCGTACCGATCACGCCGTTGATCAGCGCGGCGTACAGCGCGGTGCTGAAGCTCAGTTGCAACGCCGCCAGCACGCGCGGTGCGGAGATGATGTTCCAGAACTGATCCCAGGTGAGTTGAGCGGCGTGTACGAACATCGCCGCAAGGGGGATGAGTACGATCAGGCTGAGGTACACCACGGTGTAGCCCAGCGTCAGCCCGAAGCCGGGTATGACGGGGGAGATACGACGCGACATAAGAGTCCTTGGTTAAGGGGAAACCACTGGAGGCACACACGTCCTGTGGGAGCTGGCTTGCCTGCGATGCAAGCGTCGCGGTATGTCGGTCACACCGCGGCGATGCTATCGCAGGCAAGCCAGCTCCCACAGGGCATAGCGTGCGCCACCAGATTGTGTTGGTTACTGCGCGGTGTAAATCTGATCGAACACGCCGCCGTCGTTAAAGAACTTCGGTTGGGCAGTTTTCCAGCCGCCGAAGTCTTTGTCGATAGTCACCAGGTCCAGTTTCGGGAACTGCTGGGCATATTTGGCGGCCACTTTGGCATCGCGTGGGCGGTAGAAGTTCTTCGCCGCAATCTCCTGGCCAGCCGGGCTGTACAGGTGTTTCAGGTATTCGGTGGCGATTTCGGTGTTGCCCTTTTTCTCGGCGTTCTTGTCGACCACGGCCACTGGCGGCTCGGCGAGGATCGACAGGGAAGGCACGACGATATCGAACTTGTCGGCGCCGCCGTCTTCTTTCAGGGCCAGGAACGCTTCGTTTTCCCACGCCAGCAACACGTCACCCTGACCGTTGTTGACGAAGGTGATGGTCGAACCGCGAGCACCGGTGTCCAGCACAGGCACGTGCTTGAACAGCTCTTTCACGTATTCCTGGGCCTTGGCTTCGCTGCCACCGGTTTTCAGGCCGTAGGCCCAGGCGGCAAGGAAGTTCCAGCGGGCGCCGCCGGAGGTTTTCGGGTTCGGGGTGATCACGGATACGTCTTTCTTGATCAGGTCGCCCCAATCCTTGATGCCTTTAGGGTTGCCCTTGCGCACCAGGAACACGATGGTCGAGGTGTACGGGGTGCTGGCGTCCGGCAGGCGGGTCTGCCAGTTTTCCGGCAGGGTCTTGCCCAGCTTGGCGATTTCGTCGATATCACCGGCCAGGGCCAGGGTGACCACGTCGGCGCGCAGGCCGTCGATCACGGCACGGCCTTGTTTGCCCGAACCGCCGTGGGACTGCTGGATCTTGACGTTGTCGCCTGGGTGGGACTGTTTCCAGAAGTTAGTGAACTCAGCGTTGTAGTCCTGGTACAGCTCACGGGTAGGGTCGTACGAGACGTTGAGCAACTCGTAGTCCTTGGCAACCGCGGAACCTGCAAACACGGCGCTGGCCAGGGCGGCCAGGGCATAACGGCGAATCGACGACATAGAAGCTCCTGAAATTCTGGGGTGTTGGCTTTTTCTTATAGTTGCGGGTCTAGCATGCGAATCGCCGTTCTTGCTTAGCTCGGTTTGTTACCCGGGTTCTGCAGACGGAATTTCTCTTTGCGTTCAATCTGTACCACTTGCGCGTTATGCACAGTGATTTCCACCGCGCCAAACCGCAGATCGCGCAACGCGCTCTGGATCTCACGCAAAATGGCTGCTTCGTCCTGGCCGTCGACGCTACGTAGAGATGCGCTCATGGTCTCGCTCCTGAAATGAATAGTGCGTGCCTTGCAGTGGCGGCACTGCTTGCGGCGTGAGGGCGATAGTAGATAAGCGCGGATATTCTTAAAAATACTATTTAAGAATGTTTATATAACCAGAAAGAATTTTCTGTTGGAACGTGGGGTTGCGCGCGGGTTTGGCGCCCAAGTACGTAAATAAAGCCTTGAGAAGATCCAAATGTGGGAGCGGGCTTGCCCGCGAAAGCGGTATGTCAGCTAAAAAGTGTTAACTGATGCACCGCATTCGCGGGCAAGCCCGCTCCCACCTTATTGACTGCATTTCAGGGCTGGATTGGGGGGGCTCGGTGCCAATCAATTTCGTGGGCCGGCACCGGCCGGCCAAACCAATACCCCTGCCCCATATCGCACGCCTGATCCAACAAAAACCGCGCTTGCTCTACCTGCTCGATCCCCTCGGCATGCACCTGCATGCCCATGCTTTTCGCCAGGGCGATCACCACGCGCACAATCGCCGCGTCGTCCTCATCCCACGGCAACCCGGCGACGAAGCCTTGGTCGATTTTGAGTTTCTGCACCGGCAGGCGCTTGAGGCGCAGCAGTGACGAGTAACCGGTACCAAAATCATCGATGGCCAGGCGCAGGCCCAGTTCGCGCAGGCGATGCAGTTGTTCCAGCGCCACTTCCGGGTCATCCATCACGGCGCTTTCGGTGACTTCCAGCTCCAGGAACGCCGGATCCAGACCGGTGTCGTGCAGCACCTGGGCCACCTGCTCATACAGCTCGCGCCGGGCAAACAGGCGGCTTGACACGTTGATGGCGATAAAACTCAGCGGCACGCCCTGTGCCAGCCAATCACACATCTGTCGGCAGGCCTGGTCCATCACCCAGGCATCAATATCGGCAATCAGCCCGGTGCGTTCGGCGATCGGGATAAATTCCCCCGGCGGCACCAGGCCACGCTCCGGGTGCTGCCAGCGCACCAGCGCTTCGACGCCTATAAGGCGGCTGCCGTTGAGGTCATGCACTGGCTGGTAGTAGACGCACAGCTCTTGCTGCTCGAGGGCACGGCGCAGCTCGCCAGCGATTTCCACGCGGTTCTGCGCATGGGCCGTGAGCTCTTCGGTGTACAAGGCATAGCCTTCGCGGCCAGCACTCTTGGCCTTGAACAGCGCGGAGTCGGCGTTGCGCAGCAACTGTTCGGCGCTGAGGGCATCATTGGGGAACAGGCTGATACCAATACTGGCGCTGATAAACAGCTGATGACCGTCAAAGATGAACGGCTGTTTCATCGCATCCAGCATGCGTTGCGCCAGGCCGGCGGCTTGTGCCACCTGTGGACAACTTTCCGCCAGCACGGCGAATTCATCCCCACCCAGGCGCGCCAGGGTCACGCCGGGGCCAAACAGTGCCTTGAGCCGCTCGCCCACCAGCTTGAGCAATTGGTCGCCGACGTTATGGCCGAGGCTGTCGTTGATAATCTTGAAGTGGTCCAGGTCCAGCAACAGCAAGGCGCAGCCACGCTTGTGGATCTGCGCCGAGGCCAGCGCCTGCTCGGCGCGGTCGGTGAATAGCAGGCGGTTGGGCAAGTCGGTCAGCGGATCGTGGTGCGCGAGGTGGGCCAGTTCGTGCTCGGAGTCCTTGATGGCACTGATGTCGGAAAACACTGCGACGTAGTGGCTGACCTTGCCCTGGTCATCGTGGATCACGCGAATGGTTTGCCACTGTGGATAAATCTCGCCGCTTTTGCGCCGATTCCAGATTTCACCGCTCCATTCGCCGGTGCGTTCCAGGCTCTGGAACATCTGCTGGTAGAAATTCGACGAATGGCGACCGGACTTGAACAGGCTGGGCTGCTGGCCCATGACGTCTTCGCGGCAGTAGCCGGTGATCTCCATGAAGGCCCGGTTCACGTGCACGATCAGCCCCTGCGCGTCGGCCACCAGCACGCCTTCGCGGGTGCAATCGAACACGGCGGCGGCCTGGCGCAGGCGTTCGCGGTTTTCCTTCAGCGGTTGCTGCAACTGGTTTGCACGCGCAAATCGGGCGCATAGCAGGTAAATCGCCAACGCGCTGAGGGCCACCCACACATAGCCGCGCACCTGCAGCCAGTGGTTCAACTCACTCGGGCTATCGAGAAACTCGATCAATACGCGCTGGGTTACGCCGATCCACAGAACGGAAACCAGCAGATATACCAGCCCCGCACGCAGGGCACCTCGGTATGAAAACAGCATATGGTTAGTAATCCTTACCAAAAAACAGAATCGCCCTACAAAGGCTGCGGATTATAGAATAAGAAACATCCAGTCACTCCTATCTGAAAGCGCGGCTGGTTTTCTCTGTAGGCTTAGTGATAATGCGTGAGCTGTTCTTTTCTTTATCTGAGGGCCATACAGCCTATGTGGTACAACGGTTTTCTTGACCTGTCAGCCTGGCAACTGGTGGCGGTCACTCTGTTGATGACCCACGTGACCATCGTTGCGGTCACGGTCTATCTGCATCGTTATTCAGCCCATCGCTCCTTGGAGCTCAATGCCGGCCTGAAACACTTCTTCCGCTTCTGGCTGTGGCTGACCACGGCGCAGAACACCCGCGAGTGGACCGCCATCCACCGCAAGCACCACGCCAAGTGCGAAACCGTCGACGATCCGCACAGCCCGGTCATCAAGGGCCTGTCCACCGTGATGCGCAAAGGCGCCGAGCTGTACCGCGCCGAGGCCGAAAACCCCGAGACCCTGCGCATCTACGGCAAGAACTGCCCGGACGACTGGATCGAACGCAAGATCTACACCCCGTACCCCTTGCTGGGCGTGGCGATCATGGGCGTGATCGACCTGATGCTGTTCGGCACCATCGGCATCACCATCTGGGCGATCCAAATGATGTGGATTCCGTTCTGGGCCGCCGGCGTGATCAACGGCCTGGGGCATGCCGTGGGTTATCGCAACTTCGAATGCCGTGACGCGGCGACCAACCTGGTGCCGTGGGGCATCATCGTTGGCGGCGAAGAGCTGCATAACAACCATCACACCTACCCCAATTCCGCCAAGCTGTCGGTGAAGAAGTGGGAGTTCGACCTGGGCTGGGCCTGGATCAAGGTGTTCAGTTTCCTGCGCCTGGCCAAGGTGCAGCGCGTCGCGCCGATTGCCCACCGCGTGGAAGGCAAGGGCAGCCTGGACATGGACACCGCCATGGCGATCCTCAACAACCGCTTCCAGATCATGGCGCAGTACCGCAAGTTGGTGATCGGTCCGCTGGTCAAGCAGGAGCTGGAAAAGGTCGATCACTCGGTTCGTCACCAATTCCACCGCGCCAAGCGCCTGCTGTCGCGAGAAACCAGCCTGTTGGACGACCGCCACCACCTGCGCATCCAGAGCATGCTGGAACACAGCCAGGCCTTGAAAGTGATCTATGAAAAGCGCCTGGCGCTGCAGCAAATCTGGCTCAAGACCAGTTCAAATGGCCACGATATGCTGGCAGCCATCAAGGAATGGGTGCATGAAGCCGAGGCCAGCGGCATCCAGTCCCTGCGGGATTTTGCCCACCAACTGAAGACCTATTCGCTGCGTCCTGCGGCGGTCTGACAGTGCGGCGGGAGGGGCTTCCCTCCCGCCCACCAGCTTTTTGGCGTCATTTCTCGGACACCGGCAATCGGTCCTGTTGACGGAACTTCACTGCAATTCGCCTCTCTCAATGAACACTTCGCCATCATGGTGGCCCCTTGTAGTGACCGCTGCTAAATCCTGCGGCGCGCCCAGAGAGAGTTGTGCCGATGGTTCACGAAAAGTCCTCCTTGATCGACGCTCCTACGACTGAGCCTCCCCGCCCAGCCGCGGCGGCGACCCTGCTGGCACTGATGCATGCCCAGGGCGAAGTCGAGCGATTGAGCGAGCGTGAGCAGCTGCTGAGCTCAATGCTGGTCAGCGTGAATGCCGTGCTGTGGGCCATCGACTGGGAAACACGCCGCGTGCTGTATGTGAGCCCGGCGTACGAGCGGGTGTTCGGGCGTTCTGCCGGCCTGCTGCTGGCCGACCATCGGGAATGGCGCAACAGCATTCACCCCGAAGACCTCGACTACGCCGAACACAGCCTGGCCCGCGTGCTGGAACAGGGCGTCGTGGAAGACCGCGAGTACCGCATCATCACCGCCGACGGGCAGATCCGTTGGTTGAGCGACAAGTGCTACATCAACCAGCAGGTGGAGCCTGGCGAACCGCTGATCGTGGTGGGCATGGCCGAGGACATCACCGAAAAGAAACAGATGGAGCTGGAGCTGCATCGTCTCGCGACCACCGACGTGCTGACCCAGAGCAGCAACCGCCGGCACTTCTTCGAGTGCGCCAACCAGGCTTTCGACAGTGCCTGTGCCCAAGGCGCGCCGCTGTCCTTCCTGTTGCTGGACATCGATGACTTCAAGGACGTCAACGACACCTACGGCCACTTGGAGGGCGATCAGGTGTTGCGGCGTATCGCCGAGAGCGGACGCGGGGTATTGCGCCGAGGCGACCTGTTTGGGCGCATAGGTGGCGAAGAGTTCGCAGCCGTGCTGCCCGGCTGCGGCCCGGAGATGGCTTTGCAAGTGGCCGAGCGGTTGGGCAAGGAGATTCAGGCGCTGAGTTTCAGCTACGAGGGCCAGGCGTTCAGCGTGACCATCAGCCAAGGCCTGGCCAGCCTCACCGAGGCAGATTCGACCCTGGACAGCCTGTTCGCCCGCGCCGATGCCGCCATGTACGAGGCCAAGCGCCAGGGCAAGAACCGCGTCATAGCAGGCTAGGCGCCTACAGGGTGGGTGCAGGCCTTAGGATTTGCGTACTCGGGTCAGTTCGGACAAGCCCACTTTGAGCAGTCGCGCCGTCTTGCCATTGGCAAGTTCTTCCAGCCCTTCATGCTCGGTCAAGCGCGCCATTTGCGCCGCCAGGTTCACCACCAGCGCATCCCGCGCATAGACCCCGCCCTCCAACGAGTAAATCGCCGCAATCAATTGGCGCAACTCATGCGGCAAGCGCCAACGCGCGCGCAGTGCCGAACCATAGGCGGCGCCAAAGGTGTAGAGGGACTCGCCAATCGCTTCGTCGTCCAGCGCGCCGCCGCCCTGGCGCCAGTCTTCCAGGCAGCGCAGCAGCGCCAAGTCACCCAGCCGATGGAGGATACCGGCGCTGTAGCAGCGTTCGTGGTCCAGATCCAGCATGCGCGCCAGGCGCCGGGCGTAGTCGGCAGTGTCCTGGGACAACTGCCAGTGGCGCTCGGCGTAGGCCACCAGGCCCGGATCGCCCAATACCACGTTGTGCTTGAGCGCCAACCCCAGGATCAGGTTCATGCTCTGCCCCGGCACCAGCTTGTGCAGGGCAGCGTGCAGGGTTTGCACGGGTGTACCGTGATGACCGGCACTGTTGGCGGCGGCGATGAGCACGGCGGTGATTTGTGGGTCCATGCGCACTTGGTCTTCCAGGCGCGTGAGGTCCAGGCCTTCTGGCCCGAGGCTATGTTGCACGGCGGCTTTCACATCCACCCGCAATGGTGCGCCATCGGAGGCCTCGCGGCGGCGCTCCAGGAATACCGGCAAGGTCATGCCGGGCGCCAGCGGTGGGATCTCGCAGTAAACATTCTCGCCTTCGTTGAGCAGCAGGTCTTGCAGGCGCTGCGTCAGGCCGTCCATGTTCAGGGGTTTGGTCAGGTACGCCGTGGGCGCCAGGGGCAGGGCTTCGCGCACGCTGGCGCTGTCATTGCGACTACTGAGCAGAATGAACGGCAGCGCGGGCGAGCGGCGCTTCTGGCGCACCTTGCGCAGCAGGCTCAGCCCATCGATGCCCGGCAGCTCCCAATCCGCCAGGATCAGGTCGTAGGCTTTTTCTCGCAGCAACGTGGCCGCGTGCTGCCCGTCGGCACACACATCCAGCCGCGCATCGCAGCGCACATTCAACAGCACTTGCTTGAGCAGATCCCGCGACCAAGGATCCGCCTCGGCAATCAATACGCGGGGTACAGCGGGTAAATCAACAGCAGTCATCCAGCACGCTCCCTCGGCAATGCTGCAACCTTAGACAATGGAGGGGCCTACGTACAATGAACAAGGCCTGAATGTGCGGCAATAGGCACAAAAAAACCCGCCGAAGCGGGTTTTTTCTGTCGATCAGGTCAGCATCCGCTTACAGCTCGGAGAAGCACTCTTCGATGATCGCCAGGCCTTTGTCCAACTGCTCGTCCGGCGAGGTCAGCGGGACCAGTACGCGCAACACGTTGCCGTAGGTGCCGCAGGACAGCAGGATCAGGCCCTTGTCACGCGCCTTGGCCACCACGGAGGCAACGGCAGCAGCGTTTGGCTTGTGGCTGTCGCCATCTTCGAACAGCTCGACCGCGATCATCGCGCCCAGGGCACGCACTTCGCCGATCACCGGGTACTTGGCCTGGATGGCTTTGAGCCCGGTAACCAGACGCTCGCCGACAGCTTTGCAGCGGTCCAGCAGGTGTTCTTCTTCGAACACTTCCATCACCGCCAGCGCGGCCGCGCAAGCGATCGGGCTACCGGCGTAGGTGCCGCCCAGGCCGCCTGGCGCGATGGCGTCCATGTATTCCGCCTTGCCACACACACCGGCCAGCGGGAAGCCGCCAGCGATGGATTTGGCGAAGGTGGTCAGGTCGGCGGCAACGCCCATCTGTTCCATGGCAAAGAAGGTACCGGTACGGCCGGCACCGGTTTGCACTTCGTCGGCGATCAGCAGGATGCCGTGCTTGTCACACAGCTCGCGCAGGCGCTCCATGAAGGCTTTAGGCGCGACGTAGAAACCGCCTTCGCCCTGCACCGGCTCGATGATGATCGCGGCGATGTCGCGCGGCTCGGCATCGTTCTTGAAGATGCGTTCGATGCTGGCGATGGAGTCGTCCACGCTCACACCGTGCAGTTCGTTCGGGTACAGCGCGCGGAACACGCCGCCTGGCATCAAGCCCATGCCGGCCGAGTAAGGCACGACTTTACCGGTGAGACCCAGGGTCATCATGGTACGGCCGTGGTAGGCACCGGTGAATGCGATCACGCCGGCGCGGCCAGTCGCGGCACGGGCGATTTTCACGGCGTTTTCAACGGCTTCGGAACCGGTGGTGACCAGCAGGGTTTTCTTGGCGAAATCACCTGGGACCTTGGCGTTCACTTTCTCGCACAGTTCCACGTAAGGCTCGTAGGCCAAGACCTGGAAGCAGGTGTGGGTCAACTTGTTCAACTGCTCGGTCACGGCCGCGATGATTTTCGGGTGCACGTGGCCGGTGTTCAGCACGGCGATACCACCGGCGAAATCGATGAACTCGCGACCTTCAACGTCGGTCACGGTGGCGTTCTTCGCGGATTCGGCGAAGATCGGGTGGATCTGGCCAACACCGCGCGGTACAGCGGCTTCGCGGCGTTTCATCAGGGATGCGTTGGTCTTGCTCATAAAGTCCTCATTCGCCACTCATCGGGTGGCGTGGTCCAAGGAATACGTGGCGGGGAGGCAACTACGGCAGCATGCGATGATCGACTGCCACAGCTTTCCCGGCCACTACGAATTACGGGGTGAAACACGCAAAGGGACAGCGCTCTCGTGCCCTCTGCGTTTGCTGCGATCTCTTGCTGAGCTTAGATGCCCAGGCAGAGGTATTTGATTTCCAAGTAATCCTCGATCCCGTACTTGGAGCCTTCACGGCCCAGGCCCGAGGCCTTGATGCCGCCGAACGGCGCCACTTCATTGGAGATCAACCCGGTGTTGACGCCGACCATGCCGTATTCCAGGGCTTCAGCCACGCGGAACACACGGCCCAGGTCACGGGCATAGAAATAGGAGGCCAAGCCGAACTCGGTGTCGTTGGACATCGCGATCACTTCGGCTTCGTCTTTGAAGCGGAACAGCGGCGCCAATGGGCCGAAGGTTTCTTCTTTCGCCACCGCAGCGTCTTTCGGCACGTCGACCAGAATAGTCGGCTCGAAGAAGTTGCCTTCCATCACCTTGCCACCGGCCAACAGCTTGGCGCCTTTGCTCAGCGCATCGGCAATGTGCTCCTGGACCTTGGCGACGGCTTTTTCGTCGATCAGCGGACCGGTGGTGGTGCCCTCTTCCAGACCGTTGCCGATCTTGAGCTTGGCCACGGCCACTTTGAGTTTTTCCGCGAATGCGTCGTACACCGAATCCTGGATGTACAAGCGGTTGGCACAGACGCAAGTCTGGCCGTTGTTGCGGTACTTGGAGATGATCGCGCCTTCGACGGCCTTATCCAGGTCGGCGTCGTCGAACACAATGAACGGCGCGTTGCCGCCCAATTCCAGGGAGACTTTCTTGATGTCCTTGGCGCATTCGGCCATCAACTGGCGACCGATTTCGGTCGAGCCGGTGAAGGACAATTTGCGCACGATCGGGTTGCTGGTCAGCTCGCCGCCGATGTCGCCGGCGCTGCCGGTCACCACGCTCAACACACCTTTGGGGATACCGGCACGGTGCGCCAGCTCAACCAAGGCCAGGGCCGAGAACGGCGTTTGCGAAGCTGGCTTGATCACCATGGTGCAACCGGCGGCCAGGGCCGGACCGGCTTTACGGGTGATCATCGCGGCCGGGAAGTTCCACGGGGTAATCGCAGCGGTCACGCCGATCGGCTGCTTGATCACGATCAGGCGCTTGTCGGGCTGGTGGCCCGGGATCACGTCGCCGTAGATGCGCTTGGCTTCTTCTGCGAACCATTCGATAAAGGACGCGGCGTAGACGATCTCGCCCTTGGCTTCAGCCAGCGGCTTGCCTTGCTCGAGCGTCATCAGGCGACCGAGGTCTTCCTGGTTCTCGATCAGCAGTTCGAACCAGCGGCGCAGCTTGTTGGCGCGCTCTTTGGCAGTCAGGGCACGCCAGGCCGGCAGCGCTTTGTCGGCCGCTTCGATGGCGCGGCGTGTTTCAGCGGCGCCCATCTTCGGCACGGTGCCGAGAATCTCACCCGTGGCCGGGTTGTTGACCTTGATGGTCTGACCGTTGTCCGCATCGACCCAAGCGCCATCGATAAAGGCTTGCTGGCGGAACAACTGGGTATCTTTGAGCTGCATGTCGGCTTTCCTTAACAGCACCGCGCGCACGCGGAGCGAATTAGAGTTGTTGAAAGGCGCCTTGTGGGCTGCCGTCAGGGAAATCAGCCCCAGCGCGCGGGATTGAATAAACAGCGCACGGGAGACAGAGCGTTTGAAATCTCAAACGAATCCTAGGATCAATGGGGGTACAGGGCAATAGTCTGTTCGAAAAAAAGAACGAAAACGGCGCATTTGCCGAAACTTTCTGATCAGCGTGTTTCAGCCAGGTTCCAGCACATCGATCACCGGCACCCGGCGCAGGGCCTCTGCGGGGCCAATTCCTACGTATAAACGGCCAAAGACCAGCATGGACGCCCAAGGTCGACATGGGTATGATGTCGCCCGCACAAGCATCCGTAGCTCAGCTGGATAGAGTACTGCCCTCCGAAGGCAGGGGTCGTGGGTTCGAATCCCGCCGGGTGCACCATATACTGGTTTCTGGCTGTCTCAGACGGTCTACGAAACGCCTCAAGAAGCCCGCCCAGTGCGGGCTTTCTTGTTTCTGGCTATTCACCTCTCTCCCCCCTATATCTTTCCACCGTGTATCTTCGAAAGTGACGCCATCGTCGCGTGCCTTCGCCAAGTGATAGAGCGTTTCGGAGAGAGCCGTTTCACCCGCTGGGAATCCGCCGCCGCCAAGATCGACGAGCACAGCCCTCGCACCATTGACCGGTTGGGCTTTCGCAAGACGCTGGAGCATGGCCTGGGTGATGCGTTGCACACCACCACTACCTACTACGTATTGCCCGAGGCTTGGTGTTCCGAAGTCTTCAAAGGCATGAACCTGAACGCCGTTAACAAAGAGCTATTGAGCCGGGCCATTTTAGAGCCCGGCAGCGATGGCAAAGCGGCTCAATCGGTAAGGCTGCCGGG
The DNA here is from genome assembly GCF_024112395.2 of Pseudomonas pergaminensis. Classification (NCBI taxonomy): domain Bacteria; kingdom Pseudomonadati; phylum Pseudomonadota; class Gammaproteobacteria; order Pseudomonadales; family Pseudomonadaceae; genus Pseudomonas; species Pseudomonas pergaminensis. The sequence goes on along the minus strand of NZ_CP078013.2, from coordinate 201,872 downwards.
CATGCCTAAAGCCCGTGCCTACGTTTTCAACTCATCCGCACTCATGGCGGATGACAGCGGGCACTCCATCGAGGCCGCATAAATTAGTTATCCATTTTGGCCTGCCATTCCGGCAAGCCTTTCGCAGCACCATATGTAAATGGAGATACCCGCATGTCTAACAGAAACTCGATTTCAACCCCCGAAATTAAAGCGGCTCAGAACAAATACGCATCTCAACGTGAAACGCTCCACGAACTGGGGAGGACCAAGAAGCAGCTAGCCCACAAGTTAACGGCCTTGGTTGCTGAGAACACTCTGGACAAGGAAGCCAAAGCATCGGCGCATGACAAGGCGCTCAAAGCCTACAGTGCGGCCATTGCTGCTGGTGATACCGCCGCTGAAGCCGAAGCAGACACCGCCCTGCAATCAATCCTTAGCGAGTCGGACAGAAGCCGTGGCAAGCACCTGGCTCGAACTGCCGCTATCGCTAAACTTGAACAGGAAGTGGTTGAGATCGACCAACGATCTCGAACAGTGTGCCCAGGAGTTGGAGGTTTCACACAAAGAGCTCTTGAGGGCAATCCTGTACAAACGAGCGGAACAAATAAGAAGCAGCGCTAATGAGTTGGTGGCAGTAGCCAAACGATACCAGCAGGTCGCGTATCTCATGGGCCTGCAAGGCTCTTTGCAGGACATTCGGATTCCCTTACCTCCCACTCACCGGGAGGACCGGTTTGACTACGTTGGCCCTCATACAATCAGGACAGGCCCAGCGAGACCGACAGTTGAGGAACTGCTGTTGGACTGAATGACACAGCATCAACGTGGAACACCTTTTTCCCCTGGAACACGCGGTGTTCCACCTCAAATATAAAGGTGTTCCGGCCTGAAAGCCACGTATTACGTGGCCTTCAGCTTTAGTGGAACACCTGGAACACCTGGAACACCGTTTTTTGAGGGGGTATCGGTTTTTTACCTCCGTCATCCCGTCGCATTGGGTGCCGTCAGCGAGCAACAGCAGGCTCTGCGACACATGTACCAGACCGAACCTACTACGTCTGTCCGCACACAAATCGCTCCTGGCGCAACCAACGCGAAACTTTGAGGACGTGACTCTGGGACCAAATCAACAAGCTTCAACGTGGAACACCTTTTTCCGCTGGAACACCTGGTGTTCCAGCTCAAATAAAAAGGTGTTCCACTCTGCAAGCCACGTAACTCGTGGCTTCCAGCCTTAGTGGAACACCTGGAACACCTGGAACACCGTTTTTTGAGGGGTATCGGTTTTTACCCCCATCACCCCGTCGCATTGGGCGCCTTCAGCGAGCAGCAGAGGGGTCACCACACGCCTGCCCACCCCCTCCTCCAAGCGTACAGACAGCAGGCAAAAAACGGCCCTTCCGCGCTGCTCATGGGTCCTTTGGGAGGTTATTTAGATTGGGGTAATTCGAACCCCGATGTTTTTGCAGATTCAAGTGTCTATAGGGGGTTCCGTCTCCGGTTGGACAGGCAGCTCAGTAGGTGACCAAGACAGCATACCCAACCTTTACCAGCGTTCATTGATGCTGTTGAGGTGTCATGGAGAGAAGCGGCCGGCATGACGGCACCCTTACCCGCTGTAGGCAAACCTGATAGAGGGTGTCGGGATGAGTCAATATCTACCCCTTCCAAAATCCGGTGCTCCAAATACCCCAAGAACGCTGAAAGCTAAGAACCGTGGCTTTGATGGCGGCACACCTAAACGAAATAGGCGGAATACACCGTGTTCCATACACATAATGTGTTCAAAGATGAAGTGACACGAAAATCCTCTTAAACGCCGTATGCCAGTCGTTCATTCGGGGCTGATTTTTAACGTGCAGCAAAGGCAGTAACCGGACACAGGCGGCTGCGCCGGCCTGGTCGACCTTCAGCGAGAAGCAGACACCTACAACTCATTGCCTCGGGGATTTTCGCGGTCATAGGTGTAGGCTGAAAACCTTGCTTTTTTCTTGATTGCCTGGCGTATGGCTATCTGCAATTATGAAGTTTGGCGCCCTCGTCGGGCGACTCGCCGAACCGAAACGCCGGAAGACTACGCTGACATACGACAGGATGCGGATGAAAAATGGAAAAAAATATAAAAGGCGCATGGATACTTCAGCACGGCCAAAAACTACAGGCAACTACGAACCAAGATTTCGATGCGATAAGTTTTGCCGGTAAGTGCGGAAAATTCTTATCAGCGATATCGGCTGAAAATCAAGAGAAGATAACTGATAAGCGCCTTGAGGCTCTTGCAAAGGCAAATTACATTAGCCCCAAAACTGAAGTCCCCGCGATCATCGCGGAGTTCAAACGACAGAAGTTAATTTTGCCTGGAGCTGGAGGGATCGAAGTTCTGGGTCTCACAGGAAGAGAAGTTCTTAGCTATACGGCAACCATTTTTGACGAGTCCGATAGAGAGACTTACGAAGATGCTGTTATTAGTCTTTCAGAGGCCACATCGGATCTGCCGATTACTAATACATTAGCAATTGACTACATTTCAGACACATTTAAACTAGCTAAAGCAGATGCACAATCTACTTTGTTACTTGGTAGCAATATCGGTTTTTTTGATACTGAATCCATCTCACCGACTGAAAAATTAATTTTTAATGGGAATTTGTTCCGTCGTGAAGATGCACGAAAGATTAATGCCGTTTTAAGCACGCTTTCGGCTGTTGAAACTCAAAACGTCAATGAAGTTAATTCCCGACTGAATGGGGCAGGTTGTTTACCTTTATCTTCTGTGACGACTATTCTCGGAGAGAAATTATTTTCTCAACTACACTCAATTGGAATGTTCGACGTCAGTGTGGTTGGTAATGAGAGTGGGAAAAATTCTTTTGTCACAAGGCCAGCAGCATTTTCGAAGTTCACAAACTCCATAGCTGACGACGCGCTTGATCTTGCTAAGGCACTAGTTGCTTCATTAACTTATGGCATGACGGTAAGTACGTATTATCGTGGGAAGATTACAGCCATTTCCTCACTGATGCAGAAATTAATTGATGGTGGAACAGTAGGGCCGGCAACTGCAATTGGTAACGACTACCAAGCTTTAGAGTACAAAGGTGTTGTAAAGGTAAGCCCCGCACATGGTGGAATGTTCAATATGAAGCTTTTGAAGCCAGAAGTCGGACGACTGGCACTGTCAGTAATACAAAGCGGTAATATAACAGGCGAGGCCGTGGATAATTTACCTGGGGCAAAAGTTACTTCGTATACAGCCCCAGAAGCCACAAGAGATGTATGCCGCAAAAACTCAACAGATGCGGTAAAGTTAAAGACTCGCAATTTATTAAATGAGATCAGGACAGGCGGACTTAACAAATGAGCCAACAACTCCTGAAAGGTCCAGCGGCAGAAGAAGCTATACGCAACTATTTTTTGAGCATCGGATACTTTGTCGTAAGAGGATGCAAGTTCAAGTACAATCAATTCGATGTGACCGACATCGATTTGTTCTTATATGGAAAAAGCTCTGCGTTCAGTCGCGAGCGGCTCAACGTGGACATCAAAAATAAAAAAACGCCACAAGCTCTTGAACGGATTTTTTGGGCGAAAGGACTACAACAAGTCTTGGGTCTCGATGGGTGCTTAGTTGCTACAACGGATTTGCGATCAGATGTGCGCGAGTTCGGCCTAGAGCATAAGGTTAAAGTTTTAGATGGGCGTTTCTTGGCTCGACTGACTAAGAGTGAAAGAAGCCATCTAGCACGTATAAATGAAGAAGACTTTATCGCAGAAATTGAAAAACACTCATTAGGGAAACTGGGGGGGGATTGGCGTGGCAGGTACGAAGCTAGCAAGTCAAGAATGCTTGACTCCTTAAGTTTTGATGGGGCAAATGCGTGGCTCAACGATATTGATTACTATATGAGCGAGATCAATAGCCAATCAAATTCCTCACCTGCTTGGCGAATGATTTATATATCAATATCTCACTTACTAATTTGCATTGATTTCATCTTACGCGAGCATGTTGCTGCTGAGCACGAGCAGAGAAAACTATTATTAGACAACGGCTTTAGGTATGGAACGGCCGGAAAGTCGTTTACCGTAAAGGTGGGTAAAATGGCATCTGCTTTAGTGGGTAGCATTGTAACGCAACCTGGACTATCACAAACCCTTGAACGTGAGCTTGCTGACCAGGCTTCTGATGTGAAAGCTGATGTTCTTGCTGAGTTCTTCTCTAAGTCGCAAGTTTTCGCATCTTTGTTTGATTCGGGTAAACTATTCGAAGGATATGCGTATCTTGAAGGAGTACCTCTACCTTCCTCTTTGCCGGCTCATGCACAGTCGTTTTTAGGAGTGATCGCCGACTTCTTTGATCGGGACCGAAAGAAGATTCTAATATGATCTGACGAAAGTGACTCCTTTTGGCCGACAGCTGCTAGACATAATCGGCAGCTATCGGCGGGGCGCACGCCATAATTTTAGTCCATTGCAAACTTTCAAAGGGAAACACTAATCACCAGAATCGTGTTCCTAAGAAGCTACGAATGGGCAGAGACCGTATACGACCGAATTAGCGAAAACCCAATGTAATATTTTTTCAACTATTTATATTAAATCAACAGGAGAAAAGACATGGTACCCGAAGCGATTGGAGCAATTGCAAACTTAATAAATGCATGGAACGCAAACAATCAAGAAAACAAGAACGACGTTCAAAAAAAACTTGATGCAGTACAACTAGTAATGAGCGCCGTAGTGACTACAAAGGCATATTTGCATGATGTAGAGACGGGAGTGGCGCCGTCTCGAGAAATTGAAAAAGACCTCTCCACGAAGTGGGTGCAAGCATCAATGGCGATAATTAAATACGATCGTGGGCTTCATGAGGTAGCAAAAATAAAATCATTGGGCTGGGCCGATCCGAACGAATGGGCAAGGGCTGCCTCAAGACCTTGGGCGATAAAGTTAGATACAATAATCGAGCAGTGCCAATACATACTTAATAATAAGTGAAAATAAAAAATCGGGATTAGTCCTCAACGTTCCTAGATTCGGTCTAGCCCCGATCACGCTCTTCGCTTGACCATTATTAACCTTAGCCGAGTACGCTCAATCGTAGATGGTATAATTTAGCAAGAGGCCAATACCCGAAAACCCTCTACCTGAAGTTTTTGCCACCTATGCAGTTTAGCGCCAAACCGTGCGCACCTATTTTCGTATCTACTTCACACAAATATCCTTTTAGCGCTATCCTATGGGTAACCGAAAGTACGTGTTCCAAGTAGTATTTTCCAACCCTAGAACTTTTAGATTAGGTCTTTAAAGCATGGGCAATATTGCTTTTTATCTTACCATCGCTTCAATTTTCACAGGCCTAGTTTCAGCAGGAAGTTGGTTATATGCAAGCGTGGTAAAAGTAAGCTATGAAAAAGCGATGAAGGCCCGTAAAAAACAGGCCAGAAAGCGGGGAGAGCAACCAAACTATGCGTCAGCAGTATTAGATGGTTGGGATATGTCAGCTACTTTTTCAACACAATCAAAGTGGAACGGCGCTGGAGCTTTTTTTGCAGCAATCTCAATCTTGCTACAAGCGATAGTACAGGTTCTAAGCAATTTACAATGATGATAGTTCGCTTAGACAAACTTTGTTTTCAGTATCTGTCTGTTGCAGCTTCTGGCCGAGCTGCACACCGTGAACGGTTACTTCTGGCCAAAAGCGGTTGGTAGTGTGTTCAGCATGAACCATAATTCTGAAACGACATATATCTATATTGGTTCAACTCATAAACTTTGTTAATGGATGCCCTCAGCTATACGAGCCTCAAGTTTGGCGCACCCTTCTTAGCGGTCGACCCACTAATTACATGCCCTGAAACCACCGACAACCTTGTCAACTGGAACGTTAGAGAATTAATTTCATCTATGCTCACACTCAAGCTTTCTGCAATTTCACGACGGCCCTGCTTTCGACTATGTAAAGCGTCTAAAACCTTAGTGAGTAACTGCGACGTCTCTCGCTCCATCGGCTCAGGCTCATTAACCCGATATCCACTTTTAGCAATATCTATACAGAGGCTGCGGTAATTCCACTCACTGACCAGGCCTAATGAATTAAACCGGTATGCCATAGCTGCGAGCGACACACCCCAATAATGTTTAAGCTTCATCAGATACTTAATAGAGTAAGTGGGTGGTTGATTAGCAGCCACACTCTCTCTAGGCATTAGAAAGGCGGCAGCAAATGCATCTGCCTGTCGCTCCATTTCAGGTCCGTGGGCTTGACCATGCTGCATGGTGTAAACGTCCCGCACCAAATGCCCTAGTTCGTGCGCGGCGTCAAAGCGGCTTCGCTCCGCGGACTTGATGGTGTTAAGGAAAACAAATGGCTTACCCTCGTACCACGTACAAAAGGCATCAACCTCTCGGGTTTCTTCGGCCAACGAAAAAACACGTATACCTTTCGACTCAAGCAAGTGAATCATATTAGGAATGGGCGCATTACCTAGCCCCCATATCCTACGAAGGGTGGCAGCGGCCTCTTCAGGTGCTAAATCGCTCAGGTCGGGTAACCCTGCCGCAGGCAGATTAAACCTTTCCTCAATCCAATGGTTGACTCTAAACGCGATAGCTCCTGCTGCAAAAGTGCAAGCTTTCAACGCATCAGTCATTTTTGAAAGTTTACGAAAACTTACCGAATCTTCCCTCAACTCTGGCATATCTTCATCAAGGAAAAAAAAGCCCTGAGGAAAGTTCAGTAACTTCGCGATTTTCTCCAGAACCGCTGCCTCGGGGTAAGAAGCACCAGTTTCGTAATTCTGTAGACTACGACTAGTGATACCTAACTCCTTTGCCAGCTGAGCTTTAGTGAAGCGTCTTCTAACCCTGGCAAACGTGATTTGCTTGGGATTTATTTCGGACATAGCAACTTACTCACAACATACCTATTTTTGGCTCTACTTCTACCGAAATCTGAGAATTTGATTCATCTTTACGAATGGTGAAATTATCAGGATTATTAGAAACACTTCCTAATAGGATACGGACACCCCAGTTAGTAATTTTCTTATTACCAAACCCGGTCGGCAAAGATAGCTCATACCGAACTTCCTTAAGCACCTTGTCGTAGTGATAAAGCAACGCCCAGACCTGAGTTTCTCTTTGATGGTCTTTGGCAAACTGGAACGCGTCACTATTGAACAACTCTAACTGACGATTATTTTTATAAACATACCCCTCAGCAACAGCACCTTTTTCAGCCTGGTTCGTTGGCTCATCAATGCCATTGATGCCGGTTTCGCTGTTCCCAGTCATCACCACGATGGAAATGCTCCGATCAGGCGAACTGATGAAAGGGCAGTTCTTCTGTTCATGGATATGCCAGTGATCTGTCGCTAGCAAAGTGCGTAGGTCTTCAACAGTCTTCAACCATTGCTGAACGCCAGCCGCAGTAGGCGCGGACGCGCGACTAGTTTCATTGCGTCCTTGAAGACCGCCAGTGATAGCATTACGGAGCAGGACTGGGCTCAAGTCAGAATGCAGCTCCCGCAAACGGGCATCCACCTCTGCGGGATCATCGACAATCGTCGCTCGCCGAGTAAAAGCGTTTGAGGCCGTCAATTCAAATGTGCTCATCACCGCTCCGCAACCGTTTCCGAAAATGACCCCTCATGTTGAGGTATAAAAAGCGGAAAGACAAGGACCGTTAGCACAGAACACTTGCCAGCTCGCTCAATGCCATTGAGACCATCCTCCACGTTCACGATTGCTACCTATCGACCGCTTACCTCGCGCAGTTCGGCCTTTGGGCTCAGGTAGTCCTAAATCCATTGTAAAATATTGGCTGTAGTACGCACTGAGTGGATCAACATCAGCAAGCAACACTGCCCGTGTATCCCTACATGTATCCCTAAACGGAATTTATTCTATTTTTATTATATAAATCAGATACTTGAATTCTTTGTTCAAATGACGCCGGGGCACCAGATATGATGAGAAAGCCCCAGGTCGAAAGACCTGGGGCTTTTTTGTGGACGACGATTTAATGTTTCTGCAACGCCTCCAACAGCGCCGGCAAATCTTCACCGGGAAAGCGCTTGTACAACTCCAACAGCTTTTCATCCGCCGCCTTGGTTTCCCCAGCCTCACGCAGGCTCACAATCTCCTGCAACCCCTCCTCCAACCCCGGCAACACCACCGGCGCGCGCTTGCTGAGCTTGGCGCTCGACTCATCCGCCATCGAGCCCATGACTTGCGCGCTCTCAGCCTTGGGGGCTACAGCCAGTCGGGCCACCGGCGCAGGCGCGGACATCGGTGCCGGGGCGGGCCGCGCGGCTTCCTCATGAAGCGCGGAGAAGGTCGCGGTGGAGATTTCGGGTTGCGGCACGGGTTCGCGCATCACCACGCCAATCATCAATGCCAAGCCTGCAACGGTGGCGAATGCCATCTGCCAGCGTGGCCGTTGGCAGGTTTGCAGCCAGCGTTGCCACAGGCTTGGCTGTGGTGCCGGGGCTTCGCGGCGGGCGGCGTTGAGGATGAAGGCGTCGAGGGACGCGGGCGGCTCGCCGGTGCTGTGTTGACGCATGTGCCGGAGCAGCACGTCGTCGGGGTCCGGGGTGTGTCGGGAGTCGGTCATGCGGGTATCTCCTCGGCCAGCAGGCGGCGCAGTTTCTGCTGGGCGTAACGCAGGCGGCTTTTGACGGTTTCCAGCGGGGCGCCGGTGAGGGCGGCAATTTGCGGCACTTCGAGGTCGCCGTGCAGGCGCAGCAGGAAGACTTCGCGCTGGTCTTCGGGCAGGTCTTGCAGCGCGGCGTCGAGTCGCGCCTGGTCGCGGCTGAGGCTCAGTTGCTGCTCGGGGCCGGCGCTGTCGTCGGCCTGGGCGTGCAGTTGCTCGTCGTAGCTGTCGTGCAGCGGGTTGTGGATGCCGTGCTTGCGCCAGTAATCGATCAGGCGGTTGCGGGCGATCTGGAACAACCATGTACGAAAACTCGCCCGGCCTTGTGGCTGGGTGGCGCTGCGGATCAGGCTGAGCCAGGTCTCCTGGTAGATTTCCTCGGCCAGTTCGGCCTTGTTGCTCAAGGACACGAGGAACCGGTACAGGCCCTGGCGATGGCGCGCGTACAAGGCTTCGAACGCGGCGCTGTCGCCGGTTCGGTAGCGGGCCAGCAGCGCTTCGTCGCTGGGTGAATCATCGGGTACGGCCATGTAGGTGGCGAACTCCTTTCGATGGATCAATGCAGATTTCCTGTGGGAGCCGGGCTTGCCCGCGATGCAGACGCTTCGGTGTTTCAGTCACACCGCATTGATGCTATCGCAGGCAAGCCAGCTCCCACATTGGTTCGACGCTGCAGGCAAATTCAGTGTTTGAGGCTTTGGGCCAATTCCACCAGTTGCACGAACTCGTTACGCAAGCCGAACGGGTCATTGCCTCGGGCTGAGCGGGCCAGTGCGGCAGTGTCCTGCAGGCTCATGCTGCCAGTGTAGCGGCCATCGCCCTTGAGCTGTTGGGCGAAAGCAGCCACGGCTGCCGCGAAGCGCAGGTCATCGCTGGCATTGGTGGACTCATGACTGATGGGCCGCTCGATCAGTTGACTGTCACCACCCGCCGCAGGCTTGTAGCGTACACGCAGCATCGCCAGCTCAGCGGATTTGTCCCCGGCCACAGGTGCAGCGGCGTACCGCAAAGGCTCCAACCAGCCCTTCTCGCCTTTAGGCACAATTTCGTACAGCGCTGTGACTGTATGCCCTGCGCCAATTTCACCAGCGTCGACCTTGTCGTTGTTGAAATCCTCACGCCTCAGGGCGCGGTTTTCATAGCCCAGCAGGCGATATTCACTGACCTGCGCCGGATTGAATTCCACCTGCAACTTCACATCCCGCGCCACCACCGCCAGGGTCGAGCTGAGTTGGTCCACCAGCACTTTGCGCGCTTCGCGCAGGTTGTCGATGTAAGCGTAATTGCCGTCACCGGCGTCGGCCAATTGTTCCATCAGGTGTTCGTTGTAGTTATCCACACCGAAACCCAGGGTGGTGAGGGACACACCGCTTTTGCGCTGCTCTACCGCCATCTGTTTGAGGCTGTCGAAATCACTGATGCCCACGTTGAAATCACCGTCGGTCGCCAGCAGGATGCGGTTGATGCCGTTGTCGATAAAGCCTTCGCGGGCCATCTGGTAGGCCAGTTCGATGCCGGAAGCGCCCGCCGTGGAGCCGCCTGCGGTGAGTTGGTCAATGGCGTTGCGGATCTTCACCTTGTCTCGACCGGAAGTCGGTTTGAGCACTATCCGGGACTCACCGGCATAGACCACCAGCGAAACACGGTCCTGCTCACGCAACTGATCCACCAGCAATTTCAGCGTGCTTTTCACCAGCGGCAAGCCTTCGCGACGGTCCATGGAGCCGGACACGTCCACCAGGAACACCAGGTTGGCCGGCGCCAACTCCGCCACGGGGCGGTCGGACGCCTTGATGCCGATGCGCAGCAGTTGGGTGCGCGGGTTCCACGGTGTGGCGGCCACTTCGGTGGTCACGCCAAAGGGCGAGCCGTCGGTGGGCAACGCGTAGTGGTAGGGGAAATAGTTGACCATTTCCTCGAGTCGCACAGCGCCTTCGGGCGGCAGGCTGCCGTGGTTGAGGAAGCGTCTGACGTTGGCGTAGCTACCCGTGTCGACATCAACACTGAAGGTTGAAACCGGCGTTTCGGCCACGCGATGCACCGGGTTGTCCGGCAGGTTTGCGTATTGCTCGCGGGGTTCGCTGCGGTAGTCCATCGCCGCTGATTCCTGCATGCGCATTGGGGCGGGCATTGCCATGCGTTTGACCAAGGCGCCCTGGACCGGCGCGCTTTGCAATTCGGCGACGGGCTCAGCCGGTTTGGCCAACTCAGGGGATGAGGACAGCCCACAACCGGCCAACGCCACCACCATGGTGACGGCAAAGCCTTGGGCGGCAGGACGCAGGAAGAGCAGAGGACGGGACATGGGCTGAACCTCGTGAATGAATGATCCGTTCACAAGGTCAGACGCACGGTGCGGGATGTTCGGGTTAACCCTGATTCAAATAACACCACAGTCCAACTGTGGTGCTCTCAGAATCCGGATATCAGTCCGTACCGTACTTCGGATTACGCGGACCGTACAGGATCCCCGCACGCTGCCCCGGCGACAGCAGGCGCGCACTGGTAATACCGGCGATCGGGTGCGCCGCATCGGTGGAGCTGTTGATCACCTGCTTGACCGCCGCCGTGATCAGCATGCCGACGAGACCGCCACCGTTGTTGTTGCCTTCTTCGCTGGAAGCACGCGCCGAGCCGGTCCACAGGGTGGTGCCGGTGCGCAGGTCCACCAGTTTGGCCGAAGCCGTCACGGAGGTGTCGCTGGAGATCAGCATGTACTTGGTGCCGTACTCGGTGACGGTGATGTACAGCGCCGCGTCCGCCCCAAAGATGTCGTGCAGCTTGGTCGGCGGTACGGCCTGGATATCGTTGGCGGTGGTGAGACCGTTCTGGCGGAAGGTTTCGTCCACCAGGGCAATCGGCAATACGTAGTAGCCGGCTTCCGCCAACGGGTAGGTCACTTGCGAGACCATGCTGTAGGACGCCTGCACTTCCGGCGACTCATTGATCGGCGGCAGTACCAGGATCGACTTCGGTCGTGCCTGCTTGTACGCCGTGTAATCAATGGTCTTGGGGGCTGCGCAACCGCCGAGCAGGGCCAGGGCCAGCAAGGCGCCCGTGAGTTTCAACAGGCTCATTTAGTGGCGACTCCGGTCTTGGCGTTTTTCAGCAGAAAGTCCATGTACGAGGCGGATTCAGGGAATAGCGCCTTCTCGGTGCGGAACTCCTGCACCATCTGGTCATCCTTGCCCATGCTCAGGTACAGCATGCCCAGGTGGGCGTGATAACCCGGCGGGGCCTTGCGGCCGCTGGCGTTGATCTTCTGCAGATCGCGCTCCAGTGCCTCGACCTGTGCTTCCTTGGGCTCGCCCTTGAAGTACTCGTAAACCTGCGGCTGGTAGCTTTCCCACTGATACAGGGGTTGAGGCGCCGTATGGCACCCGGCGACCGCTGCGACTGCTGTCAGCATCAACGCCAACTTGACTGCCTTGCTCATCCTTGTACTGCTCCTTGAGGTGCTGCTGATCAGTTACGCGGGTTCCAGGCGCCGGCGTTGATGCCGTCGACGAGGCGGTTGATGGCTTCGCGCATGGCCAGGTCCAGGACCTTGCCATTGAGGGTGGAGTCGTAGCTGGCGGTGCCGCCGAAGCCGACCACTTCACGGTTGGACAGCGCGTATTCACCGGCGCCCTGGGTGGAATACACCACTTCGGACGTGCTGATGTTGACGATGTTCAGCGCGACTTTGGCGTAGGCCACCTGGGTCTTGCCACGGCCGAGAATGCCAAACAGCTGGCGGTCGCCGGTTTCCTTGCGGCCGAACTCGGTCACATCGCCGGTCACGACGTAGTCAGCACCCTTGAGTTTCTGCACGGTGCCTTTGATCGCGGCTTCCTGGGAGATTTCGCCCATGTTGTCGCGGTCCAGCACGCTGAAGCGGTTGGTCTGCTGCAGGTGGGTGATCAGGATAGTCTTGGCCTGGCCACCGAGGCGGTCAACGCCGTCGGAGAAAATGCCGCGCATGTAGCTGGAGCGGTTGTCGAACTTGCCCACGGCAATCGGCACACGCACGCCGGAATAGGCGACGTGGGCGCTGGCGACTTGTTCCACCGGCATTGCGCGGTTGCTCTCCGTGGCGCAACCGGCCACGGTCAGCAACGCTGCGGCGGTGAGGCCGGACAGCAGGATTTTGGACAGTGTTTTCACGGGGTGCTCCTGGAGTGAAAGTTTGTTCTGCAAATGAACTAGCGGGACGGAATGTTGCGTAAATCATCGACGATAAAGCGGCTCAACAGACCGGTGTAGAACGGCTCTACGTTGGCGTTGCCACTGCGGGTCAGAATCCCACCGACCGTCTTGAGGTTCTGCCAGTGCCCAACCGCGCCGGCAGGCATCAAACCTTCGCGCGCCTGGGCGAAGTGCAGGACTTCGGTATCGCCTTTCCTGACGGTGACTTTGTAGTTGAAGTCCACACCGACCAGGTACTTGTTGTCTTCGATAAGCGGGCTGACCAAACCACCCTGGGTGTCCTGAATACGCCGGGCGTAGATCACGTCCATATCCAGGATGTAGTCGGCGGATGCCTTGCTGGTGGCGTAACGCTTGGCCTTGAGCAGGCGATCGATCAGGTCGACGCCCAGTTGCTGGCGGACTTTGTCATCCGGCAAGAAGCGCTCGTTTTTACCCCGGACCTCAACGTCGAAGTTGTCGAGCCAATAGGTAGCCGTCTTGGGAATGGTCACCGGCGCCGGGGAGATGTAGTAATCCGGCTTGGAGGCACAGCCCGCCATAAGGCAGGCCGCGAGAAATACGACAAACACACGCATGTCTGAATTCGTCCCTGAAAAGTATCAAGCTTTAAACAATCGCGGCATTTTACGGAGTTGAAAGCCGTTCTCAAGCTGTTTTGGCGCCAGGATAGTGTCGTTTTAATGGCACTGGCGCATAAGCCCCTGGCGTCAGTCCCCAAGACGTTGTGTGGCAAACAAAAACAATAATGGCTCTTGCCTCATCCTGATAAATAAAATTGCGTGCTCAAGTTATGCCCGTAAAGGACGAGACAGTGGCTTGGTTCGTTCTTTTATAGGGATATTACGTGTCGAAAACCCTCCTACGGGCGACGGTGCTCTTTGCCGCGCTGTCGATGACCGGCTGTGTCTCCTACACCGTCACCGGCCCCATCGGCGCCCCGCTCCATCCGGTTTCCACTAGCAGCGCGCGCAGTGCACAAGTCGCCGATGTGACGGTGAGTGCCGCCGACGTCAACGAAGCCAACAAGACGGCCATCAGCCGATCATTGACGGCCCAGATCAACCAATACGTGCGCACGGCGGGTTATTTCAAGCAGGTCACCGAGTACCCGGTCCGCCTCGGTGAGCACGACGTCACGCTCAAATTCAACATGACTTCCCTCAAGGGCCATCGCGCCCCGCACCCGGCCTACGTCCCCGGCGCGCTGCTAACGCTGACCATTTGGATCTGGGTCAACGGCCCCATCTACGTGGACAGTTTTGACGTGGCCGGCGACCTGGTCATCGTCGATCGCGACGGCAAGGAACTGGCATCGGCGAAGGAGTCGATCACGTTCGAACACAACGTCGGGCTTTACAGCGGCCAGTATTGGGCGCCTTCGATGGGCGGCCAGCAACTGACCAAACTGATCGCGCAATTGCTCGACACCGCCACCGCCAAACTGGCGAAACCTTAGTTTCAAGGAGCAACACATGAAAGGATTGATCAAGCACAGCCTGGTACTCGCGGCGGTCCTGCTGACCGGCTGCGTGTCCTACTCGCAACACGAACTGCCAGTGGTACAGACCTGGCCACCGACCGCTCACGCCCCGGCGCAAAAACCTACCGCGTACGTGCGCACCACGGCGCAAAACCATGTCAACGGCGGCCCGGGCAATGCGGCAGTCGGCGCCCCGGTAGTGCTGTGGGAAAAGGCTGTGGCCGACACCTTCCAACAGTCCAACCGCTTTTCGCGGGTCAGCACCGACAAGGCCGACTCGGACCTCTATGTGGACGCCACACTGCACAACAATGAAGAATACAGCCCGGTTTCGGCGTTCATTACTGGCTTCACATTCTTCGTGATCCCCACTACCGCGAAAAACATTTTTACCCTTGAAACCGTGTTCAAGGACAAGGATGGCAAGGAGCTGGGCCGGGTCAAAAAGAGTGAGTCGGTGCGCACCTGGGTGCATCTGGTGCTGATCGTGGGCCTGCCGTTCCAGACTGATACGCGGGAAGTGGTCGAGACGTTGACGCGCAGCACACTGGACGAAGCAGTACAACGCAAGTTGCTGTAAACCGGCACGGGCGCACGCCGTTCTGTGTGGCAAGCGGGCTTGCCACACAGGCTATTCAAAGGGTCACTGAGGCCGGCACACGTTGTAAGCCTGGTTCTCGGCGACCTCTTCCATGTGATGACCAACGACGGTATTGAGCACCAACTGGCGCTCCGACTTCCCGGTCGGGCGGTAGGCTGGGCCCTGGGCATCGCGCTGCAACTTGAAACCGCTATTGCCCAGTTCCTTGACCAGTTGCACGCGCCTGGCCATGTCGCCATTGCCACGATGGTCGCTCGGCGAAAGGAACACGAAGCGCTCTTTTTGCAGCAGCCATACCGGCCTGTCACTGCCCTCGCTTTCGAAGATGTAGGCACAGTCCACCGATGCCACCGGGAAGCTGGCCTGGCTCACATAGTGCCCGCCCTCATACCCCACCAGCGTGACCCGGCCCGGCTGCACCACGGCAACCGCATCCTTTGTCTGGGTACCGGATTGAATGCCATAGTCCGAGTAAGCCCAACGCAAGGGGATGAACTGGGAAGGTGTCGCCCCTAGTTTCAAGTCGGCGTTGATCCGCGCCTGATCTTCGGCGCCTCGGTAGGGGACACCCTGGCAACCTGCGAGTGTTGCCAGGCAAAGGAGGATGAGCGCGGCCCGGCGTCGGCCGATGCTGGCCAGAATCGTCGGGCGTTTAGCGGTGTTATTGACGTCCATGCGGTGTCGTTCCAGGTTCAAGGTGTTTGTGTCTGTCTTGAGCGGGCGCAGATGGGCTCACACTCTTTCTCAATCGTGCCCGTGTACTTGACTGAACGTCGGAAGGCTCACGGGAATAACGTGCCGATACGTGCGCGATCATTCGAGAACCAGATCCCGGTGACCTTGCCCACCACCTCTGCAACCGGGACTTGGCCCATGAAGCGGCTGTCGTTGCTGTTGTAGCGATTGTCACCCAGCAGGTAGACGTGACCCGGTTCGACCTTTACCGGCGCCAGCGTCAATGACTCAGCGCCTTTGACCCGGTCTGCCGGTGCGTGGAAGAAGCCGAGGTTTTCGCCGTTGCGGATCAACTCGCCGTTCACGATGGCCAAGGTATCGCCGCCGATGCCCGCCACGCGCTTGATCGCTTCGGTGCCATTCCAGCGGTACACCACGATGTCGCCGACCTTGGGCGCACCGGCCTTGAGGTCGGACACGATGTAGTCGCCAATCGACACTGTGGGAGCCATCGAGCCTGTCGGCACGAAGTACGTATTGAAGCCCAGCAACGGCGCCCGAAGCACGGTCAGCAGAATCAAGGTGATCACGATCAGCACGCCAACGTAGAGCGCGTGGAACCGTTTACGCGGTACGTCCAGCGGGCCTGTATAGCGGCGTGCCAAAACGGCGGACGCAACCGCCGACGCCAGCTTCACCGCGATGATGAAGCCCAACAGCACATACAACCCGACCGGTGTTGCGATCACCCCGCAGAGGCCCATCAGGATGATACCGGTGTACAAGAGTGCCGCGACGCGGATGCCCCACTTGATGCGATCGACGTACACCAGGCCCCAGCCAGCTACCAGGCAGGACATGAGGAAGGCTTGGAGGGAGAGTTTTACAGGTTTCATTGATCATCCTTGATTAGGCCATCGGGCGCGCATGTTACTGCGTGGCTCCCCATTGCACGTAACCTTTAACCACTACGAATCAGCCAAGTTCAATAGCCTCCGGCATCCAGATCCGCAATGGACAACCAATAGTCGACAACGTTATCAAAGCGTTCATCACCGGCCCGAGCCTGCAATTCCACCAGTGCCTGGCGTGCATCGGCGATGGACCAGCCAGTGGAGTTCAAGGTCAGCCATGCGCAGTCAAGGCGCCCCGCTTGCATATAAGCCTCGAACAACGGCTTTTTCTCGCGTTCAGGATCAAACCACGCGGGCAATTCCACGCCTTTGGGCACCGGCATGTGCTCGTCGACAACGTCAAAATAGCAGCTGCTTTCCCACCAATCAGGGGCTGGGGCGGACGGGTTCGGGAAGTTTCCGGTGTAACGCGTTACGCCGTCAGCAACACTGGCCAGTGGCGTCAACGTCTTGAACGGTTCGACGTTGGCGAAGCCTTTGGGGTCGTCGCCACTTTTCAACGATTGCGCATCCAATGCGCCCAGGCAATCAAGCCCCACCGCCTTGGCGAACTGCTCAAGTTCGGGCGTGACACCCTCCTCAAGACTCATGGACATCATGGCGAGCACGGCCATCAGTTGCTCAGGCGTGCGGGCGATCTCGACGGTCATTCGGTCGCTGCCAACGTACATTTTTACGAAGGTGGGTTCACGATCAACAAACCAGTGCTTCCAGTACCCAATATAGGTAGGCCGAGATCCGTCACTCCATATCGGGATCAGCGCAGGTGGAAACCCATACCACTCGGCAGGGGCCTGCAGCGTGCAAATGGGCGGGTCGATGCTTCCATCGGCGCAGGCCACCAACGCGTGGGGTAACCCCAGCGCTTCCAATGCTGTTTTAACGTTCATGCCTTCACCGTTTTGGCGCCAGGGGCGTCGACCATTCGGGGATCTCTATTCGGTGCAACGGAGAAATAGGCCCCACCCAGATGTTAGAGGTCGCGCTCGTTTGTTGGTGTATCAGTTGATGAGCCTCGCGCGAAGGTACGGGCACAAGATGGCGAGGGTCAACGATCTGCGTTGGGAAATCTGTCTTGCCGAAGTTCCAATGGTGAATAGGATTCGGCTCGTTGCACGGTACTGCTACCTAACTCTCTATAGACCGCATGTGGGCTTAAAAAGCTTGATGGCTCGCCCTGTGCATTTGCCCTGTAGCTGGTCCAGCGATAGTCGCCCGGATGAGCAACCATGCCCGCTCTAACCGGATTCATTTCGATATATCGATAGCAAGCTAAAACATAGTTGTCTTTTTGAACCAGACAGGAGCGGAAACGTCCTTCCCACAACGTGCCCGTTCGTTGATAGGTTCGATTGATGTATTGAACTTAGCGCTGCCCCAGCCCTTTCATAAGTAGACCAGCACCTGCGAAGCAGGTGGGAGTCAACAACAAGTGAACGTGATTTGTCATCAAGCACATTGCGTGAATTTCACAGCCATACAATTCAGCAAGCAGGTCTAATTTATCAACGTAAAAAATATAGTCTTCGTCTGAATAAAAACACTCAGATCGGTTGTTTCCCCGCTGAATCATGTGCAACGGGATATCCGGCAGTATAACTCTAGGGCGGCGAGCCATATAAACCCCCAAATGAATAAGAGCTTACAGCTTAGCCGCCCATCACCAGGCCAACAAAATCGAACAATTACAAAAAATGAATCATATTTTAAAAGAGCAATTCTGCTGAACTCTAAAAAGCGCAAAACCGTGGTCTGACCACTATATTTTCCCAATTCCTTATAACAATCATGAGGCGTTATAAGTGCTGAAGGTTCCAGCTGTGCATTTGCTCGGGGGAAATAGGGGAAATAGGGGTCAGACCAGCAATATACATAAGTGCACTAATCGTGGTCCGCCCCCTATTTTCCTCCCCTATTTTCCTTTCTATTTCCCTGACCCCTATTCCCCTCAACTCAGTAAACCATATAAAAAACAAGAAAATTCATCAGACAACTTTCTAATATTCATATCCGATGAGTCCACTTCGACTACAGACCAGTTGTCGTTTGTATCGAAGCCGAAGCATCGGCCCTGCATATCATCTCCGAAAAATCGAATATCCCGAAAAGCGTTAGCAGTACCTGCATCAAAAATCTCTTCAGCCTCTAAAAAGCCGCTGTAAAGCATGATACCTGCATAGTCAATTTCTCCAGCACCAAAGTCTTTTAAGAATGCCAGATAATCTTCGGGAACATTTTGAAAACTGTCTCTTATCGCACGTAAAACTGCATCATCCACAGCGTCTAACCCATCCAATAAATGCTCATCTTTCTTCTCTCGCATCAAAACTTCAAAGTTCTCCATCAGAGCCTCTCTATTTTTTATCTGAGAAAATTTCTCGCGCTACGCTCCCCGCGCGATGGATTCCACCTTGGTGCTGATCCGGGAATCTAGCAGGGTGCATGTTCCACCATTCATTAGGCCCCCCAAAGCTATTTTCAATAATATGATGTGCATCGAAAGGTTGCCCCGCCTTTCGTGACACTGTAAGCCCATTCTTAGCAAGAACGTCCTCAGTATAGCGCGGCCACATTTGGCCTGTATTAGCCTCCCATTGACTGATTAAGTCATTCTTCACTTTATTGAACTGCTTCCTATTAATATCAGACAGCTCCGGAGAAAGCTTGGTGAATTCTTGCTCGCGCAAAATGTTGGCGAGGTTAGCACGTTGTTCATCTGTCACTTTAAATCCGGTCTGCGCTTCGAGATCTTTAAGATAACGACGAGCCTGACTCGACAGTTCAGTGAAACCTTTCGCACCCTGGGCTAAAAACTCACCCGACTCCTCCGTGGCCAACTTCTTTTTCGCCAAGGCAGCGGCAATGACCTCTGAAATCTTCCCACCCAAGCGCACACCGGCAAGAGAAAGCAGCGCATCATCCAACGCCGTGACCGGTTCAGCCGATTTCCTGGCGAGTACCAACAGCCTCGACATCGCGTCTTTTGAAGCCAAGTCGTTGGTCGAGACGTTAATGATTTCCGTCGCATGAGCATCTGCCTGCTCCCGACCGTACTGAGCCCATTTGTCAGCCAAGGGCAATTCGCCATAAAGGCCTTTGCCCAGACCATTAAACAGGCTCGTGTCTACAAACTGCTCTTTGGTGGAGTTGAACGCATAAACCGCAGAGCCATTGGCGATAATTGCGGTGCCGTCTTTCCACGTTAATGGAATTTTCTGGTCCGCCAATTCCTGAATAGCGCCTCTGGCAATCGCCAAATCACGATCAAGCCAATCCCGCGTCGGGTCGTTGCCCCAGTTTTTTTCCAGTGCATCCAAACGCGCGTTTTCTACGGCATCGACCTTGGATCCTGCCGCCATACGTAGCAAGTCTTCCCACAAAGCATCCGACTTGGGCTTGCCCTGTGTTTTCTCTAACTCTTCAGCTTTCTTCTTGAGTAGTGGCACCTCTTGGGTCAGGTGAAGTTGGCGATTGAATACTTCGACGCCGTAACCTGTCCCACTCCCGACAGCCGCGCCGCCGATACCATTCCCGGCACCTGCTCCAGCGCCTATCCCGGTCGCTACCAACGCGGCGATGTTGTCCTGGCTGGCCTCAGATAATTTGCTGTTTTCCAGCGCCTTTGCAATCGAGGGCATCAACGCAGCAGAAGCACCAGCCCCCAACGCGCCACTTTCCACACTGCCGCTGGACAACCCCATGGCGGCACCTGCCAACGCGTGCAACATGACGCGTGCTGCTCCACCTTCTGCCCATGCGGCTCGGGTGGCCGCGTCCGATTTCGGGTTCAGGGATTGCGCCTCAGCGTAATCACCCACTCGCTTGAAGATCTCGCTAGACGCAGTATTGGCGACGATACCGACTGTCGTACCGACGGGCGCGCCACCAAGGCCCGCGGCGATCAGTCCCGTCGCGATATCGGCCATCATTTTCTTGTCGCCGCCGAACTGCCAACGCTTGGCTTCCGAATGGAAATAGGGGTCAGACCACTATTCTCCGAGGTCGAGGGTGAAGCCGTTTTGCTCGCCAATATTGAAGCTGGCACCAATAGCGGTTTTACTTTTCGACCCTTCGTTTTTGCGGTCGGTGGTGTTTTGTGCGCTTTGCATCAACACATCGTTTTTGGCTAACAACAAGGTGTTGGCGGCTCTCAAGCTGCTGCCAGTGATCTGGATATCACCCTGAGTTCCCGTCGCAGCGCCCGTGGCAACGATCGACAAGTCTTGCCCTGCGTTGAGCGTGCTCTGCTTGGCGGTGACGCTGTTGTATTCGCTGCTGTTCTTGCTGCGATTATTAGCCAGTTCAGTACCGATCTTGATCAGCGAACCGTTGCCGGGCGTGCCGCCGGTTTTGTTTTTAAAGCCGGAGCTTTGCGCATTGGCGTCCGAGGCCTGGCCGTTCAGGTTGTAAGCGGCGAGGGCCGCCTGGGCGATTTTGACTGCCTTGAGTCGTGGGTCATCAGCACTACGGGCCGCTTTGACCGCGTCGCGCATGCTGGTGGCGGTGTCCACCACCGAGCCCGCGATCACCCGTCCTACCGCCAAACTCTTGGAACTGTCCTTACTGGTCTGACTGGCCGTCTCCATCCCCGAAGTAACGGTGACATTCGCCCCACTCAACTTCATGTTCTTGGTGCTCACCAGATCACTGGCCACCACCTTCAACTCACGCCCCGCCGTCAACGACACATTGCCCGCGCTCGAACCAATGGTACTGCCGGTCAAGGTCATTTCATTGGCGGTGCCGTTGCGCTTCGAGCTGTTGATGTACAGCTTCTGGTTGCCGGTCATGTCATCCAGACCGAGCTTGTTGCCGGTAGGGAAATAGGGGTCAGGGAAATAGGGGTCAGACCACCATTAATGTAACCGTGGTCTGACCCCTATTTTCGGAAACCATTACGTGCGCCACGCAACCAAGAGAAATTCGCCCCGCTTATTTGGGGGCTTTATAAAAATGTGGCCTGACCCCGATTACCCCTTACTTCATGAAACTTGATGAGTGAAGAATCCAGAAATCCATATCATGGATCACCCAGTATTTATTTTCAGTTGAAATTAATTTATCAAAATCACTGGATGCCTTCGCATCCCATCTCAAAGGAGCGTAATCCTCATGAGCTCTATCCCAATCAGTGTGTCGCAGCACCTTATTATCAAGATCAATAAAGAATTTCGGAAGCCTCATTCTCAAATTATCAAGTTCATCCGACCGCCCCTCCGCGTCATTGGACAAAATAGCTTCGATATGTCGATAAATCTCAAAGAGATGTTCCGGAGAATATCCAAAACAGAAAAAGTCCCGCATTTCCTCAACAGAAAACTCAATCAAACTTGCAGCTTCTAGATACCGAGAAAAGGTATTGACATCCAGCACAGGGATGCCACCTCTAAAATTAGCTACTACATCATCATAAAGATCCGCGTCCATTTCACCAGCATCTATATAGGCTTTGTACTCCACCCCAACATCGATGCAATAGTTTTCTTTATCATCAACAACATAATAATATTTGCCACTTACAACAAACATGGCCACATCTTTTCGCCCTTCAAAAATATCATGAAGTACATCATTTAAGTCATTTTCCAAATTCATCAAAAAACTCCTTGCTCGTTATCACTCTAGCTTTTGAAGAACTCTGCTCTATCAATCTATCCCAAACTTTTTTAAAAACGGGGACGTAGAAAAACGGGGACGGATTTATTTAGGTTTGGCGCTGGTCGGTACTAAATAAATCTGTCCCCTTTTCTCGAAACTCAAACAAAAAGGGTGTCTGGCCCCGATCACCCACTCGAGATGCTCGTCCATACTGATGTGGATGTTGCTGTAAAATTCGCATCATTAGCCGCTGGTTTACCGTTACCGACTAACTTTGTTTCACCAGACGGCGAGCCGCTCGCAGGTCCTTTTGAACCATCAACTTACCCAGGAAATGTGATTTCCATCTAAGTAATATAGTCCCTCAAGCCTTCCTGAAATTTCAGGCAGCTCGAGAAGGGAATCTGAAATATATGAGAAAGGAAGTCCGTTCCTTAGCTCTTGAGCTCTTGCAGAGTAGTCTGCCCAAGAAGGTTCAACCATCCCATTCCATAATGTAACAAACGAGCCATCTTCAAGAAGAATGACAGGCTTTAAGTACTCAACTTCCCCACCGCCATCCCAGTACAGATAGCCCAAGTAACTAGAACCATCTCCCCCAACAAAACTAGCGCGAACGATTATTTGAGCGTCAGTACAAGTTTCCTTATCAATGAGAGGGCGAACTGTTAACTCATCTTCCGCAGACTCATCCATAGGAAAGTACCAAACACCACAACAAGCAAGATCATCAATAGCTAGTTCATATATCTGTTTATCAGTCATGCTTGCATACCTATTTAATCAGGTGCTTTATTGACTCAAACAATTCGGGCCGTCCTATACCGCCATAGGCTTTCTGCAACGCTGAGCTTATTTGACCAGAAGTATACGTAGCCGGCTTAACGCCTACCAGGGGAGACAAACATGAAATAGGGGTCAGGCCACCAATATACACTGGTGCACTAATCGTGGTCTGACCCCTATTTTTCCAAGAATGCGCCGGATATTAGGCAAAGCAAAAGACCTACTGATTAAGACTTTGGCAAACCCGAAAGTACTGCTTTAAAAATTTGAGTTCCATCATCAACGGCTGATGATGCTTCATATATTGCTTCGGCTGCTGCCATAAGCGAGTTCTCTCCACCAGCTAAGGACAGCGCCGATACAGCGCGAGCTTGGCTAAACAGCTGAAGGCCTTCTACATTTAAGTTTTGCCCTTCGTCCAGACTGTCTTGCAAGTCAAAATACTTCTCATCCAACTGTGCAGCTAAAGCATCTAGCTCAGAAATCTGATCAGTCGTAAGTTTATTACCAGATCTTAGTTGCCTAAGAGACTCGACAACAATAGGCACTTCCACTGGACAGGCCTGAAAAGCAAGTTCGCAAGCCACTTTTACAGCACTTCTTCGTTGCTCCTCACTGACTAACTTAAGCTTTTCTACAAGGCCTTTCTCAACCGTCTCTAAACGCATAATCATTGTTTAGCCTTTGGCAGTGGTTTTAATGGCGTTGACACATTGGCCCCTGTCGGTTCAATTACGTTCTGACATGATGCACAGACAGGGCGTGTGGCACCGATATCAACAACTTTCAATCCGTTGGCATTGGCATAGCTGACAATATCCGCTTCTGCGTGGCCTGTACCAACAACTACTTTCTCACCTTCTTGCAAACTCACTCCAGGACGAAGATAGCCACGAGGTTCACTTGTACTGACTAGAACAGAGCGAACACCATTCGTATCCTCTACTACCGCAACCCCCATAGTTATTCGGCCTTGAGAATTCGCAGGTATTTGTGACTGAATTTCACTTACACGATTTTGGACAAGGTTCGATGGGTTTTCGTAGGCAAGATCTCGCTCTAGAGATGTACCTGCACCTTTTGCATCAAGAGCGCTACCTTTTGCAGTCTCGACATTCCGCGCTGCTGCCGCAGCATCTGCAGTAGCAGCTACCTCCTTCGCTGCAAGCCTGCCAAATCCTCCCACACCTAACGCCGTACCGCCAGCCGTCGCGGCACCAAAGGGCAACTCAACTGCTGTTAATGTCAGTTCGGTACAAACTACTGGGTTCATCCCACAGGCATTTAACAGTGCTGGACCAAGCAGCATGGCTCCTGCCACCGTTCCGGCTACAACTGCACCACCCGCCACCGTATAAGCAAGGTTTTCACGACGCTCATCATACATTTGCACCGAGCACGCTTGCGCGCTCAGTCCTGCACAGTTTCGCTCCTTGTAGCGCTCATTTTCAGCCTTGATGCGCTCTTCAGCCTTTTGTTCAAGTGTCTTACCCTCAGCTAACGCACTTGCAATATCACCCAGCGAGTTGTTCTCAACCGCATTGTTGCCAGCCTTTGCACCGGCAATTGCACCGCTCAGGTCACCTCCTGCAAGCCCGCCTGCCAACCCCGACGCCAATGTCGAAAGCGCCGATACGGTCTGTCTCTGCTCCTCGCTCAAATTCTCAGTTTTAATATCCGGATACAACCGCGCCGCAATTAACTCCCCCGTACCAGCTCCCGCGGCACCGGCACCCGCCGAGTTCCCTTGGGCCTGTGCAACCACAGCACCCAATACCACGTGGGCCATGATTCGGGCGGTATCGTTGCCCTGCGTTGATTGCTTGATGAGGTTTGCCAGATAGGGTGCCGACGCACCCGCAAGGGCAGAGCCGATGTCACCCCCTGCCAGTCCTTGCAAAGCTGCCGTCACCGCTTGAGCGGCACGTTGATAATCGCCCCCCGTTCCGTACGGCTGCATCACCGTACGGGTCACCTGTGCGGCGATCTGTTCATCCGTTGGCCGGGTATTGCCCTCCCTGATCAGCTTGTCTCGCGCAGCTGCTATCGCTTCCGGATCTTTTTGAGCGTTGGCCGCGTTGATGGCGCCTTGAGTGCGAACGATGTCCGACGCCTGAGTGCCAATATCAGCAATCAACTGCACTTGCCGCAGGCGCTTCTGCTCTTTCTCCTTATCGAAGATAGGGCTGATGCTGCCGTTGGCGTGTTCGACATCGTGGCTCAGCGTTGCAACGTCCTGCTGCTGTTTGGCAGGGTCGCGGATGTCGAGGGTGCCGTTGGAAATGGCCGATGACGTGGTACCGCTGTCGCTGTCGCCATGGTTGAATGCGACCAGCGTGCCACTCGGCATATTGCTGATGAAACCTTCAACGCCATTGTTGCCACTGCTGACGCTGGCGCTCTGCAACTGGCTTGTATAGTCGGCTTTGTTCTTCAAAACGCTCCAGCCAAGGGTGCCGGTGCTCAGGCGGTTTTTGTCCGGAGTTGCAGTGCTGGCGATCACGCTGCCATCGAGTTGCGTGTGGTTGCCCACATCAATCTGGTAGCCGCCCTTACCGCCGAACAGGCCAGTTTGCTCCTGCACACTTTTATAGTTGGAGTCGATCTTGCTTTTGCTGACGCTGAGCGAGCCGCTACCCGTCATGGTGCCAATCGTGAAACTCGCGCCGCCGCTGACATCTGTTTGCTTGGACTTGTAGTCGTCGGTGTCTTGCAGACTTTGCAGCGTCAGATCGCGACCGACTGTGGCTTTAATCTGATCTGCACTGACCTGTGCGCCTTTAAGGACGGTGTCGCGCCCACTGATCAGGCTGACTTGCTTGCCAGCATCCAATGTCGTTTCTGTCCAAGTTGTACCGGTGCCTTTCTCGTTGCCGCTGCCCTTATTCGCATTGGCGAAGATGCTCAGGCCAGCACCACTGGAACCGAACCCAAGGCTGACGCCTATGGCACCACCGCCACTGCTGTTCTTGCCATCAAGCTTTTGTGTGTTGGCGGCTGCTTCCAGGCGGATATCACGCTCTGCTGCCAACAGCATTTCATTACCGGCCTGGAGCTTGCTGCCCTGGACACGGATGTCCCCGTCTGCGCCAGGCGTGCCGTTACCGGCGGCTACAATGCTGAGGTTATTGCCGCTGGTGAGGCTGCTGCCTTGGTTTGCTGTCTGCTCCTGGGTCTGTTTGGAGCTGGATTTTTGCGAGCCGAGCGAGATGGCGATGCCTACAAACTGCCCAGCGTTAGCGCTGGTCATGCCGCCATTCTGCTGTGCCGCCTGCCACGCCTGCACACCCGTCAAACCCGCCTTCACACCTTGCAGCGCCGAGAGGCGGCCGTCGTCCTCATTCTTGGCTTGTTTGGCGGTCTTGTAAGCGGAGTCCACCGCGCTACCCACAGTGCCGGATAACGCCAGGGTCAAACCACTGGTTTTGCTTTTGGCCGTCTGTTCGCTGCGATTGTTATTTTCGGACGCCAGGATGCTGACATTTTGCCCAATAAGGCTGATGTCCTTACCGGCAACCACGTCAGAGCCGCGAATGGTCAGGTCTTTACTAGCCTGGACGTCCACACTGCCCAGCACACTCCCGATGTTGCTGGCCCGGGTGGTCTCGGTGCTGCTGGTGAAGGTGTTTTGGTTGCTGCTTGAGCCCAAGGTAACGCCGATCCCACCAGAGCTCATCAAACCCGATTTTTTAGTCGAGGAGGAATGGCTTTGTCCGAAGGTTTCCGTCGCCCCGTCAATCACCACATTGCGCCCGGCAATCAGGCTGGTGGCATTGGTGGAAACCACGTCACTGGCGGTTGTGCCGATGTCCCGCCCGGCGCGCGCAACGACGGTGTCAGCACTGATGGAAGAACCCTGCTGGCTGATCTGGTTACTACTATCGATGCGCGTCTTCTGGCTGCTGGACAGCAACCCGCTGCTGGTTTTGGTTTTGCGGTAATA
Organism: Pseudomonas pergaminensis; assembly: GCF_024112395.2. Classification (NCBI taxonomy): domain Bacteria; kingdom Pseudomonadati; phylum Pseudomonadota; class Gammaproteobacteria; order Pseudomonadales; family Pseudomonadaceae; genus Pseudomonas; species Pseudomonas pergaminensis. Next base: position 175,046 of record NZ_CP078013.2, on the reverse strand, counting down.
GCTGTAGTCGCTGTCTTGCACGGCGTTCAGCGCAAGGTCGTTGCCAGCGTACAGGTAAGCTTCCTTACCGGCGCTCGCGCGGCTGGCGCTGACGAGGAGGTCGTTGCCTGCACTCAAGGAAAGGTTGTCACCGGCCACCAACGATGTGCCCACTTGTTGGACATGATCTTCCCGGCTCGTAACCTTCTTCGAATTAGATGCCGAGTGTTGCTCGTTCGCGACCGAACCGAGACTCAAATTACCCGTAGCCGCCATCGCTAAATTGCGTTTGGCATTAACCTGGCTGGCCACGGCGCTGATGTCGCGCCCGCCAATCACATGCAGGTCGCGGCCTGCCTCGACCACCGAGCCTTGCTGGGCGATGGTGGTGAAGCTGGAACGATTGCCGATGGCGCCGCTGTCGAGGCTTTTTGAAGCGGTGATGTTGACGTCGCCCGCCGTCTTGACTGTGGTGTCGGCACCGCTCTTGAGCACGCCGCCGACGTTGTTGACGTTGCCACCGGCTTGCATGGCCAGATCGTTGGCCGATTCGATGCGCGCGGCGCTGTTGACGAAGTCGCTGCGTTCGGTACGGTAGCTACTGGCGCTTTCGTGGGTGGTGACGCTGCGTTCGTTGAGCAGGTCGGCGCCGGCGGCGAGGTTGACGTTGCCCGCGCTGATCACACCGCCTGCGCGGTTGCTAAGGTTGTTGCCGGCCAGCAGGTCGAGACGGCCAGCGGCCTCCATCAAGCCGCTGTTGGTGAGGTTGCCGCCGACGTTCGCCAGCAGGTTGCCGGTGGCACGCAAGGTGCCGGCGTTGTTGAGGTTGCTGCCGGTGATCAGGTTGACGTCCGTGCCGGAAATCAACGCGCCGTTGGGTGCCAGGCGGTTGTTCGCCTGGGCCAGGTACAACACCGGCACCAGCACTTGTTGCCCGGCGACGGTGGCGTTTTCCAGCCAGACGATGTCGTGGGTCAGGGCCGCGACCTGTTCGGCGGTGAGGCTTACGCCCACCGACAGGTTAAGCGCGGTTTTGCTGCCGATGGCGTTGTCCATCAGGTGCTTGAACAGGTCGGCGTCGCTGGTCTGGCCGTCGATGAAACGCTGGCCGGTACGGGCGAGTACGGCTTGCTGGATCAGGCGCTGTTCGTAGAAACCATCGCCCAGGCGCTTTTGCGCGGTGTCGGGGTCATAGCCGAGCTTGGTCAGCATGTAGTCCGAGCCCAGGAACTTGCGCATAGCCGTGAACAGCGGGTTGGTTTCGATCAGGTATTTATGCGGGCTGGCCGCGAACTGGCTGGTGGGCAGGCCTTTGGCGCCATCGCTGTCGTTGAGGTGGAACAGGCCGTTCTGGCCGGTGGGCAGGTCGAAGCCGGGCAGGCGCAGTGGGTTGACCTGTTGCTGGGCCACGTCCGGTGGCAGTTGCGCGTTGAGGCTGACCAGGGTCGAGTAGCCTGGCGCATTGGTGTTGGCGCCGCTGCCGACGTAGGTGTAGCCACCTCGCACGACACTGTTGTCGATGCCGGCCTGGGCCTTCACGTCTACGCTGCCGCCGGCCTGGATGACGGCGGCGTAGCTCTGGTCGGGCGCCATCAACTGGGTGGTCTTGCGCAGCTTGTCCTTCTCGCCCTCCATCTTGCCAATGAACGACGCCAGGCCGGCTTCGACGCCGGTCATGTCCTGGCCCGCCGAATAGCGCTGGGTGAACGCAGCGGCTTCACGGTACCAGCCTCCAGGCTTGCGCTCGCGGGCGGAGGTAAAGACGCGGTCATACTGGGTATCGTGGGTCACGACGCCGACGTTGGTGAGTTGGTTGACGATGGCCGTGAGGTTGCCACCGGCGGCGATGCTACTGCTGCTGTTGAGCAGCTCGCCGCCAGTGAGCAGCATGTTGCCGCCCGAGGTGATGCTGGACGCTGCCGTGGCATCACTGACGATGAAGTGATCACGCTGGGTGATCTGGAACGGCCGGTTCTGCTTGCCGCCTTCGCAGTCGCCACCGGTCACCCCGTCGATACAGGCGATGGGCGTGATGGAGGCACTGTAGATGCCGGACTCGGTGGTGAGCACAGTACGGATGTTCTGGATCGTGCTGGCGGCCAGGACCAGGTTGCGCTCGCTCTCGATGGTGCCCGAGCTGTTGATGATGCTGGTGGCCAAGCCGCCCTGGCCGTCGCGGTCGACGCGCAGGTTACCCATGGCGTAGATCGTGGCGCCGAGGTTTTTCAGGCGCTCGACCTTGAGGTTCAGGTCGCCGCCACTGAAGATCAGGCCGTGGTCGTTGAGCAGGTTGCCCACCGAAAGATCCAGGCTGCCCTGGCTGGCGACGCTGCCGCCCACGATCCAGTCCTTGCCGCTGCCGACCAGGGCGCGGGTGCCGAGCAGTTTGCCGGTGGCGGTCTGTTGCAGGTTATCCACGTTGACGGTCAGGCGCCCGGCCTGGATCGCGGTGCTGTTGGTCCAATTGACTTTGTCGAAGGTCAGGTCGCCGTTGGTGACCAGGCTGCCACCCACGTCATCGAGGCTGATGCCACTGAGGTCGAGCACCCCGGTGCCCACATGCAACACCTTGCCACCGGTGTTCTGGAAGCGATTGGCGGCGAGGCTCAATTGGTCGTTGGCGGTCTCCAGGCTGCCGCTGTTGTTGAGCAGGCCACCGATGGCGTAGCGGGTCTTGCCGCTGGCGCCCAAGGCACGCATTTGCCCGCTGTTGTTCAGGCTGGCGGTCTCGACATCAAGGGCCGTGGCGCTTTCGATCAGGCCTCGGTTATTCAATGCGCCTTCCAGGCTGATGTCGATCCGGTTGCCGGCGATCTCGCCGCCGTTATCCACATTCATACCGGTCAGGTGCACGCGATCGCGAGCAAACAACGCGCCGCTGCCGTTGTTGAAGTCAGTGGCGTCGATCTGCGCATCACCGCCCTTGGCGGCGATGCGGCCACCGTTGTTGTCGAGGGTGCCGGCGGTGATGGTCACGCCAGCGTTTTCACTGTGGATCAGGCCGTTGCCGCTGTTTTGCAACAGGCCGCTGGTGGTCAGGGTCAGGCCAGCGTTGGCGGCCAGGGTGCCGGTGTTACGGTTGTCGATGCTGTTGGCAAATACCGTCAGCAAGCCCTGGCTGGCGAGCTTGCCGCCCTGGTTGTCAACGTGAGCGGCGCGCTGGATCAGCAGCGGCCCGGCGCTGGCCAGCTTGCCGTTGCGGTTGATCAGGTCGCCGATCAAATCCAGGGTGATCGCCCCGCCGGCGGTCAGGCTACCGGTGCTGTTATCCAGGGTATTGCCGTTGAGGGTGAACGCACCGGTGCTGTCGATGATGCCGCCCTGGCTGTTGTCCAGCAGGCCGCTGACGTTGAGGGTTTGTGCACCGTCGCTGAGCAGGCGACCTTTGTTGCGGTTGTCGACGCTGGCGGCGGTGACGTTCAGCGCCTGCTTGGCGCTCAAGGTAGCGCCCTGGTTATCCAGGCTTTGCGCGGTGGCGGTGAGGTTGCGATTGGCGATCACCGTGCCGGTGTTGGTGAGGTGCTGGCTGTCGAGGGTGACGTCGCCACCGGCATTGCGGGTGTTGTCGGCGTTGACCCCGGCTTCGACGATGCCGCTGTTGGTCAACTGGCCATTGCTGGCCAGGGTGATGCTGTCGCGCGCGGCGAGGGTCTTGCTGTTTTTCAGGGTGCCCTTGGTCTGTGCCTTGAGGGTGGTGCCCGCGTACACCGCGCCCTTGGTCTCCAGACTCGCGGCCTTGATGTCCACCGCACCGCTGGCGGCGGCCTGGGCCATGCTCAGGTGGCCGTTGGCGTCGAGCTGAATATCACCACCACTGGCGGCCAGTGTGCCGTCGAGCTTCACCCCCACACCGGCTTCGGTGCCCACCAGTTTGATCGCACCGGCATACATGCCGCCCAGGGCCGACGAGTCGATGGCCAGTTCCGGCTTGGTGCTGCCGTCGTCGGCGCGCGCGGTGGTTTTCAGGCTTTGGGCGTCGACGTCATTGCGCCCGGCGATCACCGTGAGTTGTTTCGCGTTGATCTGCGCATTGATCTTGGCCGAACGCGTGATGATCTCGAAGTGGTCGACGTTGCTCGCGTTCAGGCCTTTGCCATCGATGGTCACGGCGCCGCCGTCGACTTGGTAGCTTTTCAGTTGCCCGGCCTGATCGATCACCGGTTTACCGGTGGTCAGGGTGACGTTGGGGGTGTTGATGAACCCGCAACCGTTGCAGCTGATGCCGTAGGGGTTGGCGACGATGACCTTGGCCGACTGGCCCGCCACTTCGGTGTAGCCGCGCAATTGGCTGGGGCTACCACCTTTGACTTCGTTGAGGATGACATTCGCCGCGCCGCCCTTGAGGTTCGGGTTGCCGACAATGATCCCGCCCAGTTGCGTGCTTTGCACAATGCTGTTGGCGTTGTTGAGGATCACGCCGTTGGGGCCGACGTTGTAGTCCTTGAACTGGTTATGGGACAGGCCGCTGCCATTGGGCGTGGCGATATTCACCACCGGCACGCCGTTGCCCGCCTGGCCGACCGTGGTGCCCGGGCCACTGACCACGATACCGTCGGCCTGGGCCAGCAATGGCTGCCAGAACAGCGCGTTGGCCAGGATCAAGGCCAGGCCGCGTTGGCTCAGGGTTTTCAGGGCAGTAACGGGGCGAACGTCCATATTCAAAATCTCAAAGGCTGCGGGCGTTGAATTACAGGTAGAAATCCAGGCGGAAATAGATCGGCGCTTCGCGCTCGGTCATCACGCCAGGTCGCTCCAGGGAGTGGGCAAAGGTCACGCTGGTGCTGACGTTTTTGCCGCGAGCGAACAGCTCCAGGGAGTTACTCGAAACCCTGCCGTGCTGGTCATCGTTGTAGCGATCGTTGCGAATCACGCCCTGGTCATAGCCGACGCTGGCGCCGTATTCGGCAAAGGCGGGGCGCATCCAGTCGAGGGTCACCGGGCGTGCCCAGCGCACTTCGTTGCGCCAGTAGCCGCCGCTGTCGCCGGTCAGTTGCTGGTCCTTGAACCCGCGCACCGAGTACGAGCCGCCGAGACTCATGCGTTGCGCCGGATACAGCACGTCCTCACTGCGCTGTCCGGTGGCCAGGCTGGAAAAACTCAACGATTCGCCCCACAGCGTGAAGGGTTGCAGGTAGCTCACGGTGGCGGTGTATTTGCGGTAGCGCGGGGTTGGGGTGAGGTTGCCGCGGATGCGTTCCTGGTCGTCCTTTTGGGCGTCAAAGGCACCGGTGCCGTTCTGCATGCCGACATCCAGGTTGACGAAGGCGCTACCGATGCGGCGCCCGTGGTTGATGCCCACCTGGAACTCGCTGAGGCGGTTGCTGCTGACGTCCAGGCGCTCGTCGTTGAAGTAGTTGTTGGTGCGCAGATGGGTCAGGCCGACGTTGACCGAGGTCTTGCTCACGTCATCGCGATGCACCACGCGCTCGGCACGCACCTGGTGGTTCTGGCTGTCGCCCGTTTGCTTGTACTTGTAGCCGTCAAGGTCGCCCGGCGCGCGGTACTCGCTCTCGCTGTAGGTGTAACTGAAGTTCCACCAGCCCCACGGCACGTTGTAATACAGCATGCTGTTTTTCGAGGTTTTCTGATGGTCGCTGATGGCGTCGTGGCCGCCGCGCAGGATCAGTTGATCGGCCAGGCCCAGCGGGCTGTCCCACTCAAGGCCGGCGCCCCACTGCTGTTCGCCGGTGCTTTTCTGGCCGTCGTTATTGCGCGACAGGCTGGCGCGCCAGGGTTTTTGCGGCTGGTTTTTGACCAGCACTTCGCTGCCGCCGATCTGGGTGCCGGGGGTCAGTTCCATTTGCGCCTGTTTGGACGGCAGGCGGCTCAGTTGATCCACCAATTGTTCGACTTCGCGCAGGTTGAGCGCTTCACCGACCTTGCCGGGAAACGCCATGGCCAGTTCGCGGTCGGTGACCGTGCTGCCCTGGGCGCCCTTGATGCCTTCGAGTTTGCCTTCGACCACCAGCACTTGCAGATGGCCGCTGGAAAGGTCCTGTTGTGGCAAGTAGGCGCGGCTGGTGACGCGGCCCTTGGCGATGTAGTCGTCGGTGATGACCTTGAGCAGTTCATTGAGCTGCGTAACGCCCAGGCATTGGCCGATATAGGGTTTGAGCAAGCGCGTGCGGTCGGCGGCGGACAGGCTGTCGGCGCCCTTGAGTTCGATGTCCTGGATGGGAAAGCAACGCGTATCCGCCGGCAGCGCCGGGGCCTGGGGCTTGGTGTCTTTGCCGGGCAGGTCCTGAAGCTCTTCCAGGCGCCGGCGCTGCTCTTCAAGGAGCCGGTTCTGCCGGTCGCGGATCAGGTCTTGATCCCCAGGCGTAGGGGCGGCCATGGCGCTGTTCAGGCTCAAATAAGCGAGCAGGAAAGTGCACAGCAGGTACCGGGTCCGTGGCAATAACAAAGACATGTTCGATCCATCGAAAATCAACGGCGGGCAAACTAACATCGAACTTGTACCCACTCAAAAAGCCGAGTTAGTTAGACGCTCGTACTAGTTTTCACCACAAGCCATTGATTGATAACGACTTAATATAATCAAAAGGTCATGCAACTTGTAATAGGACATATTATTCCGACAAGCGGCAGCACTATTGATCGCGATTCTTCGGAGAACTTATAAATTGCCATTAATTGGCCATCTAGTTCTCGCAGAGATAAGTTAGTACCGGAAAGAGCAGAAAAGTTCGCGGCGGTTTTGTGAATTGGATCCCATTTGTCGGGATTAGACGAGATCGTCCCCACCTTGCATGGGAACGACCCTTCCAGCCTTTACCTAGCTGGCGTCTTTATTCTGGTCCTTGCCCGACACCAGGGTCAGCCCAGGCTTCTCCACATCACGGGAAACGTGGGATTTCACTTCGGCAACACCGCCGTCCTCGTCGTTATGGATCACCAGCACACCCGGTCGACGCAGCTGCTCCAGGTCGCCTTCGCCCAGGCTGAAACTTTCGTTCAGGTTCTGGTCGGTCAGGGCCTTGGCCTCGGCCCGGCGCTGGGCAAACTTGCGGCCTCGGCGCTGCTGGTAGCGCGCCCAGCTGATCAGGATCACGGCGTTGAACAGGGCGATCCACAGGTAGATCTGCAGGGTGTTGAGGGCGGCAAAAATCGGCGCCTCGATCCGCGGCCCACCGTGGGTTTCCAGCATCGAGCTTATCCCGCGCGCCAGCAGCCAGATCAACCCGGCCCAGGCCATCAGGGTCAACAGCACATCGATAATCCACATCACCGTACGTTGGCGGGTTCTGACCAGTTTCATGATCACGCCTCCTCTTCAGTAGGTTTGATGCCGCGATCAGGGCTGACCCAGCGCGCACGCTTCTGATGCTGGTTGAACAGCACCTTGGGAAAACTGACCAGGGTGGTGAACAGGCTGACCAGCCAGAACACCATCGGGTACCACACGGTCCAGAACAGAGTCTTCCACAGGTCTTTCTCGTAGCGGCGGTCGATGATGATGCTCACCGCAAACTGCAACAGGCACACCATCGCCAGCACCAGGCCGGTAAACGCTGGCGGGACCAGGGAGTCCACCGCGATCGCCGGTGGCAACACCATGAACTTGCCAAGCACGTAGAAGATCACCGACAACAGGAAGGTAAACGCCCAACCGGTGGACAGGCAGTATTCGAACAGCAGCGGCCACAGGTAGCGATGGCGCCATTGCCAGATGCCACGGATATTTTTGAACAGCACTTCAGCACCGCCCTGGGCCCAACGCAGGCGCTGCTTCCACAGGCCGCCGACAGTCTCGGGCATCAGGATCCAGCACAGGGCGCGTGGCTCGTAAAAGATGCTCCAGTGATCGAGCTGCAGCTTCCAACTGACATCGATGTCCTCGGTGATCATGTCGGTGCTCCAGTAGTCGATGCGGTCGAGCGCCTTTTTACGGAACGCTACCACCACACCCGACACCGTGAAGATCCGGCCGAACACCCGCTGCGTGCGCTTGATCAAACCGATGATCGACGAGAACTCACCCACCTGCACGCGGCCGATCAAAGTCGAGCGTGTACGAATGCGCGGGTTGCCGGTCACGGCGCCCAGGCGCGGGTTATCGAGCATCGGCGCGACCATGTAGGCCGCCGCGTTTTTATCCAGCAACGCGTCACCGTCGATGCACACCAGGTACTCGCTGCGCGCGGCAACTGCGCCCATGCGCAAGGCCACGGCCTTGCCTTGGTTCTGCGCCAGGTGCAGTACGCGCAGGCGTGGGTGTTCCAGTGCCAACGCATCGAGCACCGCAGCGGTGTTGTCTGTGGAGCCATCGTTTACTGCGATCACTTCAATGTTCGCATACACCTGCCCCAGCGCCGCACGCATGGTATCGGCGGCGTTATCGCCTTCGTTGTAGCAAGGGATGATGATCGAGATCAGCGGGTTGCCGGCCAAGGTGGGGGCCGGTGTGTCCTCTTCCCACGGCCAATGGCGCTCCCAGTGCAGCCAGAAATACAGGCCGCCTGCGATCCACAACGCCGACATGAACAGCGGGTAGAAAAACACGAAGTCCATCAGGAACTGCCCGGTGACCAGGAAGATCAGGCCCAGGGGCACGCCCAATACCAATGCCAGCACGAATAAAGCCAGGATTCTGTCGAACATGGTCAAGGGTTCCATTGGTTGGAAAGGGCCGGACGCACAGTCTTCAGGTCCGGGGAGTTTTCCAGGAAGTTGTCCGGGTAGTAACCAAAACTCGTGACCCCCTGGCGCTTGAGCACACCCATCCATTCAGCCATTTGCTTGGCATTGATATCCGGCGCTTCTTTGGTGCGCCAGTCTTTGGCTTGCAGTTCAAATACCGTGCGTTCCAACGCGCCAGGGCGCGATTTCACCGTCGCCACCAGCTTCTCCAGCCAGGCGTTGGAGGTCTTGTACTCCTGGCCTTCCATCAGCGGCATGGCCATGGGCGCGGTCCAGTCATAGGTCTGGAGGAAGTCATCGAGGTTCTGCGCAAACCAGGTTTCGCTGCCCGGATTGAGCATCGGCTCGGCGAAGATATTGCGCGCGGTCTGCACCTGCGGCCCACCGATAGCACGGACCTTGGCGGTCAGCTCATGGGTGAAGTCGATCAAGTAGCGGCTCTTGAAGCGCGTCCAGCGTTGCATCACGGCCGGGTCGGCACGCAGGGCCTCGATGGTGTTTGGCAGGCCGTTGGCGGCATACGCCTTGAGCGCGGCCGGGCTGGCATCTTCGAAATCGTTGAACACGGCGTCGTCGTGGTACAGCACACCGTCGATGGCGTTGTTGCGTGCCAGGTCCTCGTAGATCTCGCCGATGATCTTGCGCACCTGCGGGTCAAACGGCGACAGGCGCTTATATTGGTCCGGGTCGAGGCCGACCTTGCCGGTTTCCGGGTCCCAGCGCGTCACGCGTGGCAGCTTGGGGTCGAGGGCGAAACTGAGCACCGGCATCCAGGCATACACCGCCGTATGGGCACGGGTGTGCAATTGCCAGGAGACGCGGTTGAACAAGTCGGCACGTACCGGTAAGTGGCGGTTGGGGAAGTACAGCTCATGCACCAGGCCGTCGCCCTTGGGGTCGGCGAAGGCTTGCAGGAACACGGTGCCTGCGCCCATGTCGACCACCCTCTGCACCAGCTGGTCGAGGTTGCGGGCCTGTTGGGCCGGGTCCGGGTCGTAGACGTTATCCAGGTCCACGTGCAACACGCGCAGCGGTGCCTTGGCTTGCGCCGCGACGATGCTGTTGGCGAAGTGCTCGCCGTCCGGGTCGGAGGCCACCAGGAAGCGTGGGCTGTTCATCAAGTCATTCGAGCTGTCGAGGCCATCTTCCAGGGTCAGGGCCATCTGATAGCCCTGCTCGCCGACGATCGCCAGTGAAGTGCCCTTGGCTGCACCGTACGGCCATACCCACACGCGCGGTTTCTTGCCGGTGACCTTTTGGATTTTGTTGGAAATCGCCACCACATCGGCACGCATCCGTGCATCGAACTGCGCCTGGCTTTCATAGCGCCCCGTGGCCGGGTCAAAGCGCAGCGAGGTCGCCGCCGGCTCCAGGTTGCCTTGGGGGTTGGCGAGGATGCCGGTGTGGCTGGCATCGGTGTGCGCCGCGATTTCCACAAGGCCTGACTGGGACACTTCGCGGATCTGCTGCCAGGTGAGGAATTCGCCACGCGGCCGTGGCTGGCCAGCGAAATCCACCGGTTTGTTCAGTGGCGTATCGATCCAATAGCCCACGGGCGCCAACAACGCTGGCCAGTGGTAGGCGCGCAGGATCGGCATCACCCGTGTGTAGAAGCTGGAATAACCATCATCGAAGCTGAGCATGATGGCTTTGGGCGGTAACGCCGGCCCACCGTTGCGGGCCGCCAGGATCTGGTCGACGCTGACCGCCTGGTAGCCGTTCTCGCGCAGCCAGGCCAACTGCTCGATCAGACGTTCGGTGCGCACCGCCACCACCGCCTGATCGGGGTCGCGATCCTCGACGTCGTGGTAGGCAATGCCCAGGAAATGGTTTTTCGGCCACGGCGCTTCGTTGGCCGGTGTCGGCCGCTCGGCGGGTGGAGTGAAAGGCGCGGGTTGCTGGGCACAGGCACTGGCCAGCATTACGCCCAGAATCAACAAGCATCGGCTGAGGACGGTCATGGTCAGGCTCTTCTAGAAACGGTAAGTGAGGTCGACGAGCAGGCGCAGATCGCGTTCGCGATCACCGTCGTAAGGTCGGCTGATCAGGCTCAGGTTGGCGCCGGCGTCCAGGACATCGTTCCAGCGAAAGCGTTGGCCGTAGCCCACCAGACCGATGCCACCGGTGGAATAATCCCGCTGGCTATACGTACCCGCACCGACCTGGAACTGCTGACTCCACTGGGTCTCGTAGCGGTGATAGAGCACATGGTTGATATTGAGGACCGGCAACACGGTGAAGTCCGACTTCGGGTTGAAGTAGACCGTGTCTTCCTTGCTGTTGCGGCTGGCACCCACTTCGAGGCCCAGGTCCACTTGCACTTTGGACGAGCTGTAGAGGCCTTCGCGGCCGCTGAGCAAGGCTTCGAAGCGGTCATTGCCATCACTGAAATGGGAGGGGCTGAGGGTCAGCTTCCATTCACGGCTTTCGTTGGCGCGCCAGCGGATAAAACCGCTACCGCCGTTGGCTGTGACGCCGTCATTCAACGCCCGCAGGGGCGTGGTGGACAGGAGGTAGCCCAGGCTGCCGCCGTATTGCCAGTTGTCATTGATGTCGCGGGCAATCGACACGGCGGCGCCTTGTTTGGAGCCGTCGCCGTAGGAGTGGTTGGAGACCTCGGCTTCAATGGTCATGTCGCGGGTACGCCGCTCGACGCCGACAACCTGCCATCGGTGCTGGCCGGTGCCTTCTTCGAAATCGGCGCGGGCATAGCCGGCACCGGCGAACAGGCGCCAGTCTTCGTCGATGGGTGGCGTGTAGAGACGGCTTTCGATGCCCCAGTCACGGTTCCCCGACACCGCCCCCGCATCGCCGTTGTTGCCGCCGCCGAAGCTTTTGCCGGTGTAGGCCTCGACCCGCAGCTCGGCCATGTCATGCACATCGCGCAGGCGGCTGAGGCGCTGCACCTGGCGGTTATCCGGGTTACGTGCGACCACGTCATCGGTCAGCACGTCGAGCTGGCGCCACTCCTGCAAGTCCATCGCGGTGTAGGCCTGGCTCACTTCCAGGCCAATATCGCGCGGGGCCTGGGCCTCGGTTTCCTTGAGAATGCCTTCGGCGCGCCGTGGCAAGTCGCGGGCGCGGTACATATCGGCCTGGGCCAGGCGCAAGCCGACATTGCCTGGGGCCTTGGCCACCAGCGCTTCCAGGCCGGCCTCGCTGCCTGGCAGGTCGCCGCCAAAGACGCCAGCCTGGGCAGACAGTTGCTGCGCGTCCATCCATGCGTCGCTGGGGTTGCCAACGGGCAAGCCCTTGAGTTCAACCCGTGGGTTTTGGCTTTTGGCCAGGGTGTTGGCGACCTCGCGCGCGTCGTCGGCTTTGTCGCTTTCCTGCAAGGCGTAGAACAGCGCCGTGGTGTCTTCGACCCGATCATCGGGTTCGGCGTCGGGCGCACTCAGCGCCTGGCGGTATAACGGTTCGGCTTTTTCCGGCTGGCGCTGATCGAGGTAGGACGCCGCCACCCAACGCACGGCGTAGGTGGGCAATTGCACACCTTCGGCCTTGAGGGTTTCGTACTCGCGGATCACGTCAGCGGTGCGCGCGCGGGCTTTGAGCGCGCCCAGGCGGTCAATGCGCCAGGTCAGCACGTCGTCATGGGCGGTGGGGTCCGGGGTCCAACGGGCAAGGAGTCGGTCGTAACCCTGCAACGCCCGGTCAGCGATGACGTAGCGTTCCTTCTCGGAGCGCGTGGCGAACTCGGCCATGCGCACGCGCTCGGCAGCCAAGTCACCTTCCAGGCGACGTTGGGTCACAGGGTCTACAAGCCCTGGCCGCTGGGCCGACAGGCGCAGCGCAGGCTCAGGCAAGCGGGCTTTTTGCAGGGCGACGATGTATTCGCGAGCCACTTCCGGTTTGTCGCCGGCGCGGATAAACGCCTGGTCGAATTCATTCAGCGCGTCGAACTGCAAGCCAGCGCGGGTCAGCGCGTAGCCGAGGGCCATGCGCCGGTTGGGGTCATCGGGCTTGGCGGCCACCAGCGCGCGGGCGCGTTGCACCGCTTCGCTGGCTTTACCGCCGTCTGCCTGAGTGAGAGCCAGACCCAGTTGCAGGTCGACATTGTTCGGCTCACGCAGCAGCGCCTTGCGATAGACCGCCTCGGCCTGCGCCCACTGCTTCTGGTTACGATAGGTCTTCGCGACCGTGGCCAGCGCCTGGGCGGTCAGGTTGCGGTTCTGACCCTGGGCCTCGTACACCTTCAGCACTTCGGCATCCTGGCCGGCCCAACCGGCAATCACCAGGTGATCGCTGATCTGGCCTGGCGTCTGGCGCTCGGCAGGCAGCTGACGCAATTGAGTAAGGGCGGGTGTGAAGTTGCCGTTGCGCGCCTGGATGATCAGGGCGTCATAGGCCGGGTCGGCCATGGCAAAGGTGGGCATCAGCAACTGGCTGCACAAGGTTACCCCGATGAGCAGCCGTAACCGGCCTGAGGCACTGAGTGGAATGTTTCGCAGCATATCGTGAGCTTCCTTACACACGGAAAGCTGTAACGATAGGTGGTCCTGAGCGATTTGCGTCAGGGTGTCGGCGTCTCGTGACCCGACCTAGCTTTCCTGTAGGAACTATCCCCGACGACTGTATGAAAAGGGACAAGTCAGAACAATTGTTCAGAATTGCCCGCAAATCTGAAAAACGAATGGGGGAACGAACTTGCCTGCGATAACGGGCTGCCAGCCGGCATGAACGCCGACTGTTTGACCCTTATCGCGGGCAACCCCGCTCCCCCATCTTTTATTTCAGGGCGATGGCGAAATAGTTACTGCGCGCCGCCAACCGCACCGACTTTGGACATCACGAAGCCAATGAACTGCTCGACGGTCATCTTCTGGCCGTTGAAGGTCACTTCATTGTTGGCGTAATGCAGCTTGGAGACCACGTCGCTGCCTACCAGGGTCGCCAACTGCGTGCCGACGGCCATGCCGCTGACCATTTCACTGGCCATCTGGGATTGCTGCTCGATGGCCTTAGGGTCGGTCACACCACCGACCTGCGCTTGCAGGGCGGCAACGTCGGCGATCATCGGCTTGGACAGGGTCAGGTTGGCGTCCAGCAGCGAGACCATTTGCTTGCCCAGTTCCACCGGCGGCAGTTCCATGGAGGTCGGCTTGGCCAGGTCCAGCACCAGGTTGAACTTGCTCTCACCATGAGTGGTTTTCAGCGACAGGTTTTCCAGCGCCAGGTGCGGCTTGGCGGCCAGCAATTGGTTGACGTTGGCTTCGGCCAGGGTTTGCTCGGCTTCGGTCAATTGCAGCTCCGGCACCGGTTGGCCGGCGGCGGCAGCGGCTTGCACCGGCTGCATCTTGTCCTGGTAGAGCTTGGTCAGCACCAGGCCCGACGGCACATCGATGTTTTTCAAGCTCAGGGCCATGGCGGCAGAGCCGACGGGTTTGCCTTGGTAGCCGATCTCGTCGATCTTGTAGTCGACACGGCCGGCCATGTTGTTGTCGTTGATCTCACTGGAGTCTTTCTGCTCGAAACCCTTGAGGGTCAGCACGGCTTTCTGCGGACCAAAGGTGAGCTTGGTGTCACTTAGCTCTACGGTGTTCTGGCCGGTGTAGAAACCGAAGGTGGATTTCTCCAGGTTGCTGGCGACGGTCAGGCCGGCGAACTCGGCGTTGAACGGCGCGCCATTGGCGTCGACTACGTCCAGCTTCAGGCTGTTCATATAGCCATCCACCTTGACCTTCTTGCCCTCGGCGGTGCTGTCAAAATCCAGGTTCAGGCCCGAGAAGCTCACCGAGGAGGTCTCGTCCTTGAATTCCAGCGGCAGCCATTCAAGGTTGCCGGTGACCGAACGGCTGTAGCCGATATTGGCCACGCCTTTGAGCGGCGACACGTCTTTGGCGGCGGCGAACCATTTTTCGGTAGTGGCGTTCTTTTCCAACGCATAGTGACTGGTGGCCATGACCGGCAGCCACTTCAGCGACACCAGGCGCGAGAACGGCAGCGGGCCGTGTTCGATATGGTCGACAATCAGCAGCTCGGGGTTCGGGTTCTGTTCACCGAAGAACGAGCCCTGGCCCTTGAGGCGGTAATGCGCGGTACTGCTGAACAGGCCACGGTCCAGGGACACCAGCTCCAGGGCAACGGTGCCGTCGACACCGGCCATGGAACGTTGCAGTTCCTTGTTGGCGTCCTGCACAGCCGTCTGCAGCACCGGCTCCAGCTGCTTGCCGGTGTACCAGGCGCCGCCTGCACTGACGACGCCGACGGCGACAACAAAACCCAAAAGAACGACTGCTGGCTTATTCATGAAGTGACCTGATCAAATCCTGTGAGAAGTGGGCTGTCTTCCTTGAACCCCGAGGGGGATTGGCTCAAGCCCGCCGAAAACGGGGGAAGATTAGCACTGGCGGCCACAAACGGCCCAGCCTTTCAGAGGGATCAGTTCAGTAGTAGTTCAGGAATACTCCAGCTCAATTTCATCCAACTGGTGGTCAAAACTCTTCAGCCGCGCCGTCCAGGTGTACACCAACACCTCAAACTCGCGGTGTATCACGGCATTGCCGGGGGTGTCGGCCTTGGGGTCACAGAAATCCAGCTGGTAGCGCTCGCGGGCCATCTGGGTTGCCACATCGGACAATTCCCGCGCGTTATTCAGCCAATGCCTACCATCCGCGACCTGCTGGTCGAGGGCTACGCACTGCTTTTTCAGGACTTCGAGGCTTTTTTCCAAGGGCGTGCCGGTGAGGTCACCCATGACTTCCTGGAACGTACGCCCCGGCTGCCAATAGCTGCCCCAGAAATAGCGGTCGAACACGGTCTCGACCCGGCGCAAGGCGACCTTGGTGTCCCAGATCGCCACGCGGGTCTTGCCTTGTTCGAGAAGCTTTTTTTTCACTCGTTGATTCTGGTAGGAGGCCCAGGCCACGACGCCGATGGACAGGGTGCCGATCACCAGGCAGGCGCTGTCGAGAAACACCATGGCCTTGTCGAGTTGGTGAGCCAGCATGACGCCGTAGAAATAGGCAGCCGATAACAACACCAGTGCGAAACACACGCACCAGAAAGCGGGAGCATAAGGGTTTTTCATTATTGGAATCCCCATGAGCAAACGCGAGCAGTGTCAGGCGAATCGTCACGGCGATCCGCCTGTCAAAGCATAGCTATTCGCTCAGGGTTTGCCGGTCTGTGACACTTGCGTTCGTCCGCTTTCCCAGCCACCGCCCAAGGCCAGGAACAGATCGATCTGGCTCATGGCAACCTGGGTGTTGGCGGCTGCCAGTTGCGCGCGCACATCGGTGTAGGTGCGGGTGGCTTGCAGGTCGGCCAGGAACGACGCTCGGCCCGCCTGGAAGAAGCGGTGGGTCTGGTCTGCGGCTTCCCGGGCAGACTCGCCCGCTTCGGCCAGGGCGTCGCGGCGTTGCAACTGCGCGGTGTATTGCGCGAGGCCGGTCTGGGTTTCGCGGATGGCGTTGAGCACCACACCGTCGAAATGCGCGAGGGCGCCCTGGGTCGCGGCCTCGGCTTCGTGGATACGGGCGCGGGCGCCGTTGGTCGGCACCGACCAACTGATCAGCGGGCCAAAGCCCCAACGGTTGGTCGCCGGTGTGCCCAGGTCATCGAGGATCCCGACAGTGCCCACCGTGGCGCCGATGCTGATGTCCGGGTACAGCGCGCCGGTGGCCACGCCGATACGTGCAGTCGCGGCGGCGAGTTGGCGTTCGGCCTGGCGTACATCGGGGCGACGCTTGAGCAGGGTCGCGCCGTCGCCCACCGGCAGCAACTGGGCGATGTGTGGCAGCTCGGCGCAGCTGGCGGTGCCCACCGGCAGTTGGTCCAGCGGCTTGGCCAGCAGCATCGACAGGCGGAACAACCCGGCCTGGCGTGCTGCTTCGTAGCGCGGCATGTCGGCGCGCAAGGATTTGTATTGGGTCTGCGAACGGGTCACCTGGGTTTCATCACCCCGCCCGGCGTCGCGCAGGCGCTGGGTGAGCTGGGTGCTCTGGGCTTGCAGGTCGAGGGACTCGTTGGCAATCGCCAGTTCTTCGTTGGCCGCGCACACCTGGGTGTAGGAGCGCACCACATCTGCCACCAGGGTGATGCGCGCGATGTCGGCAGCCGCCTGGGCCGCGTCGGCACTGGCCTGGGCGCTTTCGATGCCGCGCTGCAGGGTGCCGAACAAGTCGAACTGGTAGGACGTGCTGATGCTGGCGCTGCCAATATTGGCCACTGGGACTTTTTCTGTCAGCAGAAAGGCTTCGCCCGACTCTTGCAGGCGCTGGGCCTCGGCCTTGGCGCCGGCGCTCCAGCCGCCTGCGGACTCCGCTTCCTGGGTCTGGAAACGCGCGCGTTGCAGGTTGGCGGCGGCCACACGCAAGTCGGTGTTGGAGGCCATGGCCTGGCGTACCAGCTCGTCCAGGCGCGGGTCTTTGTAGAGCTTCCACCAGTCCGCCGGCACCGGCGCCGACACCACGTTATTGCCTTCGCCCGCGAGCGGCCCTTGCAGGTCGCCACGGTTGACGGCCGACGTTTCCGGCAGCTTGTAATCCGGCCCCACCACTTGGCAGGCCGACAGCAACAACCCCAGCGCAGCGGTTGCCAGCAGTTGCTTCATGGCTGGTCTCCGTCTTTGGCCTTGTCGCCGATGATCGACACCGTGGCAGTGCGCCCGGCGATCATACGGAAGTCCGCCGGCACATCATCAAAGGCGATACGCACCGGAATCCGCTGGGCCAGGCGCACCCAGCTGAACGCCGGGTTGACGTTGGGCAGCAGGTTGGAGCCGCTGCTGCGGTCGCGGTCTTCGATACCGGCGACGATGCTCTGCACGTGGCCACGCAGGCGGGCGTTGTCGCCAATCACGCGGATGTCCACGCCCATGCCGACATGGATACCGTCGAGCTTGGTCTCTTCGAAATAGCCATCGATATGGAAGGAATTGCTGTCGACCACCGACAGCACCGGGCGACCGGCGGTGACGAATTCCTGGGTGCGCGGCGCGCGGTCGTTGACGTAACCGTCCACGGGGCTGCGGATCACCGAGCGGTCGAGGTTGAGCTGGGCGGAATCCACCGTCACCTGGGCTTCGGCCAGAGCCGACTGGGCACGGGCGACGCGGGACTGGCTTTCTTCCAGCTGCTCGCTGGGCACCAGGTTGCCGAGGCCACGGTTACGCTTGTACTCGCGCTGGGCCTGCGCCAGGGTTTCCTGGCGGTCGGCCACGGCGGCCTGGGCTTGGCGCAGGGCCAGCTTGAAACGGTCCTGGTCGACGGCGAAGAGCACTTGGCCCTTGGTCACCAGTTGGTTGTCGCGCACGTCCACGCGCTGGATCAGCCCGGACACGTCCGGCGCGATCTGCACGATGTCGGCACGGATGTGGCCGTCACGGGTCCAGGGGGCAAACATGTAGTACATGACCATGCGCCACACCACGACGACCGCAAACGTCACGATCAACAGCGTGAGGACTACACGGCCGATGGTCAAAAAAGGTTTTTTCATGTCATCAGGTATCGACTGAGTGAGTCCACCGCGCCCAGCAACAGCGCGTAGAGCCCCACATTGAACAATGCCCGGTGCCAGACCAGGCGATAGAAGTGGACGCGGGTCAACAACCCGTGCACCACCAGGAACAACACGTACGTAATGCCCATCAGCACCAGCAGCGTGGGCAGGAACACCCCGCTGATATCCAGATCACCGATCATAAAGGCGCTCCATCAGGTAGCGGCGCTTCCATTTCGGTGCCGCCAATAAATTCCACGCCCGGCAGCAGCGACAGGCGCAGCCCGGCCAACGCGTGCAGCAGGTGCAGGCGGGTGTCGTCTTCGTCTTGCAGGCCCTGGCCGTTGAGGGCGCGGCGCGTGCGGTCCAGGGTCATCAGCAGACCGCTGGGCGCGGGCAAGCGTTCACCGGCCTTGAGGCACGCCTTGAAATAGCCGCCCACGCCTTCCACCACCTGGTTGAGCAACACCCGTGGCACCCCGAGGATGCGCGGCGAGTAGGCCAGCAGGTCGAGCAGGTTCAGCGCCACGCGCAAATCGCGCAGGGCGGTGCCGGTGTCCTGGTTGATCAGGGCCAGGCGCGGCAGGTGTTGCATCAGGCGGTCAAGCATCTGCGCGGCCATGTGCCGGTGTTCGGCCAGGGTCGCGGGCTCGGTGAGGCTGACGATGTCGCGCCAGCTGAAACGGGTCAGGCGCTTGGCCGCCAATTCAGCGCCGAAGGGCCGCGCGATCAGCGTCCACACAAAGGCAAACAACAAGCCCACCGGCCCCGCCAGGTTGACGTTGGCGAAGTTGAGGAAGTCCGCGTCATAGGCGCCCTGGATGCTGATGAACGACGAGGTGTTCACCAGCGTCAGCAACATGCCCAGGTAAAAACGCGGCTGCACGGTGAGCGTGCCGATACAGATAAACGGCACGGCGAACGCCAGCACCAGCATCGGGAAGTCATGCAGGTTGGGCAGCACTAGGAACAGATAGAGGCTGGCAAACAGCACTGACATGGCGGTCCAGAAAAAGAACCGATAGATCTGTGGCGCCGGGTCATCCATCGAGGCGAAAAAGCTGCAGGCGACAGCGGCCAGGATCACCGCGCTGCCGCCGTCGGTCCAGCCGAGCAGGATCCACAGCACCGAGGCGACGATGATCGCGGTGACGGTGGAGAACGCCGAGTAGAACATCAACCCACGGTCGAGGAACGGCGTGAGCCGGCCCAGGCGCCAGTGACGGTACACGGCGCGCCAGGTGTCCTGGCTTTCGCACTGGATGGCGGCTTGCAGGCTGCGGCAGTCTTGCCACAGGTCGATCCACTCTGCGAGACGATAGAGCGCATTGGAGAACAGCAGCGTGTGCCGGTCATCCAGCGCTTCGCCCTGGGGTTGAGCGGCGTCGACCTGGTCGCGCAGCACGCGCCAGCGTTCAAGCGGGGCTGTTTCGGTGGTGCTTTCCAGCCAGGCGTTGGCGGCCTCCAGCAACGGTGTGAGCTGATCTGCGAATTCCGGAGCGCGGTGTTCAATCGCGTACACCGCATCATCCAGGGCATCGATCACCGGCAGCAGGTGGATCATGCGCCCGCGCAATTCCTTGGTGTTGCGCACCGTCTGCGGCCGCGCGCCTTCGTGGGGCAACTGGCCGATCATCAATTCGAGGGTGTTGAAGGTAGTGACCATACCGCCGCGCAGCGTGCTGATTTCGTCGGGCTCTACATTGCGTGTGAGGAACCGCTGGCTGTAGACCTGAGCGTCGGCAAACCACTTGGCCACCGAACCATCAAACACCGGCATCAGCCGGCGCGGCCAGAACATTGCGCCCACCACTGCTGCCACTGCGATACCGAGGAAGATTTCTTCGGTACGCGCCTCTGCCACATCCCATACCGCCAGGGGGTTATCCACCACCGGCAGGGCGATCAACGGCAAGGTGTAGCCGGCGAGCATCAGGGCGTAGTTGTTGGCCGTGCGCAGGTGCATGGAGAGGAACAGCAGGGTGCCCGTCCACAAGGCAATCACCACCACCAGCATGTAGGGCGACTGCACGAACATCGGCACAAAAAGAACGGCCGCCGCCGCCCCCATGAAGGTGCCGATGGCGCGGTACAGCGCTTTGGAACTGGTAGGGCCGACAAACGGGCTGGAGACGATATACACCGTCGCCATCGCCCAATACGGACGCGGCATTTGCATGAGCATGGCGATGTACAAGGCAATCATCGAGGCCGCGAAGGTACGGACCCCATAGAACCAATCACGGGCAGGCGGGAAACCGGTAAAAAATCCGTTCAAAGCGACGCTGCCTCGAAGGCGCGCAGCACTCGCAGCGCGGCCTCCATATCACCTGGGGTCATGTCTGCCAGCACTTCCTTGCGCAGCCGCACCAATTGCACTTCCACCGCTTGCACCAGCTCGCGGCCGCGCTCGGTCAGGCTCAAGGCCTTGGCGCGACGGTCATGCACGTCTTCGGTGCGGCACACATAACCGTCGGTGCACAGACGATCGAGCAAGCGCACCAGCGACGGGCTTTCCATCCCGGACGCCTGGGCGACCTTGACCTGGTGCACACCATCGCCCAGGCGGCCGATCATCAACAACGGCACGGCGCAGGCTTCGGAGATGCCGTAGCTCACCAGCGTGGTCTGGCAGATTTTGCGCCAGTTACGGGCGCCCACCACCATGCTGCTGCTGAGGTTCATCTGGAGTTGTTCGAGGGATTGAGGCACTGGATAGTTCGCATACAGTTAGTTTGCTAACTATCAATATGGTGGATGGATCCAGATGCGTCAAGTTTTGAAACAATTTAGCGGATGGGTGGTGGTCGGTGCGTCGGTACAGAATTTACTAACACCGCAAAACTCTGTGGGAGCTGGCTTGCCTGCGATTGCGGTGGGCCACTCGAGGTATATGTCGACTGACACTCCGCTATCGCAGGCAAGCCAACTCCCACATTTAGATCGGGGCTTGGCCCGTCCGGGTCTTAGCGTGGGGAGACAGGCGCGTGCGTCAGAAAAAGCTCACTAACGCGGTAAAACCCTAGGTTTTTTTACCCCCCTCGCCCACCCCGCAACATGAGATTCAACTCATCCACCACTTCCGCCCAATCCGCATCCTCCAGAATCTCCTCGCGCAAAAACGCCTTCTGGCTGTCCGTCCAGAAAAACGCATCCGCCAGTTTCAGCTCCGGCTTGAGCGGCGAATGCACCGCCACAAACTTTTCGATACTCACCGGGTCATCCGGCAGACCCAGCTGTTTGAACAGTGACGGCAAGCTATGCACGGGCGATTCCATGATGGGCTCCTGATAGAACGGCATTAACCCAGTCTAGCGGCAGCCATCGGGCTGCGCTGACGGTACATTGCACAATACAAACAACCGCGCCCTCGCACCGCCGCCATCCTGGCGACTGAGTTCGCGCCAGCCTTCGGGCAGCGGGGCGAATTCGTCCGGCGCTTCGTTGCTGCTGATCAGCCACACGCGGCGAGTCTCGGCGGGCAGTGCCGACAGGTGGTCGAGGTAGATACGCCCGCCGTCCTGGTCCACCAGGGTGCCGAAGCCATAGGCATTCGGCCGGGTGGGCGTGCCGTCGGGTTTGGGCGGGGTGTAGAGCTGCAACTGGGCGTCGGTCTGGTCGTAATACACATAGCTGAGGTACCACATCATGTCGCTGAGGACGATGCGGTCGTCTTCCTGATAGTTGCGGTTGACGAACTCCACCGGCACGTTGAATTGGTCGTGCTCATCCACGGTGAAATTGTTCTTCAACCCCACCAGCTCGACGCCGACGAACAGCACAAACAATGCCGCTCCCAGCAGTGCAAACCGCGACGGCAGACGATCAATGGCCATCGCCAGCAGAATCGGCAAGCCCAGGGCGTAGACCGTCAGGTAACGCTCGATAAACACTGGGGAAATAAACGACACCCCGTAGACCAACAGCAGTGGCAACAGGAAAAACAGCGCCAACAGGCCGGCCGGCCGATAGCGGTCGCGGTCGCGCCAAGCGGTGGCAACGACGACAGCCACCAGCAGCAACGGGAACAGCCAGAACAGTGGCGACCAGAAACCGACACCTTCATCCTGCAGTACGAATTGCCAGACCATCGACGGCAGGGAGAACAGGCTGACCGGTTCTTCCCAGCCAATGTCGCCGCCCACCTTGAGCTGTTCGACGTGTTGCACCAAGTCCAGCAGATTCGGCAGCCAAGGCAGGTACAACAGCACAATCGTGGCGTTGGCCAACCACCACGCCGGGCGCGTGATCAGGCGTTGGTCGCGCGGCATCGTGACACTCAGCATGCCCAGGTAAGCCCAATGCACCAGCACGCACAGCGCAGTGAAGTAATGGGTGTAGAAACCGGCCGTCATCAATACGACATACGCCGCCAGATAACGCGTGCGCTCAGGTTGGCGTACCCAGTAAACCAGCGCCAGGGTGGCGCCCAGCAGCCATACACCCAGCAGCGAATACATGCGCACTTCCTGGCTGTAGCGCACCGCCGTCGGCAACAGCGCCAGCAGTATCCCCGCCAGCAGCGCCGCACGGCGGGTGGACAGTTGCCGCGTCAGCCAGATGCCCAAGCCCACGACGACCACACCGGGAATGGCACTCATGCCGCGAATCGACCAGATGCTGTCGCCGAACAGTTCGATCCAGCCGCGCAGCAGGAAAAAATACAGCGGCGGGTGCACGTCGTGCGCGGCGTGGAACCACAGGTCGTCTAAGGCGTATTCGCTGAGCAGCAGGCTCGAGCCTTCGTCGCCCCAGATCGCTGCCGCCGTCAGTTGGTAAAAACGCAGCGCCATGGCCAGCGCCAGGATCGGTACCCACCACAGTCGGCTGATCCAGCCGGCACCTTCCCACGTGAGGCGATTGAGTGCGGGCAACGTCCCGACCTTTTCGTTTTGCTCTACCACAGACCGACGCACCTCGATTCCCCTGATTGCCCAAGCGCAAACACCGCCACTCTAGGACAAAAGATCCAGGCTGGCTGCTGGAATCGGACAAATCAGTAATTTGTGCAGGGCTTCTCCGAAGCAACCGTAGGAACACGCTATTATTGCCTCCCTCCAAGGACTCAGGATCAAGGACACGTCATGCGCATCGGTTTTCTGTCACCCCTGGCACTGGCACTGCTTGCCGGCATCACCCAACAGGCCCAGGCCAGCTCTGACGACTCGTGCTACCCCGACTGGCGCGTCTCGCGTGATAGCCTCGATTCCTGCAGTAACCTGCCCTTCCTCGGCCCCGGCAACGACAGTCGCGTCAACCTGCGCCTGCTGCTAGCGGACAAAAAGGCCGAACCGCTCACGCCCAATGCGCTGAGCGAAGATGATCTGTCCCAGGGCTTTGGCCCGGTGCCGTTCCCGGTCTATCGCTTGGCGCCTATCCCCGCGACAAACGATGAGCCCGACAACAAGCCGGACAATTCACGCACCGCCGAACTCGACACCCTGCTCAAGCCCCTGGGCATCCAGCGCGACGAGTACAAGACCGCAGGCGAAGCGTTCCTGACTGGCGAGGGCAGCCGTTGCCGCAGCAACGATGATGACAGCGCCACGGCGTTCATCAGCCAGGTGATCAAGGCCGACATGCCGGCTGCTGAGCGTGAGCTGCTGATAAAAGCGCGCCTGCAACTGCTCACAGCCTGTTCGTGGGAAGGCCAGGTGGTGGACGCCCAGCAGATCCAGTCCAACGACGGCCAACTGTTCCGTACCTACCTGCAAGCCGCCGCCGACTTCTACAGCGGTCGCTTCGGTGACGCTGAGCGCGGTTTTGCCGCCGCCAGCGCCAGCCACGTGCCTTGGCTGAAGGAAACCGCGCTGTATATGACTGCGCGCACGTCTTTGAACCAGGCCCAGGCTGAAGCCTTTGACGAGTACGGCATGCCGCAGCTCGAGCATGTGGATAAGTCCGCCCTGAGCCATGCCGAGGAAGGCTTTCTCGGTTACCTGAAAACTTATCCACAGGGCGACTACCTGGCCTCCGCCCGTGGCCTGTTGCGCCGTGTTTATTGGTTGGCAGGTGACAACACCAAGCTCGCCGAGGCCTTCGGCTGGGCAATGACCGAGGCAACGGACGCGCAGCGTAATGTGTCGGTGGATGAACTGGTGGAGGAAGCCGACCTCAAGCTGTTGATGGTCAATAGCGAAACCGTCAGCACGCCGATGATCCAGTTTGTCAGCAACCTGATGGTGATGCGCGGTGGCAACCAGCCCGCCCTCTCCCGCACCGACCTGGAAAAGCAGAAAACTGCGTTTTCCAGCGCGCCGGAGCTGTATGACTACTTGCTCGCGGTGTCTGCGCTGTATACCGAGCATCAGCCGGACGCCGCGCTGAAACAATTGCCCCAGAGCGTGCCGTCGAGCCTGAATTACTTCGCCTTCAGCCAACAAACCCTGCGTGCCCTGGCCCTGGAAGCCAAGCAAGATTGGAAAGGCGCCGAAGCGCTCTGGCTGCAACTGCTGCCGCTGGCGAAGTTGCCGTTGCAACGCGATCAGCTTGAGTTGGCGTTGGCCATGAACTACGAGCGCAGCGGCCAGTTGGCCAAGGTGTTTGCCGCCGATTCGCCGATCAGCGCCAAGCAGGTGCGTTACATCCTGCTGCGCAACGTCGCCGGTCCCGAGTTGCTGCGCCAGCAGATCGCGCAGGCCAGCGATCCGCTGGAACGCCAGACTGCGCAATTCGTGCTGCTCTACAAAGACCTGCTGCGCGGTCAGTACGCTACCTTCGCCGACGACCTCAAGCAGCTGCCAGCCTCTGCCCCGGAAGACAAACTGGGCACCAGCCTGGGCTACGTCTACAGCACCAGCCAGACCTTGAAGCTGTTCCAGTGGAACGGCGACAAAGCCGAGTCTGGCTACAGCTGCCCGAGCATTGCGCAAACCGCCGCGACCTTGCAGGGCGATGCCAAAAACCCACAAGGCTTGAACTGCCTGGGTGAGTTCATCCTGCGCAACGGCCTGGACGGCATGCCACTGGAACAGGCGCGCGCCGCCGGCAGCCTGGGCAGCAGTGCATCGGACTTCAAGGGTGAAACCTTCTCGCGCCTGGACGGCTACAAACAGGTGATCGGCAACGCCAAGGCACCCAAGAATGACAAGGCCTACGCCCTGTTCCGCGCCATCAACTGCTACGGGCCCTCGGGCTACAACAGTTGCGGCGGCGTCGATGTAGAACCGGCCGTGCGCAAGGCCTGGTTTCGCCAGTTGAAAACCAGCTACGCCGACACCCAGTGGGGCAAATCGCTGCAGTACTACTGGTGAAGCACCTGTGGCTAGGTTTGCTGTTGCTGGCAAGCCCGGCCTTCGGCGCCGTCGACGCCCGCGACTATGACGCCTTCTGGCTGTGGAGCGGGGTTACACCACAGCCGGTGCTCAAGCAGGCGAAAACCCTGTACATCCTCCAGGGCCAGATCAACTCCACGCGCCGCGCGCCCCAGCGCGGCGTGCAGATGATTGCCCAAGGCATCAGCGTGCCGCGCCTTACCGAAGGCGACATCTGGATCGTCTACCGCGCCCACACCCTGCACTGGCCCGAGCAGGTCTACCGCCAACTGTTCGGCCAGGTGCAACGCTGGCGCGACGCAGGCAATCCGGTGGTGGGCATCCAGATCGACTTCGATGCTCGCACTCAGTACCTGCATGAATACGCCGACTTCCTGCGCGACCTGCGCCAGCGCCTGCCCACCGACCTGCGCCTGAGCATCACCGGCTTGATGGACTGGAGCAGCAACGCTGATCCGGCTGCCATCGCTCAACTCAAAGGGGTGGTGGATGAAGTGGTGGTGCAAACGTATCAAGGGCGGCACAGCATCCCGGATTACGCGGCGTATTTGCCACGGATGAACCGGTTGGGGTTGCCGTTCAAGATTGGCTTGATTCAGGGCGGGGAGTGGGAAGAGCCGGGGTATCTGAAGGACAGCGAGTGGTTTCGAGGCTATGTGGTGTTTTTGCAAAACCCTTGATGCACGCAATCTGTAGGCGCAGGAAGGTGTCCTGCGCCACATCGGCCGCATGCTCACGGTCGCCCAGACGCTTGCGCAACCCGCCTTGCAGCCAGCCGTGATGGTCGCGGTACAGGAGGTGAAGCTGTCGCTGGCCGTCAGTCGCGGTGTCCATGAAAAGCTCAGATACACTATTGAGAGCAATTATCATTAGACCTTATTTCGCGACTGACAAAAACTCTTTGCCGTTCAGCGCCCAGCGGTTTGCAGCGGATACACCGATTCCCAGCCGCCACCCAACGCTTTGTACAGCCCAACCATGGCCAGGGACACGCTGGTCGAGCTCTCCACCCACTGCTCTTGCGTGGCCAGCAACGCGCTCTGCACGGTGAGCACGTTGACGAAATCCACCACGCCTTCCACGTACTGCTGTTGCGCGGTGCTCAGGGCAATCTGGTTCTGGCGCACGGCTTCGGCGAGGCTGTCGCGGCGCAGTTGGCTGGCGTTGTAGCGAGTCAGTTGGTCGTCGATCTCATGCCAGGCCCGCAGCACGGTTTGCTGGTACGCGAGCGCCGCTTCCTGTTGCTGGGCTTCGCGCAGGTTCAGCATGCCTTGCAGGCGCCCGCCATTGAACAACGGCAAGCTGAACTGCGGGCCGAAGGCAAAGGCGCGGGAGCCCCAGGAACCGAGATCCGAGAGTTGCATGGCCTGGGAACCGAGGCTGCCGGATAAAGTGATGCGCGGGTAGAAGTCGCCCTTGGCCACGCCAATGCTGGCGGTGGCGGCGTGCAGGCGTGCTTCGGCCTGGCGGATATCCGGGCGGCGTTCGGCCAACTCCGACGGTAAGCCAATCGCGACCTGGCGCTGGGTTTGCGGCACAGCGGCGTCCTTGGACAACTGCGCATGCAGGGCCTGCGGCGGCTCGCCCATCAACAGGCTGAGGGCGTTGATCAGTTGGTCCTGGCGCTGTTGCAGATCCGGCAGCCGCGCTTCGATAGCGGCGACCTGGGCGGCGGCTTCGGCGACGTCCAGGTCCGTCGCCACACCGTCCGCCAGGCGCAACTGCGAGAGCTTGAGGCTGTGACGCGCGACGTCGAGGTTTTGCTCGGTGACGGCGCGGGTGTTCTGTACGCCGCGCAGTTGGATGTAGTCCTGGGCCGTCTCGGCGAGTACCGACAACAACACCGCGCGGCGGTCGTCTTCAGCCACTTGCAGGGTGGCGTCAGCGGCTTCGGTTTCGCGTTTTACCCGGCCCCAGAAGTCCAGCTCCCAAGAGGCGGAAAAACCCATGTCCCACTGATTGAACGCCGAGCGGCCGTTGTTGCCGGAAGGGTCGCTCAGGCCCTTGCCGCTGTTGCGTTGGCGCAGGTAATCACCGTTGGCGTTGACGTTGGGATAACGCTCGGCGGTGGTCACCTGGCGCACGGCACGGCTTTGCTGCAAGCGACTGCTGGCCAATTTCAGGTCGAGGTTATCGGTGAGCGCGCGACGGGTGAGCGCCGAGAGTTGCGCGTCGTGGAACACATCCCACCAGCGCTCCTGCAAGGGATCGCTGACGGCACGGCTGGCCGCCTGGCGACCCTGGGGCGC
Organism: Pseudomonas pergaminensis; assembly: GCF_024112395.2. Lineage (NCBI taxonomy): Bacteria > Pseudomonadati > Pseudomonadota > Gammaproteobacteria > Pseudomonadales > Pseudomonadaceae > Pseudomonas > Pseudomonas pergaminensis. The sequence continues at coordinate 147,460 of NZ_CP078013.2, read as the reverse complement.
GTTCCATTGCGTCACTTGCGGGCTCTGGGGCTTTTGGAAATCCGGACCGACCGTGCAGGCGCTCAGGCTGATGAGGCTCATGGTGAGCCAGGCCACTCGTTTCATTGCTGGGCCACCTCACGGGTCTGCACGACCGGCCGGGTGTCGACGCTGGCTTCCACCGACATGCCGACCCGCAAGCGTTCGGTGTGCGCCTGGTTGGGTTCGAGGACGATTTTCACCGGGATGCGCTGCACCACCTTGGTGAAGTTACCGGTGGCGTTATCGGGTTTGACCGAGGCAAAGGTCACTCCGGTGGCAGGCGCGAGGCTTTCCAGATGGCCGTTGAGCAACTCACCGTCGAGGCTGTCGACGCGCACCTGCACGGCCTGGCCGGCGTGCATATGGGAGAGCTGGGTTTCCTGGAAGTTGGCCACCACGTACGCTTCTTCCAGCGGCACGACCGCAAGGATCTTGCTGCCTGGCGTCACGTAGGCGCCCACCCGCACTGCACGCTCGCCGACCATGCCATCCACCGGCGCGACAATGCGCGTGTACGACAGCTGGTAACTGGCCAATTCCAGCGCGGCCTGGGCACGCTTGAGCCCACCTTCGGCGGCGTCGCGCTGGGCGGTGAGGATTTCCACTTGCTTGCGTTCAGCCGCCAGCACCGCCGTGGCATTGGCCAGGCGCGCGGTGGCCTGGTCGATGCGGGTCTTGGCTTGCTGGGCATTCTGCACGGTGCCGGCACCGACACCGGCGAGGCGGTTGTAGCGATTCAGTTCGTGTTCGGCAAAGGCCATTTCGGCGCGATCCGCCGCGACGGTGGCCTGGGCCTGGGCGATCACCGAGCTTTGGCGCTCGAGGGTGGCGGTGGCGTTTTTCAGTTGGGCCTGGGCCACCAACGCATCGGCGTCGGCAGCCTGGGCGGCAGCGCGGAAGTCGCGGTCGTCGATCAGCGCCAGCAGTTGCCCGGCCTTGACGCGCTGGTTGTCTTCCACCAACACCTCCTTGATGAAACCGGCCACACGTGGCGCCACCAGGGTGAAGTCCGCAGCAACGAAGGCGTCGTTGGTGGTCTGGCGCTTGCTGCCCAGCACACCCGGCGCGACCAGATACACCAGCACGCCGACGGCGAACACAGCAATAACGGAGACGGCAATTTTGTCTTTGCGTTTCATGAACAGTCCTTTCAATCAAGTCGGTGCGCGAGGCGGGAAAATCCGCGTGGGCATCCAGAAAATCAGCAGGATCAACGCCACCGCGACTGCGGCCATGACGTAATACAGATCCGAAGAAGTCAGCACCACGGCCTGCTCGTGCAGGCGGTGCGCCAGGCCCGGCGCGTCGCCGTCGGCCAGCGGTGAGTTACCCAGGCGGTCGACCAACATGGTCGAGTGAAAATGCAGGCGCTGGGTGGTCAAGGTATCGAGCACACCGGTGGCGATCACGGCGGCCAGGCCCTTGACGGTGTTGAACCAAGCCGAGGCGAACGGGCCGTCCATGGGCTGGATGCTGCCGGTGGAGAGCATCAGCAGCGGCAACACGGCCATCGGTTGCCCGAAGATTTGCAGCAGGTACAGGCCGTAGAAATCGTCACGAATCCATTCCGAAGTGAGGTGCGCACTGCCCACGCAGCACAGCACCAGCATCCCCAGGCCGATCCCCAGCACCCAGCGACAATCGACCCAACGCAGGTTGCACAGCGCCGCCACCAGCGGCAGCGCGATCAACTGCGGGATGGCCATCAGCAGCATCACTGGCGCGGTTTGCAGCGGACGATAGCCCTGGACCTGGGCGAGAAAACTCGACGGGATGATGATCACCGAGGTCAGCACCATGAGCACGCCCGCCAGCACGATCAGCGCAAACGACAGGTTGCGCAGGCCGAGCATCTGCAGCTTGAAGAACGGTATGGGCTGGGACCACTCGTTCACCATGAACAGCACCAGCAAGGCACTGCCGCCGCACAACAGGAAGGTGATCAGGCCCGACTCGAACCAGTCCAGGCGGTTGCCTTGCAGGATGCCGATGACCAGCATGCAGATCGCCGGGAAGCCCAGCAGCAGACCGCGCCAGTTGAACTGCTTGAAGCGCTCCAGGCGCAGCGGGTCCTGCGGCAGCCCGTAGGCCACGGCGACCATGGCCAGCAGGCACGGCGCGACGATCTGCCAGAACGCCCACTGCCAGCCGACGTACTCGGTCCACAGCGCCGCCAGCGGCGTGCCCAGGCTCGGGCCGAAGGTGGCGGTGAGTGCATAGCCGGCCAAGCCGTACAGCTTGACGTTGGCCGGCAGGAAACGCAGCGCCACGGTCATCAGCATCGGCGGCAACGCGCCACCGGCCAGGCCTTGCACAGTGCGCAGCACCAGCAGGCTTTCGTAGTTCGGCGCGAACGGGCACAGGATCCCCAGCACGGTGAATAGGCCGATGGCGCACAGCGTGAAGCGGCGCAGGGAAAAGGTCACCGAGCACCAAGGCGCAAACGCCATGGCCGACACGGAGGTGGCGGTATAAGCCGCGACCAGCCAGGTGCCTTCGTCAAAACCGATGTACAGCGCACCGCGAATATCCGCGAGGGCCACCTTGGTGACCATCTCGTTGAGACCGGAGACCAGCACGGCCAGCAACACGCCGACCAGACCGATGATGATGCGCGGACCGAAGACGGGCGGGGTCATGGCAGTGGGCTTGGCTGCGGCCTGGAGTGCGGGGGCAGCGAGGGACGTCATGAACAGATAACTCGGAATGGTAAATACCCGAGCAGTTTAATCAGGCACACACATGACAAAAAGTTACTTATTGGCAGGGTATAACTGCGCCAGACGCAATCCTGAATTCATGTAGGAGCTGGCTTGGGGCGTCAGGTGGGCTGGGCTTCGAGCCAGGTGGCGTGGCAACTCTCGCGCATGGTTTCGCGCAGCCATTTGTGGGCGGGGTCTTTGTCGAATCGCGGATGCCAGGATTGGGCCAACACCAACGTCGGCAGCGAGATCGGCAAGGCGAATGCACGCAGTGGCAACTTCAGGCGATTAGCGCTCAGCAGCGCTTCCTTGGGCACCGGCAGCAGCAGGTCGGAGTCGGGCAGCATGAACATCGCACCGTGGAAACCCGGGGCGATCATCGCCACGCGGCGCTCCAGCCCCTGGGCATTCAGTGCGGTGTCGATCGGCCCGCGCGCAATGCCGCGCCGCGAGATGCTGATGTGCGAGTAGCTGGCAAAACGCGCCGCGGTGATTTCTTCGTCAAACAACGGATGGTCTTCCCGCGCCAGGCCGACGAAGGTGGTGGAGAACAGGTTCTGCACCTTCACTTCGGGGCTGACCGGCATGGTGTTGCTCACGCGCAAGTCCAGGCGCCCTTCGCGCAGGGCCTCGTCGTCGGTGTCACCTTCGGGCACAAAGCACAGTTCGCACAGGGGGGCCATGCGTTCCATGGTGTCGAACAGGCGCCCGCCATACACACCGATGAAAAAATCATTGGCGCGCACGCTGAAGCGGCGGCGCAATGTGCTCAGGTCCACCTGGTCCGCCGAGCGGAACAGCAGCGCTGCCTGCTCCACCACGTTGCGCACCTGGCCTTGCAGTTGCAGGGCCTTGGGCGTGGGCACCAGGCCGCGCCCGGCGCGCACCAGGATCGGGTCGCCCACGGCTTCGCGGATACGCGTGAGGGTGCGGCTCATGGCGGCGGGGCTGAGGTTCATGCGGCGCGCGGCGCCGACCACGCTGCCCTCGTCGAGCAAGGCGTCGAGGGCGACCAGCAGGTTCATGTCCGGTAGTTGCATGCCAAGCACTCGTGATCAACGGGGCGTGAATTGAGCGCAATCGTAGCAGGCTTTACAGGTAGCGTCGGAGGTTGCTGGGTAGGTATTTCGCGTAGGTCGATTTGGGATGGGCCTGGCATTTACGCACGATTTCCGGCAGGGCGCTTTCAAGCGCGTCGGCGCGGTCCAGGCCTTCGTTGTAATCGCTTTTACCGCTCAATGCCGGGAACATCACGGCGACGCGGGTGATGGCAAAACTCTTCATTTGGATGAGCGGGCGGGAAGGATGGTTGCGGCGGAACTGGCTGACTTCTTCGTTCAACGCGCTGCAGGACTGATAGGTCGTTTCCATGAAGGACAACTGAGTACTCTTCGCCTTGATCTCCTCGGGCGTGAAGATCATCTCGTTTTGCGCGTCGATCACCGCTGGCTGATCCGCATTTACCGTCCAGGGTTTGAAACGCCATTGTGTGGCCGCCTCCACGGCGGCTTCGCCGAACTCGGGCTTGGTGGCGCTGAGCGCTTTTACATCGCTGACCGAACCATCATTGTGGATGTTCAAGCTGATGCGCGCATGTCCCGGGACAGACGTCAGGAACGAGGGGTAGTGCGGCTTGGGCATGGACACGGCTTCGGGAACGAACGCCGCCAACACCGAGGTCGATAGCAACAAAGCCGCTGCCAAGACAAAAAAACGCATAGTCGTAAATCCCTTTACCGATCGACGCCATCGCAGCGCCGAATTCGGGCGGGATTATCGAAGCCAGCCTGGGCAAAGAGCAACCATTCCTATTAAAAACGAAGATTCTTACGCCCCATGAAATCAGCGCTGCATGCCCCAGCGCTTCACCGTCAGACGCTCGAACGTGTCAAACACCAGGTTTTCCACAAGCAGCCCGATCAGGATCACCACCGCCAGCCCGGCAAACACCTTGTCGGTGTACAGCTCGTTGCGGTTCTGGAAGATGTACCACCCCAGGCCACCCTTGCCACTGGTTGCACCGAACACCAGTTCGGCGGCAATCAATGTACGCCAGGCAAACGCCCAGCCGATCTTGAGGCCCGCAAGAATCGACGGCAGCGCCGCCGGGATCAGGATGAACAGCACAAACCGCATGCCCTTGAGGCCGTAGTTGCGCCCGGCCATGCGCAGGGTTTCGGACACGCCAAGGAAACCTGAGTAGGTGTTGAGCGCCAGCGCCCACAATACCGAATGCACCAACACGAAGATGAGGCTGTTCTGGCCCAGGCCAAACCACAGCAGCGCCAGCGGCAACAAGGCAATCGCCGGTAGCGGGTTGAACATCGAGGTCAGGGTGCTCAGCAAATCACGGCCCAGTTGGGTCGATACCGCCAATGTGGTCAGGGCGAACGCCAGTACGATGCCGATCAGGTAGCCCTTGATCAGCACCACCAGCGAGATGCTGACCTTGCTGAGCAATTCGCCGCTGAGCAGGCCGTCGTAGAGCGCGTGAAAGGTCTGCAAGAAGCTCGGCAGCAGCAGGTCATTATTCTGATAACGCGCAACGGCTTCCCAGAGGATCGCGAGCACGATCAGGATCAGGCCCTTGCGCAGCCAGCCTTGTTGCCACAGGCGCTGGCGCAGGGGCAGTTCGCGTTCAACGGGGACGCTGAGCAGCGGTTCGAGGGTGATTTCATATTCCTGGCGCATGGATGTTCCCCTTAATACGCGATGCGGATATCAGCGAAGCCCAACTCACGTTCGGCCTCGGGCGCTTCATCGAACAGCAGGCGATGAATGCGCCGTGCCGACGCCTGGAACTCCACGCCACCGAGGCTGTGCAGGTCGTATTGATGGCTGTGGATTTCCGCGCGTACCCGCCCAGGGTGGGGCGACAGCAACAGAATGCGATTGCCCACCACCAACGCTTCTTCGATGGAGTGGGTGACGAACAACAGGGTAAAGCGCACCTCTTCCCAGAGCAGCAGCAACTCTTCCTGCATCTTGCGCCGGGTCAGCGCATCGAGGGCGGCGAAGGGTTCGTCCATCAGCAGGATCTTGGGCTGCATGGCCAGGGCACGGGCGATGGCGACACGGGCTTTCATACCGCCGGACAGGGTGTGTGGGTAGGCGTCGGCAAAGGCGGTGAGGCCGACTTTGTCGAGGTAGTGCAGTGCACGTTCTTCGGCGTCGGCGCGCTTCAGGGTTTTGGAGGCCAACAGTGGAAACATCACGTTCTGTTTGACGGTTTTCCACGGCGGCAGTTGGTCGAATTCCTGGAACACCACGATACGGTCCGGGCCCGGTTGCTCGACCTTTTGCCCCAACAGGCGGATCTCGCCTTCGCAGGGTTTGATAAACCCGGCGATGGATTTGAGCAAGGTGGACTTACCGCAACCCGAGGGGCCGAGCAGCACGTAGCGGTCGGCCGGGTCGATCTCGAAACTCACCTGGTGGGTGGCCCGCACCACGCGCTCGGGGGTGCGGTATTCCAGGCTGACGTTATCCACCGCGAGTAAGGGGCCGGTGGTGTGCAGGTTGCTGGCCGTGTGGCCTTGCAAGGGCGCGTTCATCTCAACTTCCTTGCAGGGGCTTGGCGTCCTGGAAGAAGTAGTCCTTCCACGATTCAGGCTTGTTCTTGATGGCACCGACGCGGTAGAGGAATTCCGCCAGCGGGTAGGTGTTTTTCGGCGTAACGCTGAATTCGAACTGCGGGTTGTCGATGATTTTCAACAACTCGGCGCGGTCGATCTTGGCCTTGGTCACGCGCAGGTAAGTGTCGGCTGCAGCGCCTTTGTCGTTCTGGGCGAACTGCGCGGCTTCGGTCAATGCCTCGACGAACGCCTTGTAGGTTTTTGGGTTGTCGTTGCGGAATTTCTCGGTGGCGAACAATACCGTCGGCGAGTTCGGGCCGAGCAGGTCGTAGGTGTTCAGCACCACGTGCACGTTCGGGTTGGCCAGGGCCTGGTCCTGAAACGGCGGGTTGGAAAAATGCCCGGTCAGCTCGGTGCCGCCAGCGATCAGCGCTGCGGTCGCATCCGGGTGAGGGACGGCGACGGTGTACTTATCGAGGCGATTGAATTCCTTGTCGCCCCACTGCTTGGCCGCCGCGTATTGCAGGAAGCGTGACTGCACCGACACGCCCACCGCGGGCACGGCAATGCGGTCCTTCTCGGTGAAATCGGCGATGGTCTTGACCTTGGGATTGTTGCTGACGAGGTAGTACGGGAAGTTACCCAGGGAAGCCACGGCCTTGACGTTCTGCTTGCCGTGGGTGCGATCCCAGATGGTCAGCAGCGGGCCGACACCGGCTCCGGCAATGTCGATGGAACCGGAGAGCAGTGCGTCATTGACTGCCGCGCCGCCAGACAACTGTGTCCAGTCGACCTTGATGTCGATGCCTTCCTGTTTACCGTATTTTTCGATCAGGTTCTGGTCGCGTACCACGTTCAGCAACAGATAAACGATGCCGAATTGTTCGGCGATGCGGATCTCGCCTTCGGCCTGCGCGGACGCCGGTGCAATCAGGCTGCCGGCCAAGAGGCTGACACCCAGGCCGACGGTCGCCGCCAGCCGTGCGAATGGAATTTTCCTGGACATGGTCATGCTCCGATCAGAAAGGCGCGTCGCCCTGGATGGTGGTACGAAACAGCTTGCGGCGCAGATGGCTCGGGCAACCGGCGGCCAGGTGGATCAGCGAGCGGTTGTCCCAGAACACCAGATCGTGGGGCTGCCATTGGTGGCGGTAGATGTTTTCTGGTAACACGCTGTGGGCGTAGAGTTGGGCCAGCACGTCGCGGCTCTCATCCTCCGGCAGGCCGACGATGCGGGTGGTGAAGCCTTCACTGACAAATAGCGCCTTGCGGCCGTTTTCCGGGTGGGTGCGCACGATGGGGTGCACGACTTCCGCCACCTGGGCGAGCTGCTCGGGGGTCAACGTGGGGCGCCAGTTGCCTTCGAATTTGGTTTCGCTGTAGCGCGCGGTATAAGAGTGAGCGGCGCTGCGACCTTCGACGGCTTTGCGCAGATGCTCGGGCAATTGGTCCCAGGCTTTGTGCATATCGGCAAACAAGGTGTCGCCACCTTCGGAGGGCAGCTCCTGGGCGTGCAGCATCGAGCCCAGGCTCGGCAGTTCTTTATAGGACAGGTCCGAATGCCAGAATTTGCCGGCGTCACCCAGGCCGATGGATTGGCCGTTTTCGATAATGTTGGAGACGATCAGGATTTCCGGATGGTTGGCCAGCAGGAACTGCTTGAGTACGTGGATCTGCAGCACGCCGAAGCGGCGGCTGAAGGCAATCTGTTGTTCGGGCGTGATGCGTTGATCACGAAAGACCACGACGTGATGGTCCAGGTGCGCACGGTGAATGCGCGCGAAATCCTGCTCGTTGACTGGGCGTGACAAATCCAGGCCAATGACCTCGGCGCCTACACTGCCGGGAAATGGACGAATCTCGAAGGTTTGGGCGGTAGCGGTCGCTGTTGGAACAGTAGAGGTGGCGGACATGAGGTCACTCCCGGTCAGACAGGAGTGTGACTTTATAGATATAAGAACGGCTATTTAAATACCGTTAGTGAATATCGATAGACAGGAATGTATCGACCGAACCCCATACTTCCTAACGCATGGGGAATAAACTGCAACAGCAAAGTGTTCATTCCGTAACCGCCGATAATGCAGCAATCGGCGCAGGAAGCCGGCCGATGAACCCGGCCGTGTAAGACGCCGTAAATGTCGGTTGTGGGGGGTGGGAGCGTGATGTTGAAGCGCTTACAAGCCGAAACCGTACCCGTTTGACAAGCTTATGGGCAGTCTCTAGTGTGCATTGGATCCAATTAGCCACCCTATCAGAATAAGGAGGATAGCGTAACCGTGACGCAGAAGCCGAACCCTTTGAACAGCATCAAGATCAGCGGGCCTATTCCTGCCCATCTCGCTCGTTCCGTGATTGAAGAAACCTTGCGCAACGCCATCCTCGATGGACGCTTGCCGTGCGGTACCGCCATGCGCCAACAGGAATTGGCCAGCCTGTTCGGGGTCAGCCGCATGCCCGTGCGGGAAGCCCTGCGCCAGTTGGAAGCCCAGTCGCTGTTGCATGTGGTGACGCACAAGGGTGCCGTGGTTGCACCGCTGATCGAGGATAACTCGGCGGAAACCTATGAACTGCGGATGTTGCTGGAGTCTGAAGCATTGCGCTTGTCGATTCCGTTGCTCACCGAGGCCGATATCGCCGAGGCGGATGCGATCATCGTCGCCCTGGAGCAGGAAAAAGACTACAGCGAGATTGGCCGCCTCAATCGGCTGTTCCACATGGCCCTGTATGGCAAGGCCCCGAACCAGCGGCTGCTCAATCTGGTGGAGCACGGGTTGAACGAAGAGGAGCGTTTCCTGCGTTATAACCTGGAGGCCATGGGGTTGGGAGAGACGTCCCAGGAAGATCACCGCGAATTGCTGAACCTGGTCGCCCAGAAGAAAACCCAGGAAAGCATCCTGACGCTGCGCAATCACTTGATGCGAGGCATGGAAGTGATCAGCGCCTACCTCAACGGCCTGGAGGCCGACGACGCCAAGAAAGGTAAGTACTAAGGCGCGCGGCCCTCCTGTCGCGAATCTTCCTTACCCCGGGGCTCACTAACTCACGATTAGCGCCCCGCACAGAAGAAGTTTCCCACCTGCCGTAAAGAAGCAAACTTACAGCACATATTATTTAGAAAAACTTCTAACACATTTGTATGCTCGCCAAATTGTTTAACCCGCTTATTATCTTTCCTTACTAAACCAGATAGTTCATTCCGACGTCGCGACGCCCCCATATTGAGCGGCTCGCACGCCAGCGCCTGGTTTATACCTGCTCAATCCTTGCCGATTACAAAAACTCATCGCTGTTCCCACACAGCAGACGCAACAACTTATAGGCATCAACCATGCATCAACCGTTACTTGAAACAATAAAACTGCAGTTATGCAGCCATTCGTTATTTACAGAAATAACTTCTCTGCGAAAGTTGCAACTTTTTATGGAAAGCCATGTATTCGCTGTCTGGGATTTCATGACCCTCGCCAAACGTCTGCAACAGGAGCTGACCTGCACGCGTCTACCCTGGTTGCCACCTGTCGACCCATGGGCTGCACGCCTGATCAACGAGATTGTGCTGGGAGAGGAATCTGACGAACATCCTGCGCAAGGCTATTGCAGCCACTTCGAACTTTACCTGGAGGCCATGGCGGAAGTAGGCGCCAGCACTACCGCTATCAATCACTTCATTGCGCTGCAACGCCAGGGCCTCGAAGCAACTGCCGCCTTGCATGAAGTCGAGATTCTTCCCGGTGTGGCCCGCTTTGTCAGCGACACCTTACACCTTGCGCTAAATGCCCCTGCCCATTGTGTGGCCGCCACATTCCTGCACGGCCGTGAGCACGTCATCCCACCGATGTTCGAGCGCATCCTGCAATCCGAGGCGCTCAACCACCGTCAGACGCCTACCCTGTGCGCCTACCTCAAGCGCCACATCGAATTGGACGCCCAGGACCATGGGCCGGCAGCAGAGCAGTTGCTTCTGCGCCTCTGCAGCGCAGACCCGGCCTACCCGCAACAGGCCAACGCTGCCGCCGTGGCTGCCGTCCAGAGCCGCATCGCGCTCTGGGATGTGGTTCGGGCTTCGCTGCACGAGATGAAGCCATGACCGCTGCCGATTACAAAACCATTGCCGACGACTGGGAGCGCCGCGCAACCATCCGCACACGTCCTCGCCGTTTGCTGGAGGATGATGACAAGCTGATCTACCCGTTGTTTCGCCAGCCCCTGGTGCTTTGTGCAACCTTTATCGAACACTGCCCGCAGTGGCGCGATTTTGTCCTGGCACAGAGCTTTTATAAATTCATCAACGACGTGGTGATATTCGAGACCGAGATTGTCGACCAGACGGCACGCAGCATTGCCAAGAATCGCTTCTCGGTGCCCTTCCCGCTTGCCTGTCGTATTGATGCGATGACCATCGTTGTGGACGAGGACTACCACGCGTTGGTGGCACTGGATTTCCTCCAGCAAACCGTGGCCATGACGGGGATACAACCCCTGGCGCTACCCCAGGAAATCGAATTGAGCCGAGCGCTGCCGGCGGCACAGGCGCAGGTACCCCCTCACCTGCACGATGCCGTCGCGCTGATCGGCGTGGCCATTGCCGAAAATACCGTGACCCACGATGTGGCGGCGTTCTCCAAGGACGCCAGCGTCAAAGCCTCCGTCCGTGGCTTGATGGCCGACCACCTGGCCGATGAAGGCCGCCACGCACAATTCTGGACGCGCTTGGTACGCCTGTATTGGCAGGCTGCCAGCGCCGACGACCGCGACAGCATTGCCAAGGTGCTACCGATTTTCCTGGCCCGGTACCTGACCAACGACCTGCAAAAGAACTTCGACCTTCAGTTGATCGACCACCTCGATATCAGCAGCCCCCTGCGCAACGCCTTACGCGATGAAGTCGCGGCGCTGGCCTTCCCCATCACCCGCCAGCATCCTTTGATGGGCAATATCCTGGGCTTCCTGCAACACAGCGGCTTGCTGCAGACACCAGGTGTGGCCCAAGGGCTGACCGACTACTTGCACGTGGCCGGGAGGGTAGCATGAGGCGCCTGACCATCGGATTTTCCGGCACCAGCAGTGCCTTGGCGGCTATCAGGCGGGAGCTGGAGCAGTATGGGTATGTCTTGAGTGATGCCGGCTCGGACCTGTGGATCGATGACGGCAGCCAGTCGTTGCCGAACCCGGCACACCAAACCTCAGTGCTGGGCCTGCGCCTGGGGGTTGGCCCAGTGACCGACTGCGGGTTACCCGCACTGCAACTGCGCGCCTATGGGCCCGAGGGGCGACTAGCGGCTGTCCTTGAAGTCGCAACGGAGCCCAGTGGAAACGGCCAGCGCCTGCGCCAGCAAGTGACCCAAACGATGATGGAATGGGTTGCGCTGCACGTCAGTGGTTTTTCACGCGACCCCGGATATTTCTCCGTCAAAGCGGTCGCCAATGAATGGCCCGAGCAGGGTTTGGACGCGCTTGACGCCTTGGCATTTGTTCACCGATTCAACCGCACCGAAGACCTCGCTGTCATGCGGGAGGCCCAGGTGCCTGTGATCGAACGGTTGCAGGCCAGCCTTCACCAATTCGCTGATAGGCGGGCGCTGAACATCGACAGCAGCGTGGTGACTTACCGCGAGTTGCACGTGCAGGCCCTCATGATTCAGCAACGGTTAAGCCCTGTGTTGGGCGTCACGCAGGCACCACCGGTGGTTGGGGTTTGCCTGGAAAAGTCCGTAGCGTTGTACGCCAGTATTCTCGCGGTTATGGGCTGTGGCGCGGTGTATCTGCCGCTGGCTCCGGACCACCCGCCTCAACGCCATCAGGCCTTGCTCGAGAACGCAGGGGCCCGGGTGTTGCTGGACGCCGGCCAGCACCCCTTGCGAGAGCGCTTCATTACACTGGATGTGCGCGAGGTCGACCCGCAGGACACCGACTTGCTGCGTCCGCTGATGCACGCTCAGCCCGCCCTCGATTCGCCCTGCATGACGCTCTATACATCGGGTACCACCGGCCATCCCAAGGGGGTGTTGCTCAGCCAAGCCAACCTGGCACATTTCGCGGCCTGGTTCAGGGCCTGCATGAACCTGGATGAACAAAGCCGTATCCTGCAGTTTTCACCGGTGAGCTTTGACTCGTCCCTGATCGATATTGTCCCTACCCTGATAGCGGGCGCCGAGTTGATCGTCCCCAGCGCAGAGCAACGACACGACCCTCAGCAACTGCTCGATCTGCTCCAACGTCAGCGCGTTACCCATGCCTTTTTGCCCCCCTCGCTGCTGAGCATTCTGCCGCCCGATCAACCGCTGGGCCTGACGCACCTGCTGACCGGGGGTGACGTCTGCGAACCCCATGTCATCGACCGCCTGGCGGCGCAGTGCCAATTTCACAACCTCTACGGCCCCACGGAGGCCACCGTAATGATCACCCATCGTACGTTTCAACCTGGCGACAGCAACCGCAATCTCGGCCGGCCGATCGCCAACAGCTGGGTGTTGATCCTCGATGACGACCAGCAGCCGGTCGATGAAGAGGTGATGGGTGAGGTGTACATCGTTGGGCCTGGCGTAAGCCTGGGCTATGTGAACGACCCACCTCAGGCGACCAGTGCCTTTGTGGAGCTTGCAGTGCCTGGGGGCCAGCCCTTGCGCGCCTACCGCAGCGGCGATTTGGCCCGGTGGACCGCCGATGGAATCATGCTGGGCGGACGACGTGATGATCAGGTGAAGATTCGTGGCTTTCGGGTCGGGCCCCAGGAGATTGAGCAGTGCCTGCGTACCAGCCGGCTGTATCGCCAAGTGGCGGTGGTGATCGACCCTGACCGCAGGATCCGTGGCTTTGTCGCTCAACCCGAACCCGGGGCTACCCTGGCGGCCCTGCAGCAACACGCGCGGCAGTGGCTGCCCGACTACATGCGGCCCGGCTTCTGGGATGAGTTGGCATGCATGCCGTGCGCCAGCAACGGCAAGATCGACCGTGAGGCCTTACTGGCAGTGCCGCTCCAGCCCAACGTGCAGGAGGAAGGTGGCACGGCACACACCCCGCTTCAAGTTCGGTTGACTCGCCTGTGGAGCGAACTGTTGACGCTGCCCGAGGGTGAAGTGTCTATCGATGAGAGCTTCTTCGATCTCGGCGGCCACTCGATTGTGCTATCGACGTTGTTGCTGCGCGTTCGCGAGCAGTTTGGTCGTAGTTTCGCACTGAGTCATTTCATTGAAGTACCGACGATTGGTACGCTCGCAACGCTGCTGGAGAACGGTGAACGACCCGATGCTTCCTGCGATGCTGCTGCTCGCGATGCTCAACGGGACTGGACGTTCAACACGCTGCCAGAGGACCGCGCAGGCGACCCACACAAAGTGATCGTGACGGGGGCCAACAGTTTTGTTGGTGTTCATATCGTCGAGGCATTGCTGGCCGCAGGTGCAACGACCGTGGCGTGCCTGGTACGTGAGACGCCGGGACAGTCGGCGATGGCACGATTCACTCAGGCGTTGCGTGAGTACCGCCTGGAACATCTGGACCTGAGCAGGGTGCAGGTATTCGCCGCCGATATCAGCCTCCCTCGGTTGGGCCTGGCCAGCGACGCGTATGATGCTATCGCCCAGGATTTCGGGGTGCTGATACACAACGCAGCACGGGTCAATCACGTGATGGACTATACATCTCTGGCCAGGGACAACGTTGCCCCCCTGTTCGAATGCCTGTGCCTGTGTGAGACCCACAGCAAGAAGGTCCTCAACTTTATCTCGACACTGTCCGCTTCGAGCGCTGTCGACTCGCAGGGTTATGTCCTCGAAGCGCCCGCTGCAACGACGTTGCCGCTGTACATCAAGAATGGCTACAACCTGTCCAAATGGGTTGCCGAGCGCCAACTGGGTCGTGCGGTGGAGCGCGGCGCCTGGGTGAATATCCATCGACCCGGCAACATCAGTTTCAACAGTCACAATGGTGCCTGCCAACCGCAAAAAAATCGTCTGATGCTGATGCTCAAGGGGTCACTGCAACTGGGCCTGATGCCTCGGTTGACGCTGAACTTCGACCTGATGCCGGTGGACTTCCTGGCGCGCTTCATTGCATTCCACAGCAGCCGCTTTCAGGCCGACAGGCATGTGTTCAACCTGCATAACCCCGAGCCGTTGAGCTGGGAGGACTACCTGGATGCGTTCAATCGAGCGGGGCACCGTTTCAAGCGGGTGAGTATCGCGCAGTGGCAACAGGCGCTGCGAACGGTAAACCAGGACAACGCACTGTTTGGCGTGCTCGGTTTCTACCTCGATCGCCTCGACGAAGACATCGGCGACACATCGATGATTCGCCACGACAACGCACGACAGGGTATCCAGCAGATGGGGGCACGCTACCCCGAAAAAGACCCGGCGTTGTTGAGCAAAGGCTGCAACTACCTCAAGACCATCGGCTTTCTTTGAACGCCTCAGGACAACCTCATGAAACTGCTGCAACCCGATACGTTAATTCGCAATCCGAACGGCCTGCCGATAGTGGCGTCCGTCTCGGTCAACTGCTGTGCCTCTCGCCTGTGGGCGATGGTGGGGCAGTTTGCCGGCTTCGATGTGTTTATTCCGGACCTGATGCATATCGAAATGACCGGCTCAGGCGTGGGCGCATTGCGGACTAAATTTTTCCGCGATGGTAACTGTGTCGTGGAACAGCTCAATAGCCGGGACGAACAGGCCATGCACATGACCTGGACCACAATCTACAACACACTGGGCGTGGCCAGGTTATGGGCGGCGATGCATGTGGAAGCGCTTGAAAAGGAGCGCTCCAGGGTGACATGGACAATTATTGCTGAGCCCACAGAGGAGGTGAGCCCAGGGTTTGAACAGTTTGTGCAGGGCTTCGCCAACGGCGCATTGGACAACGTTCGCCGGTTGCTTGGCTAAGCGGCAGGAGCGACGCGCGTCGCTCCCGCCATTCAGTCAGCGGGTTAGATCTTGAAGCTATCGACCAGTTGCTTCAACCGATTGGCCTGCTGCGACAGGGCATCGCAATCCTTGAGGGTTTCATTCAGATTGGCCACGCCCTGCTGGTTCAGCAAGTTGATCTGGTTGATGTCCACATTGAGGGTTTCCACCACGGCAGTTTGTTCTTCGGTGGCGGCAGCCACGGACTGGTTCATTCCGTCGATCTCGACAATCCGCTGCGTCACGCTGACCAGGCGCTCACCGGCCTGGTTCGCGACCTCTACGCTTTCTTCGCTGGAGGTCTGGCTGGCGTTCATGGTGGTGACCGCTTCACGCGAGCCCACTTGCAGCGAGGTGATCATTTTGTGGATCTCCTCGGCCGACTCCTGGGTTCGATGAGCCAGGTTGCGCACCTCGTCCGCGACCACTGCAAAACCTCGACCGGCCTCGCCCGCACGCGCTGCCTCGATGGCCGCGTTAAGCGCCAGCAAGTTGGTTTGCTGGGAGATGCCTTTGATCACATCAAGGATGTGACCAATGTTGTCGGTGCTGGCGTTCAGGGTTTCGATCTGGGTGCAGGACAAGCTGATCTTCTGCGACAGCTCCGACATCGCAAGAATGGTTTGCTCCACCACTTTGCGCCCATCGTCGGCTTGCTCACTGGCACCACTGGCGTGCTGTGAAGCATCCGCGGCGTTACGCGCGATTTCCTGGGTAGCGGCACCCAGTTCATTGATCGCTGCGGCCACGCTATTGGTGCGTGCACTCTGCTCATCGGAACCGATGATAGAGGCATTGGACGAGGCCATTACACGCTGGGACAAGTCGTGTACCTGGCGGGTTGCCGAAGACACTTCCGAAATCGAAGCGTGGATGCGCTCTACAAATTGATTGAACGCACTGCCGACCTCGCCGAATTCGTCCTTGCTGGTGACAGCCAGGCGACGGGTCAGGTCACCCTCGCCCTGGGCAATGTCCTGCATCGCTACGCCCATGGTGGTGAGGGGGCGCAGCAAGACTTGGATCAGCAAGCTCAGGAGCACGGCGATCACGACCACGGCGATCAGCATGGCAATCAACGCGGAAGTTCGGAACTTGCCCAGCGGCGCGTAGGCTTTGTCTTTATCAATCGACAGGCCGATATACCAATCTGCGCCAGGCAAACCACTGATAGGGGTGAAGGACAGGATGCGGTCCTGCCCATTGAGGACGACGTCTTGGCTGACCTTGTCGATACGCACTTGGGTGCCGGGGTAGATGTCCTTGAGGTTCTTCATCACTTGGTCCTGATCAGGACTGACAATGACTTGGCCGTCGCCGCTGACCAGGAATGCGTGGCCGATACCGCCGAAGTCCACCGAGTTGATGATCTTCACCAAGGTTTGCAGGCTCAGGTCACCGCCGACGACGCCGAGCAATTCACCGTTCTTTTTCACCGGAATGGCGATGGTCACGATCTGTCCACCCACTGCGGCCATGTAGGGTGGCGTGAGCATGGGTTTATCTGCGGCCACTGCCTGCTTGTACCAAGGGCGCTGACGGGGGTCATAGCCATCGGGCATTTTCGCGTCGGGGCGCTGGGTGAACACGCCGTTGGTTTGGCCAACGTAGGTGAACTGGAAGTTCGAAGTGAATGCCGCTTGATCGACCAGACCGGGAAGGTCGGCACCACTACCTTGGTGGGCAACGTTTTGCGTGAGGCTTTCGAGCACCAGTATTCGACCACTGAGCCAGTTCTGAACACTGCTGGCGGTGAGTTCACCGGATTGTTGGATGGACGACTCCAGGTTCTGCGTAATGATGCTGCGTTGCAGGTAGTCGTTGTAGAGGGTGAATAACGCGAAGGCCAGAACCACGACGCCTGACGCGGCCAACAGAATTTTATGACTGAACTTGAGATTCATTTCATCGACTTCTTTTGCCAAAGGGGGGTGAGCGTGCCGAGTGGAACATTCCATGTAACGCGATAGGCGGACTCTCGGGCCGCTCTATTTCGGTGCACGCATGGCTCGTCAGGCTTTCGGCCAAGCCGCGGCAAAACTTAGAAAATTGTGAGATAGATCCTCTTTTAACGTAGGAAACCGACAAGTGGTTACTCGACGAGGATCGGTGTTGCAAAATTTTTCTCCCTCCCGAACAATGCGACTAATTATCATTTGTGACGTTTGGCCGAGCTCGCTTGAATGCCGTCTGCTGAGTACTTCCCGTGTGAAAACGCTGTTCAGGCGCTGTATTGCACCCATCACAGTTGGCTGAACACCTGGCTGCGTAGCCGTCTGGGCAACGCGGCGGATGCTGCCGACTTAGCACAAGACACCTTTGTACGCCTGCTGCAGAAAACCGAACGCTTTGAACTCAAGGCTCCCCGGGCATTTTTGCGCACCATTGCACGAGGGTTGGTGATTGATCACTGGCGCCGCGAAGAGATCGAACGGGCTTACCTCGAATCTATCGCCCATTTGCCCGAGGCAATGGCGCCGAGCGCGGAAGCGCGGGCGCTGGTGTTGGAATTACTGGAAGATATTTCCCGTCTTTTGGAGGGTCTCAAGCCTAAGGTGCGTAAGGCATTTCTGCTGGCTCAGTGCGATGGGCTGACACACAAGCAAATCGCGATGCACATGGGCGTGTCGCTGCGCTCAGTGGAGCGTTATGTGGCCGAGGCGCTCTACCATTGCTATGTCCTGCGATATGAAACATGACACCCATGGATAATGCCGCGCGTTGCGGACCCGATCCCCGGGTGATCAAACAGGCTATCAATTGGGCACTGCGCCTGCGTAACAACCGTGCCAATGTCCGTCTGCGCGAGCAGTGTGAGCAGTGGCGCGAAGCTCACCACGACCACGAAGTGGCCTGGCAACGGGTACAGGCGCTGCAACAGGAGTTGAGCGGCACTCTGGCAGCGATTCCGGGCGCGCATGTGGCGCTGGAAAACAGTGCGCAGGGGTTGGGCCGTCGACAGGCGTTGAAGCTATTGACCGGCGTGCTGGTGGCTGGCTCAGCGGCCTGGGTAAGCCGGGATCTGACTGGCTGGCAGCGCTGGACCTCCGACTTCGCAACCGCCACCGGCGAACGTCGTAGCATCCAGTTGTCCGATGGCACGCGCCTGCAACTTAATACTGACAGTGCCGTAGACCTTGCCTTCAATCCTCAGCAGCGCCTGATAACCCTGGTGCGCGGTGAAATCCTGGTGACGTGCGGTGCGGCTGCCTCGGCGCCATTGTTGGTTCAAACACGTCACGGCTTGTTCGAAGGTATCGACGGACGTTTCGCTGTCCACCAAACCAGTGACTGCACGCGGTTAAGCGTGGTCAGCGGCAACGTGGCCATCCATTCACCACACCAGCCGAATGGGTTGTCGACCCAGGCCCACGCCGGCGATAACTACCTCGTGCGTCAGACCCAAGCCACCCTTGCTCCGCCTCTGGCCATGGACATTGGCGCCTGGACCGATGGGCTGATCGTGACGCGGGATATGCGTCTTGCGGATTTTCTATCAGAGGTTGGGCGTTATCGACCGGGTTACCTGGGTTGCGCGGTAGAGGTAGCTGATTTGCGGCTATCGGGGGTCTTCCGCCTGGAGAACACCGATCAATTGCTGGCGATCCTGGCGCGAACGTTGCCGGTTCAAGTGCGTTACCGCACGCGTTGGTGGGTGAGTGTGGAACGGTCGGCCTGATCGTTTGTTTTTTTGGCGGCTTTTTTCCGTGAGTCCGGCTTAGACAGTAAGCCTATCAATCTGCCCTCACCGGCCTCTACGGAACCTGATCATGACTGCGTGTTTCCACCACAACTCTTCCTACCCGTTATTGGGAAAAGCCGTACGCGTGGCATTAATGTCCACCGCATTGGGCATCAGCATGACGCCGATCGCCGGTATGGCTGCACAGGCCGGTATCTCGCAGGTCAATCAACGCTACGAGATACCGGCAGGCCCACTGGGTGAGGTGCTCAACCAGTTTGCGCGGCAGGCAGGCATTACCCTTTCCAGCACGCCCGCGCAAACCCAAGGTCGCCAGTCAGCAGGGCTGCTGGGGGAATATTCTGCCGGACAGGGGTTGAATCAGCTGCTCAATGGCTCAGGGCTGCAGGCCGTTTCTGAAGACGGTGTGAGTTTTGTATTGCAGGCCGTGCAGGAAAGTAGCGCCCTGACGTTGCCAACCACTGATATCAAGGGCTTTGCATTGGGCAATGCGTTGGGAAGCATGGACGGCTACAACGCGACTCACAGCCAGATCGCAACCAAGACCAGTACGGCCTTGCTGGAGACCTCGCAAACCGTCTCGGTGGTCACGCGCGAGCAGATGGATGACCAAGGCTCGCAGACAGTCGCTCAAGCCATGCGCTACACGCCTGGTGTGTTGACCAACCCCTACGGCGCGACGCACCGGTATGACTATGTGGCAATGCGTGGCTTCAACGATGGATCGGTGGATAACATCTACCTCGACGGCTTGAAGTCCATGGGGGACAGCGGCACCTACAGCACCATGCAGGTAGACCCGTATTTCCTGGAACGTATAGACATTCTCAAGGGGCCTTCCTCCGTGTTGTATGGGCGTAGTTCACCTGGCGGTTTAGTAGCGCTTACCAGCAAGAAGCCCCTGTTCGAGCCTTATCATCAGGTTCAGGCGACAGTCGGCAGCAATGGTCAACGCGGTATGGGTTTTGACTTCAGCGGTCCGGTAGATGACGACAAGCGCGTCGCCTATCGACTAACGGGGTTAGCGGATAAATCCGACACTCAATTCGACCACGCCAAGGAAAAGCGCTACGCACTGGCGCCGACGTTGAGCATCGACTTTACCGATGACACCTCGCTGACGCTCCAGGCTTATCTGCAGCACGACCCAGAGGGTGGTTATCACAGCGGTATGCCGGCCGATGGTGCGCTGCATCAACGCAATGGCCAGAGGATCTCCAGTCACTTCTTTGAGGGTGAACCGGGGGTCGATGGCTACAAGCGAGACCAGCAGTCCTTTGGCTATCAGTTTGAGCATCGCTTCAATGATGTTTTCACTGCGCGACAGAACTTCCGTTACCTGGACTCCAAGGTGAAGTTGGATCAGGTGTATGGCTATGGGTGGACCACACCGACCAGCAATGAGCTGAACCGCTACTATTCGGGGGGTGATGAGAAGCTGCATGCGTTCATCATCGATAACATGCTGCAGGCCGAGTTTTTCACAGGGGCGACTAAACACACGGTGTTGATGGGTGCCGACTATCAGCGGCGTAAAACCGTAGTGGACTGGACGAGCGGGTCACTGCAGCCAATCAACGCATTCAATCCTGTGTATGGCAATTCCTCTATCAGCTATTACAACCCAACCAGTTATCTGCGCCGGCTGGAGCAGACTGGCGTCTATCTGCAAGACCTGATTGAAATGGATAAGTGGCGGTTTTCCCTGGGGCTAAGGCAGGACTGGGTAGAGACCTCCGACGAAAACCGGATCGCCGAGACGAGCCGGCCGGTTGGCACGGAAATAAGCGACAAGCGCACCAAGCTCACTGGGCGTGCGGGGGCCTTGTATCTGTTTGATAACGGCCTGGCGCCCTACGTCAGTTATTCCGAATCCTTTAATCCCAACTCCTATTCAGACAGCGCCGGCAACCCGTTGGCACCTACTGATGGGACGCAGTGGGAGGTGGGGCTGAAATACCAGCCGCCAGGCACGGACAATCTGTTTACCGCGTCGTGGTTTCGTATCGACCAGGAAAACCTTGCGACCAAGCTGCCCCAGGAAAACTTTTATCGTGCTGTAGGGGCTGTGCGATCGCAGGGGTTGGAGTTGGAATCCCATATGCAGCTGACTGAGAACTTGAAGCTGTTGGGCAGCTACACCTTTACTGACATTGAATACTCCAAGTCGATGGTGAGCACCCTGAGCACAGCTGGCAATCTGATTGAGAACCAGGGCAACTCTCCGACTCAAGCCCCGCGTCACATGGCGTCCGTTTGGGCTGACTATAAATTTAATCAGGGTGCCTTCGATGGCTTGAGGCTTGGAGGCGGATTGCGCTATGTGGGCTATAGCTGGGCGGATGCGGAAAACACAATGAAGGTACCTTCTTACACCTTGTTTGATGCCTCTGTAGGGTATGACCTGGGTAAGGTTGGACTGAAGGGCGTCGATGTAAGACTCAATGCCAACAACCTTACCAATGAGACCTACGTGGCTTCTTGTGCCAGCCTGAACTTCTGTTATTTGGGGGAAGAGCGAAACGTCAGCGCGACGGTGAGTTACCAGTTCTGATTCGCCCGTGTTTCACCCAAGCCAGCGCCTGATGTCAGGTGCTGGCTTTTTTGTTTCTAACTGCGGCTTCTCCTCGGTTTACTACGCGAGAGTGGCTCGCGTCACCGCAGAAGGGCAAGAAACTGGATCGCCAGGCCCCTAAACGACAAAACCCCTGTCTGCGTTAGCAGACAGGGGTTTCGGAATTCAATCTTGACGATGACCTACTCTCACATGGGGAAACCCCACACTACCATCGGCGATGCATCGTTTCACTGCTGAGTTCGGGATGGGATCAGGTGGTTCCAATGCTCTATGGTCGTCAAGAAATTCTGTGTACCAGACCGTTGCGCTAGCAACGTGCCGGTGAAATTCATGGACTTCTACATAAACAAAACCCCTGTTTGCGTTAGCAAACAGGGGTTCTGGAATTTAATCTTGACGATGACCTACTCTCACATGGGGAAACCCCACACTACCATCGGCGATGCATCGTTTCACTGCTGAGTTCGGGATGGGATCAGGTGGTTCCAATGCTCTATGGTCGTCAAGAAATTCGGGTACTGAGTCGTGGCCAGATGGCCTCGCTTCAGCAAATTGGGTATGTGACAGCTTTCGGTGTTTTGTGAACGTCGAACTTTCGGTTCATTTCGTCTTCACACACCGCAATCTGATGCTCGTTAGAGTAGTCAAATTGCTTGGGTGTTATATGGTCAAGCCTCACGGGCAATTAGTATTGGTTAGCTCAACGCCTCACAGCGCTTACACACCCAACCTATCAACGTCGTAGTCTTCGACGGCCCTTCAGGGAACTCAAGGTTCCAGTGAGATCTCATCTTGAGGCTAGTTTCCCGCTTAGATGCTTTCAGCGGTTATCTATTCCGAACATAGCTACCCGGCAATGCCACTGGCGTGACAACCGGAACACCAGAGGTTCGTCCACTCCGGTCCTCTCGTACTAGGAGCAGCCCCTCTCAAATCTCAAACGTCCACGGCAGATAGGGACCGAACTGTCTCACGACGTTCTAAACCCAGCTCGCGTACCACTTTAAATGGCGAACAGCCATACCCTTGGGACCGGCTTCAGCCCCAGGATGTGATGAGCCGACATCGAGGTGCCAAACACCGCCGTCGATATGAACTCTTGGGCGGTATCAGCCTGTTATCCCCGGAGTACCTTTTATCCGTTGAGCGATGGCCCTTCCATACAGAACCACCGGATCACTAAGACCTACTTTCGTACCTGCTCGACGTGTCTGTCTCGCAGTCAAGCGCGCTTTTGCCTTTATACTCTACGACCGATTTCCGACCGGTCTGAGCGCACCTTCGTACTCCTCCGTTACTCTTTAGGAGGAGACCGCCCCAGTCAAACTACCCACCATACACTGTCCTCGATCCGGATAACGGACCTGAGTTAGAACCTCAAAGTTGCCAGGGTGGTATTTCAAGGATGGCTCCACGCGAACTGGCGTCCACGCTTCAAAGCCTCCCACCTATCCTACACAAGCAAATTCAAAGTCCAGTGCAAAGCTATAGTAAAGGTTCACGGGGTCTTTCCGTCTAGCCGCGGATACACTGCATCTTCACAGCGATTTCAATTTCACTGAGTCTCGGGTGGAGACAGCGCCGCCATCGTTACGCCATTCGTGCAGGTCGGAACTTACCCGACAAGGAATTTCGCTACCTTAGGACCGTTATAGTTACGGCCGCCGTTTACCGGGGCTTCGATCAAGAGCTTCGCGTTAGCTAACCCCATCAATTAACCTTCCGGCACCGGGCAGGCGTCACACCCTATACGTCCACTTTCGTGTTTGCAGAGTGCTGTGTTTTTAATAAACAGTCGCAGCGGCCTGGTATCTTCGACCGGCATGAGCTTACGGAGCAAGTCCTTCACCCTCACCGGCGCACCTTCTCCCGAAGTTACGGTGCCATTTTGCCTAGTTCCTTCACCCGAGTTCTCTCAAGCGCCTTGGTATTCTCTACCCAACCACCTGTGTCGGTTTGGGGTACGGTTCCTGGTTACCTGAAGCTTAGAAGCTTTTCTTGGAAGCATGGCATCAACCACTTCGTTAACTAAAAGTTAACTCGTCATCAGCTCTCGGCCTTAAGATCCCGGATTTACCTAAGATCTCAGCCTACCACCTTAAACTTGGACAACCAACGCCAAGCTGGCCTAGCCTTCTCCGTCCCTCCATCGCAATAACCAGAAGTACAGGAATATTAACCTGTTTTCCATCGACTACGCTTTTCAGCCTCGCCTTAGGGACCGACTAACCCTGCGTCGATTAACGTTGCGCAGGAAACCTTGGTCTTTCGGCGTGGGTGTTTTTCACACCCATTGTCGTTACTCATGTCAGCATTCGCACTTCTGATACCTCCAGCAAGCTTCTCAACTCACCTTCACAGGCTTACAGAACGCTCCTCTACCGCATCACTTACGTGATACCCGTAGCTTCGGTGTATGGTTTGAGCCCCGTTACATCTTCCGCGCAGGCCGACTCGACTAGTGAGCTATTACGCTTTCTTTAAAGGGTGGCTGCTTCTAAGCCAACCTCCTAGCTGTCTAAGCCTTCCCACATCGTTTCCCACTTAACCATAACTTTGGGACCTTAGCTGACGGTCTGGGTTGTTTCCCTTTTCACGACGGACGTTAGCACCCGCCGTGTGTCTCCCATGCTCGGCACTTGTAGGTATTCGGAGTTTGCATCGGTTTGGTAAGTCGGGATGACCCCCTAGCCGAAACAGTGCTCTACCCCCTACAGTGATACATGAGGCGCTACCTAAATAGCTTTCGAGGAGAACCAGCTATCTCCGAGCTTGATTAGCCTTTCACTCCGATCCACAGGTCATCCGCTAACTTTTCAACGGTAGTCGGTTCGGTCCTCCAGTTAGTGTTACCCAACCTTCAACCTGCCCATGGATAGATCGCCCGGTTTCGGGTCTATTCCCAGCGACTAGACGCCCTATTAAGACTCGCTTTCGCTACGCCTCCCCTATTCGGTTAAGCTCGCCACTGAAAATAAGTCGCTGACCCATTATACAAAAGGTACGCAGTCACAGAACAAAGTCTGCTCCCACTGCTTGTACGCATACGGTTTCAGGATCTATTTCACTCCCCTCTCCGGGGTTCTTTTCGCCTTTCCCTCACGGTACTAGTTCACTATCGGTCAGTCAGTAGTATTTAGCCTTGGAGGATGGTCCCCCCATATTCAGACAAAGTTTCTCGTGCTCCGTCCTACTCGATTTCATGACTAAGAGATTTTCGCGTACAGGGCTATCACCCACTATGGCCGCACTTTCCAGAGCGTTCCGCTAATCTCAAAGCCACTTAAGGGCTAGTCCCCGTTCGCTCGCCACTACTAAGGGAATCTCGGTTGATTTCTTTTCCTCAGGGTACTTAGATGTTTCAGTTCCCCTGGTTCGCCTCTTGCACCTATGTATTCAGTACAAGATAACCATCTTATGATGGCTGGGTTCCCCCATTCAGACATCTCCGGATCAAAGTCTGTTTGCCGACTCCCCGAAGCTTTTCGCAGGCTACCACGTCTTTCATCGCCTCTGACTGCCAAGGCATCCACCGTATGCGCTTCTTCACTTGACCATATAACCCCAAGCAATCTGGTTATACTGTGAAGACGACATTCGCCGAAAATTCGAATTTCTCAATTAAGAGAACTCACAAATTTTACCTTAGCCTGATCCGTTACCAGTGAAAGTAACGTTCAGTCTATCTTTCTATCACATACCCAAATTTTTAAAGAACGATCTAATCAAAGACTAGAAATCAACATTCACCATCACTTGGATGGAATGCTCATTTCTAAGCTTTCAAAACTTTCAGAAGCAGTAGTGGTGGAGCCAAACGGGATCGAACCGTTGACCTCCTGCGTGCAAGGCAGGCGCTCTCCCAGCTGAGCTATGGCCCCGTATTTCTACAGGCGTTTCCCACACAAAATTGGTGGGTCTGGGCAGATTCGAACTGCCGACCTCACCCTTATCAGGGGTGCGCTCTAACCAACTGAGCTACAGACCCAATTTCGGGCTGCTTCTTATCGTCTTCTTCAATGAATCAAGCAATTCGTGTGGGAACTTATGGAGCAGCTGATGTCGTCGATTAAGGAGGTGATCCAGCCGCAGGTTCCCCTACGGCTACCTTGTTACGACTTCACCCCAGTCATGAATCACACCGTGGTAACCGTCCTCCCGAAGGTTAGACTAGCTACTTCTGGTGCAACCCACTCCCATGGTGTGACGGGCGGTGTGTACAAGGCCCGGGAACGTATTCACCGCGACATTCTGATTCGCGATTACTAGCGATTCCGACTTCACGCAGTCGAGTTGCAGACTGCGATCCGGACTACGATCGGTTTTATGGGATTAGCTCCACCTCGCGGCTTGGCAACCCTCTGTACCGACCATTGTAGCACGTGTGTAGCCCAGGCCGTAAGGGCCATGATGACTTGACGTCATCCCCACCTTCCTCCGGTTTGTCACCGGCAGTCTCCTTAGAGTGCCCACCATAACGTGCTGGTAACTAAGGACAAGGGTTGCGCTCGTTACGGGACTTAACCCAACATCTCACGACACGAGCTGACGACAGCCATGCAGCACCTGTCTCAATGTTCCCGAAGGCACCAATCTATCTCTAGAAAGTTCATTGGATGTCAAGGCCTGGTAAGGTTCTTCGCGTTGCTTCGAATTAAACCACATGCTCCACCGCTTGTGCGGGCCCCCGTCAATTCATTTGAGTTTTAACCTTGCGGCCGTACTCCCCAGGCGGTCAACTTAATGCGTTAGCTGCGCCACTAAAAGCTCAAGGCTTCCAACGGCTAGTTGACATCGTTTACGGCGTGGACTACCAGGGTATCTAATCCTGTTTGCTCCCCACGCTTTCGCACCTCAGTGTCAGTATTAGTCCAGGTGGTCGCCTTCGCCACTGGTGTTCCTTCCTATATCTACGCATTTCACCGCTACACAGGAAATTCCACCACCCTCTACCATACTCTAGTCAGTCAGTTTTGAATGCAGTTCCCAGGTTGAGCCCGGGGATTTCACATCCAACTTAACAAACCACCTACGCGCGCTTTACGCCCAGTAATTCCGATTAACGCTTGCACCCTCTGTATTACCGCGGCTGCTGGCACAGAGTTAGCCGGTGCTTATTCTGTCGGTAACGTCAAAATTGCAGAGTATTAATCTACAACCCTTCCTCCCAACTTAAAGTGCTTTACAATCCGAAGACCTTCTTCACACACGCGGCATGGCTGGATCAGGCTTTCGCCCATTGTCCAATATTCCCCACTGCTGCCTCCCGTAGGAGTCTGGACCGTGTCTCAGTTCCAGTGTGACTGATCATCCTCTCAGACCAGTTACGGATCGTCGCCTTGGTGAGCCATTACCTCACCAACTAGCTAATCCGACCTAGGCTCATCTGATAGCGCAAGGCCCGAAGGTCCCCTGCTTTCTCCCGTAGGACGTATGCGGTATTAGCGTCCGTTTCCGAACGTTATCCCCCACTACCAGGCAGATTCCTAGGCATTACTCACCCGTCCGCCGCTCTCAAGAGAAGCAAGCTTCTCTCTACCGCTCGACTTGCATGTGTTAGGCCTGCCGCCAGCGTTCAATCTGAGCCATGATCAAACTCTTCAGTTCAAACATCTTTGGGTTTTTAAGAAACCCTAAACTTGGCTCAGCAATCGTTGGTTACATCTTTGATTTCTCGCGGAGTAACTTGTGATGCTGATAATCTTGTTGACTATCAGTCTGACTCCACAAGCACCCACACGAATTGCTTGATTCAGTTGTTAAAGAGCGGTTGGTTAAGATCTTTCGTCTCAACCGAGGCGCGCATTCTACAGCAGCCTCATTTGCTGTCAAGTGATTATTTTCAGAAGTTTTCGAAGATTTCTTCAACAACTTCAACCACTTGCGCTTCCGATCTCTCGTTAGCGGGAGGCGAATTCTACAGCGTTACACGCTGCTGTCAACACCTCTTTTTCTCCGCTTTCGACCGAGAAGATCGAAACGTTAATAGAGCCAAACAACACTGCTCTACCAACTCCTTCTGGGCTTCGATGACCTGAAGCAAATCGCTGTCGAATTCTGCGTAACTCTTTGTTTACCAAGGAGTTTTCCGTTTCGACTGCGCCGGAAGTGGGGCGAATTATAGACTTCCAGAATCTGCCGTCAACCCTTAATTTTACTTTTCTATCAATTAGTTAGAGTTGATTAAAAAACCATCAATAGAGAGCCGGTTATGCCCTCTATATATATAGAAGAAGGGATTCAGATAACGCCCGCAGCCTTCAATGCGACCACATTCGCCACACCCAATCCCAACACCTCTTGAAGCACCTTGGCCGTGTGCTCCCCCAGCAGGGGAGGCGCACTACGGTACTCCACAGGCGTTTTGGACAGCCGTATCGGACTGGCAACCTGAGGCACCATCCCTGCCAAGGCATGAGGTAACGCCATCGCCAGCCCACGCGCCTTTACTTGGGGATCGGCAAACACCTGCGCCAAATCGTTGATAGGCCCACACGGCACTCCAACCCGCTCCAACTGTGACACCCACTCAGCCGTCGTCTTGAATACCGTCGCCTGACGAATCAACGGGATCAGCTCCGCCCGATTGGCCACCCGCACCTTATTAGTAGAGAAGCGCGGATCATCCGCCCACTGTGGCTGCCCAGCCACTTCAGCAAACTTGCGAAACTGCCCGTCATTACCCACCGTCAGGATGAAATCACCGTCGGCCGTGGGAAAGTCCTGGTAAGGCACGATATTCGGATGCGCATTACCCAAGCGCTTTGGCGGCACGCCCGTTGTCAGGTAATTCATCGCCTGATTGGCCAGGCATGCCACCTGCACATCCAGCAACGCCATATCGATGTGCTGCCCACCACCGTCATGGTCCCGATGGGCCAGTGCCGCCAGTATTGCCACGGTCGAGTAAAGCCCCGTAAGGATGTCAGTCAGCGCCACGCCCACCTTCACCGGCCCAGCGCCATCCTCCCCCTCGGGCCGGCCGGTCAGACTCATCAGCCCGCCCAGCCCCTGAATCATGAAGTCATAGCCCGCACGCGCTGCATAAGGCCCGGTCTGACCGAAGCCCGTGATCGAGCAGTAGATCAGCTCCGGATTGATCTCCTTGAGCGACTCATAATCCAAACCATACGCTGCCAGGCCGCCCACCTTGAAATTCTCGATCAAAATGTCCGACTTAGCCGCCAGCTCACGTACCAGCGCCTGCCCCTCAGGCCGCGTGAAGTCGATTGTCACCGACTCCTTATTGCGATTGGCCGACAGGTAATACGCTGCCTCGCTAGTGTTCTCGCCATAAGCATCCTTAAGGAAGGGCGGCCCCCAGGCGCGTGTGTCGTCGCCACTGCCCGGCCGTTCGACCTTGATTACCTCAGCCCCAAGATCCGCAAGGATCTGCCCGGACCAAGGGCCCGCCAGTACTCGCGATAAATCCAGTACCCGCAGATGCGAAAGCGCGCCCATGCCCTGCTCCTATTAATAGAACGCCTGAAGACCGGTTTGCGCACGCCCCAGAATCAAGGCATGCACGTCATGAGTACCTTCATAGGTATTGACCACCTCCAGGTTGACCAGATGACGCGCCACCCCGAATTCGTCGGAAATACCATTGCCACCCAGCATGTCCCGAGCCATGCGCGCGATATCCAGGGACTTGCCACACGAGTTACGCTTCATGATCGAAGTGATCTCAACCGCAGCCGTGCCTTCGTCCTTCATGCGCCCCAGGCGCAGGCAGCCCTGCAAGGCCAAGGTGATCTCAGTCTGCATATCGGCCAGCTTTTTCTGGATCAGCTGGGTAGCCGCCAACGGACGCCCGAACTGATGACGATCGAGCGTGTATTGGCGAGCGGTATGCCAGCAGAACTCAGCAGCGCCCAACGCGCCCCAAGAGATGCCATAGCGTGCAGAGTTAAGGCAGGTGAACGGCCCCTTCAAACCACGCACGTCCGGGAAGATGTTCTCTTCCGGCACAAACACGTTATCCATGACGATCTCGCCGGTGATGGAAGCGCGCAGCCCGACCTTGCCATGAATCGCCGGAGCGCTCAGGCCCTTCCAACCTTTCTCCAGGACAAAGCCGCGGATATCACCGGCATCGTCCTTGCCCCACACCACAAACACATCCGCGATCGGGCTATTGGTGATCCACATTTTTGCGCCTGTCAGGCTATAACCACCTTCCACCTTGCGCGCACGGGTAATCATCGCGCCTGGGTCGGAACCATGGTTAGGCTCTGTCAGACCAAAGCAACCGATCCATTCGCCAGAAGCCAGCTTCGGCAGGTACTTCTGTTTCTGCGCCTCGGTGCCGAACTCGTTGATCGGCACCATGACCAGTGACGACTGC
Source organism: Pseudomonas pergaminensis (assembly GCF_024112395.2). Lineage (NCBI taxonomy): Bacteria > Pseudomonadati > Pseudomonadota > Gammaproteobacteria > Pseudomonadales > Pseudomonadaceae > Pseudomonas > Pseudomonas pergaminensis. Next base: position 117,628 of record NZ_CP078013.2, on the reverse strand, counting down.
ACACTCATCATCGAGCGATAGCCGGAGTCGACACGCTCGACCTCACGGGCAATCAACCCATAACTGACGTAGTTCAAGCCGCTGCCACCGTACTGCTCGGGGATCATCGCACCGAGCAAACCGGTCTCGCCCATCTCGCGGAAAATGGCAGGGTCGGTCTTTTCATGGCGGAAGGCTTCGAGCACACGCGGCGCCAACTTGTCCTGGGCGAACTGCTCAGCACTGTCGCGCACCATGCGCTCTTCTTCGGTGAGCTGTTGATCCAGCAGCAGTGGATCGATCCAGTTGAAGCTTGCCTTGCCAGCCATGAATAAGTCCTCGCGAAAAGAATCAGAAGTCGTGGAAGCAGCCTAGGCCCGGCAAGCGCATAGGGCAAACGAGGTTTCTGCATAGGGTTGTGCTAATTTCTCACTTCGAAGCAGCAGAAAATGGCGCATATGCGCCTTGGCAAGTGAGGACACGGTATATGCGCAGAAAAATTCCCAGCACCACCGCTCTTGTCAGTTTTGAAGCGGCCGCCCGCCACGAGAGCTTTACCAAAGCGGCGCAGGAGCTTTCGATCACTCAAGGTGCCATCTGTCGACAGATCGCCAGCCTTGAGGAGTTTTTAAGTGTCGAGCTGTTTCGCCGCTCACGGCGTGGGGTAAAGCTGACGGAAGCGGGGCTGTCCTATAGCCGTCGCGTCGCCACGCAATTGGATGCGGTAGAACGCGACACGCTTTCCGTCATGGGCCAGCAGGGCGCTAACACCATCGAGCTGGCCGTGGTCCCGACGTTCGGCACTCAGTGGCTGATACCTCGCCTCAAGGACTTCCAACGCCAGCATCCTGAAGTCACGGTCAACCTCACGAACCGAACACGCCCCTTCCTGTTTGCCGACACCGAATTCGACGCCGCAATCTACTTCGGCGATGCCGACTGGTCCGGCACCGAGTCCCATCGACTGATGGGGGAAAACCCCGTTCCCGTGTGCAGTCCTCGGCTACTGGGTAACCGCACGCAGTTCAGCCCCCAGGACATCGCAGAACTACCGCTCCTGCAGCAGACCACCCGCCCCTATGCGTGGCGCCAATGGTTCAACGCCCAGCAACTGAACATCCCCCGCGACATGACAGGTCCGCGTTACGAGCTATTCTCGATGTTGTCCCAAGCCGCCATGCATGACATGGGCATCGCCCTAATACCCCCGTTCCTTATCCAACGTGAGCTGGAGGAGGGCCAACTGGTGGTCGCGAGCCCCGAAGCGCTGAGCAGCTCGAAGGCTTATTACCTGATGATTCCTGACAGAAAGGTCGAATCCGCATCATTGCATGCATTCCGGGACTGGCTGGTCGACCAGTCCAAGCGCTACAGCCCTGGTATTTAAAGGACAAAAGCCATTTGCTGACTTTGTAGTCAGCAATTATTCACGCCTACAGATATACATATATGTCGCATTTAAGCAGACTGTATCTGTCAGTCGAAAATAAGGCTCAAGGCCATGATCTACTTGGCTTCTAGCGACTAATACAAGCCAATGGCCGACTATTCACACCAACGATGACAAAAGATTGCAAAAGCGCCTGCAGCCCTTTAAGGCCATGTATTTGAAGCGGTTATTACCGAGTGTTGCGACAATCAGTCACAGGGTGACTTGTAGTTAATTTTTCGTCACCCGTCATAATCCCTTGATGGCCGTAAAGTTCGCCTGCAAAATGCCGCGCCCCGCTGTCATTTCAGCGGGATCGTGCTGATCGGCCGCCCCAGTTGCGCCACTCGCGGTGCACTGGCCTTTTTACAAAAAGATCAAAAGCAAAAAGATCATGCAGGAGATTTGACGTGCACATTGGTGTTCCTCTCGAAACCCAGACCGGTGAAACGCGGGTGGCTGCCACCCCGGAAACCATCAAGAAGCTGATCGGCCAGGGCCATAAGGTCACTGTACAAAGCGGCGCAGGCATCAACGCCAGCATCGTCGACAGTGCCTATGTAACGGCAGGCGCAACCATCGGCAGTGCCGGCGATGCATTTGGCGCCGAGCTGATTCTCAAGGTGGTTGCCCCCAGCGACAGCGAACTGGCGCTGATCAAAAGCGGCACCGTGTTGGTGGGCATGCTCAATCCGTTCAGCAACGAAACCATCGCCAAGCTCGCCGAACGCGGCATCACCGCCTTTGCGCTCGAAGCGGCTCCACGCACCTCGCGTGCCCAGAGCCTCGACGTGCTGTCGTCCCAGGCCAACATCGCCGGCTATAAAGCCGTGTTGCTCGCCGCTCATCACTACCCGCGCTTCATGCCGATGCTGATGACGGCGGCCGGTACGGTTAAGGCGGCACGCGTGTTGATTCTCGGTGCCGGCGTTGCAGGCCTGCAGGCGATTGCCACGGCAAAACGCTTGGGTGCCGTGATCGAAGCTTCTGACGTACGCCCGGCGGTAAAAGAGCAGATCGAATCTCTAGGCGCCAAGTTCGTCGACGTGCCCTACGAAACCGATGAAGAACGCGAATGCGCCGTCGGCGTCGGTGGTTACGCCCGTCCAATGCCGACCAGCTGGATGCAGCGCCAGGCCCTGGCGGTTCACGAGCGCGCAAAGCAGGCCGACATCGTCATCACCACCGCCCTGATTCCCGGCCGTAAAGCACCGACCTTGCTCAGCGCCGACACCGTCGCGCAAATGAAGCCCGGCTCGGTAGTGATCGACCTCGCAGCCGCCCAAGGCGGCAACTGCCCGCTGACGGTCGCCGACCAAGTCGTCGTGGAAAACGGCGTGATCATCTGCGGCCCAACCAACCTGGCCGGTGCCGTCGCTGCCGACGCGTCAGCCTTGTATGCGCGCAACCTGCTGGACTTCCTGAAGCTGGTCTTCACCAAGGAAGGGCAGTTTGAAATCAACCTCGAAGACGACATCGTCGCCGCGTGCCTGATGTGCCGCGACGGCCAAGTCATCCGCAAAAACGCCTAAGCAGGGATTCAGACGATGGAAGAGCTTATCTCCCCCGGTATCTACAACCTGATCATCTTTGTGCTGGCGATTTATGTCGGTTACCACGTGGTCTGGAACGTCACGCCCGCGCTACACACGCCGCTGATGGCGGTGACCAACGCCATCTCGGCAATCGTGATCGTCGGCGCCATGCTGGCCGCCGCACTGACCGTGACCCCGCTGGGCAAGACCATGGGCACCCTGGCTGTAGCCCTTGCAGCGGTCAACGTGTTCGGTGGCTTCCTGGTGACGCGCCGCATGCTTGAGATGTTCAAGAAGAAAGCCCCGAAAGTAAAAGAAGAGGCGCCGAAGTAATGAGCATGAATCTGGTCACGACGCTCTACCTGATCGCGTCGATCTGCTTTATCCAGGCACTCAAGGGCCTGTCACATCCCACCACTTCGCGACGCGGCAACGTGTTTGGCATGCTCGGCATGGCGCTGGCGGTGCTCACTACCGTGGGCCTCATTTATAAGCTCGGCGCCGAGCTGGCCACCGCCGGCATCGGTTACGTAATTGTCGGCCTGCTGATCGGCGGCACTGTCGGTTCGATCATGGCCAAACGTGTAGAAATGACCAAGATGCCGGAGCTGGTGGCGTTCATGCACAGCATGATCGGCCTGGCTGCGGTGTTCATCGCCATTGCCGCGGTGGTCGAGCCGCAATCGCTGGGCATCGTCAAACACCTGGGCGACGCGATTCCTGCGGGTAACCGACTGGAGCTGTTCCTCGGTGCGGCCATCGGTGCGATTACCTTCTCCGGTTCGGTGATTGCGTTCGGCAAGCTGTCGGGCAAATACAAGTTCCGCCTGTTCCAGGGCGCACCGGTACAGTTCGGCGGCCAACATAAACTGAACCTGGTGCTCGGCCTGCTGACCCTCGGCCTCGGCCTGGCGTTTATGTTTACCGGCAACCTGACTGCCTTCGCCCTGATGCTGGCTTTGGCCTTTGTGCTGGGCGTGCTGATCATCATCCCGATTGGCGGCGCCGATATGCCAGTGGTCGTGTCGATGCTCAACAGCTACTCCGGCTGGGCAGCGGCAGGTATCGGTTTCTCGCTGAACAACTCGATGCTGATCATCGCCGGCTCCTTGGTGGGCTCCAGCGGCGCGATCCTGTCTTACATCATGTGCAAGGCGATGAACCGTTCCTTCTTTAATGTACTGCTCGGCGGGTTCGGCAACGCGCCGGATGCGGGTGCAGCGGCGGGTTCTAAAGAAGCACGCCCGGTCAAATCCGGCTCCGCCGACGACGCGACCTTCCTGCTGACCAACGCCGACACCGTGATTATCGTCCCGGGCTACGGCCTGGCGGTGGCGCGGGCGCAACATGCGCTCAAGGAACTGACGGAAAAGCTGACCCATCATGGCGTCACGGTGAAATACGCGATCCACCCGGTAGCAGGCCGTATGCCTGGGCACATGAACGTACTGCTCGCCGAGGCCGAAGTGCCTTATGACCAGGTGTTCGAGATGGAGGACATCAACTCCGAGTTCGGCCAAGCCGACGTGGTGCTGGTACTGGGCGCGAACGACGTGGTCAACCCGGCCGCGAAGAACGACCCGAACTCGCCGATTGCCGGCATGCCGATCCTCGAGGCGTTCAAGGCCAAAACCATCATCGTCAACAAACGCTCGATGGCCAGCGGCTATGCCGGTCTGGATAACGAGTTGTTCTACCTGGACAAGACCATGATGGTCTTCGGTGATGCCAAGAAGGTCATCGAAGACATGGTCAAAGCCGTCGAGTAACCCTGCTGCAGCGCAATACTCGAAACCCCGGCCTCCAGTAGGCTGGGGTTTTTTATTACCGCATGAAACCCGACCAAAGGCTCTAAATCGCTGCCTGGCATTCGACCATGGTAGCGGGCCGAAATTTTTTGAAATCACTAAACTGCGCACCTTGCTTCCGTAGCCTGAGATAAGAATCCATGTACCGTGATCGCATCCGCTTGCCTTCGTTGTTGAACAAGGTCATGAGCGCGGCAGACGCCGCCGCACTGATCGAAGACGGCATGACCGTTGGCATGAGCGGCTTCACCCGTGCCGGTGAAGCCAAGGCCGTCCCCCACGCCCTGGCCGAACGCGCCAAGACTTCCCCGCTGAAAATCACCCTGATGACCGGCGCCAGCCTGGGCAATGACCTGGACAAGCAATTGACCGAAGCCGGCGTGCTGTCGCGGCGCATGCCGTTTCAAGTCGACAGCACGCTGCGCAAGGCGATCAACGCCGGCGAGGTGATGTTTATCGACCAACACCTGTCGGAAACCGTCGAGCAACTGCGCAACAACCAGCTCAAGCTGCCGGACATCGCGGTGATTGAAGCGGTCGCGATCACTGAACAAGGCCACATCGTTCCCACCACGTCCGTAGGCAACTCCGCCAGCTTCGCGATTTTCGCCAAGCAGGTGATCGTCGAGATCAACCTGGCACACAATCCAAATCTGGAAGGGTTGCACGACATCTATATCCCGACCTACCGGCCGACGCGCACGCCAATCCCTCTGGTGAAAGTCGACGACCGTATCGGCAGCACCGCCATTCCGATCCCGCCGGAAAAAATCGTCGCCATTGTCATCACCAACCAGGCCGACTCCGCCTCGACCGTGACGCCGCCCGACAGCGACACACAGGGCATCGCCAACCACCTCATCAACTTCCTAAAGCAGGAAGTCGACGCAGGCCGCATGACCAACAAGCTCGGCCCGCTGCAGGCCGGGATCGGCAATATTGCCAACGCTGTGATGTGCGGGTTGATCGAGTCACCGTTCGAAGACCTGACCATGTATTCGGAAGTGTTGCAGGATTCAACCTTCGACCTGATCGACGCAGGCAAGCTCAGCTTTGCTTCGGGCAGCTCGATCACCTTGTCAGAGCGACGCAATGCCGACGTGTTCGGCAACCTGGAACACTATAAGGACAAGCTGGTGCTGCGCCCGCAAGAGATCTCCAACCACCCTGAAGTGGTACGTCGCCTGGGCATTATCGGTATCAACACCGCGCTGGAGTTCGACATCTACGGCAACGTCAACTCCACCCACGTCTGCGGCACGCGGATGATGAATGGCATTGGCGGCTCCGGGGACTTTGCGCGCAATGCGCACCTGGCGATCTTCGTCACCAAGTCGATTGCCAAGGGCGGGGCTATTTCCAGCGTCGTGCCCATGGTCAGCCATGTGGACCATACCGAGCATGACGTCGACATCCTGGTGACCGAAGTCGGGCTCGCCGACCTGCGTGGCCTGGCGCCACGGGAACGGGCCCGAGTGATCATCGACAACTGTGTGCATCCGGCTTACCGCGATGCGCTGAACAGTTACTTCAATGCCGCCTGCGCAATCGGTGGGCACACCCCGCACATCCTGCGCGAGGCACTGAGCTGGCACATCAACCTGGAAGAAACCGGGCACATGCTCAAGGCGTGATTGGTACAGATTCGGGCTGATGCAAATACAGTTTCATCAGCTCGGCTGCGCCGGCCGTACTTATTGAAAAAACTGTACTGCTGTACCGGTCATTTCCTACTGAAATATCCTACTAGCCAGACCAAAAACACCCATTTCGCACTATTTGAGTGCAGACAGGTACAGTTGCCCCATTTCTGTACAGTACAGCGCCTATAAACAGTTAACTGGCCCCTCACAATACAGGTGAACTGTATCTAGAGAGTCTTGCGCCGGAAGAGGATCATTGGCATCAGTTAAACCACTACCTAATCCCGCCACAAGCGGAAGGATGTCATCATGGAACGTACACTCAGTTCCGAACTGTTTTTCGAAGAAAAAGCTGTAAACACCCAGGCCTCCCTGCCTCTGCGCGTTATCGCCAACCTGATGTTGTGGCAGCGCCGCATCTCCAGCCGCCACCAACTGGCTCGCCTGGATTCGCGTCTGCTGGCTGATGCAGGCATCAGCGAAGCTCAACGCTACGAAGAGCTGAGCAAGCCGTTCTGGCGCTGATTTAGCGCTCGCTGGCCCTGACCTGACGGGTCCACTGCCAGCAACCTGATTTGTCAAAACACAGCCCGCCCCGGGTAACCGGAGGCGGGCTTTGTTGTTTCTGGGATTCAAGTCCTCAGTGCGAAAACAGAAGCGCTTTCTGGAGACCGGTACAGTTTAAAAAATACTACAGTTGAGCAGTACAATTTAAATCTGGTGTATCTGTATCGGTTCCACTGCCTAACCCAACATGGCGTTCCAAGACCTCATGAAAGGGACTCTCCATGGACACACCTTCTGCCTTATATAAGCGGCTACTGCAACGCACTGCCGCAACGCTGGCCAAATGGCTGCGCCAGGCCTATGAACGACGCCAATTGTCGAAGCTTGATACGCGGGAACTGTCCGACCTGGGCATCAGCCATGGCGATCGCATGGCTGAAATATCCAAACCGTTCTGGCGTGACTAGGCAGTCATGGCGCTTCCCGAACGGATAAACGGCAGCTTAATATCCAGTCACCACGTGGCGAGGCGCCTGGTACAGGCGTCTGATCCCCAATGGCTGCCCTGCGCCACCTTATCCGTTCATCTACAGGAGTCACCCCATGTCTCGTCTTCGCCTGCTGAGTGCTGCCGCCCTGTTGGTCCTGGCAGCCAACGCCAATGCGACCAGTTTCATCGTCACCACCGACTCTATCGTCGGCGCGCTGAAAGCCACCTCCGACGCCAGCTCCGATGCGACCTCGTCCCTGCGCGACAACAAGGTTGTGCGCGCCGCGCGTGACGACGCCGCCAGTTTTGTCGCCAGTGAAGGCGCCATCCGTGGTGTGAAACTGGAAAGCGCCCTGGCACAGATCCGCCAGCAAGCGCCGCAACTGAACACTGCGACTGACGCGCAACTGGCCCAGGCCATCCTGGCCATCTGAAGACAGCCGTGATGCCTGGGCGCTGGCTCTCGCCCGGGCATTACGCTAGCCTTGGCGCTCGTTTTCAGTTGTCGAGTCCCATGGCTTTTTCATACCGCCTTCTAGTAGTCCCTGTATTGTTTTCCTGCGGCTGGTCACCATTGGCTTCTGCCTTTGACCTCACCACCCAGAGCACCGTCGTGAGCGCGTACGCCACCAGCAAAGTGACCTCCGCGCCCTTCGACAGAAAAGTGATAATGGCCGCCCAGGATGACGCTGCCGCGTTTATCGCCACTGACGGCCAATGGCGGGGGGCACGGCTGGAGTCAGCGCTGGATTATCTGCGCCGCAGCCAGCCAAAACTTAACGCCAGCGACCTTGAACTGGCGCAAGCAATCCTCGTCCAATAATCATCTTTGTATTCCTTATTTGTATTGGAGTTATCCCATGCGTAGCCCGCTGATCGCCGCCACCCTTGGCCTGCTGTTATTGGCCGACGTTGCCCAGGCGCATACCCTGGTGGCCACCAGTAACATCATTGTTCGCGCCTCTGGCCGCACCATTGATTTCACCTCGGACACCACCACCTCGATCCGCGACTCCAAAGTGGTACGCGAAGCCCACGACGACGCCGCCAGTTTCGTCGCAACCAACGGTGAAATCCGTGGCGCGCACTTGGAAGCGGCCTTCGACACCCTGCGTACACGTCTGCCGGAAGCCCGCGACGCCAGTGACCAGACCCTCGCCGAAGCCATCCTCGCACTGTGAGGCGCATTGCCGCCTGGCTCCTGGCCGGGACTGTGCTGCTGTGTGCCAGCGCAGCCCAGGCCAGCCTGCAACTACGGCTCAAGACCGAGGGTCTGAGTCCGGCTGAACAGCAGGCCAGCCAGGCGTTGCTCGACGAAGCCCTGCACTCTTTACCGCCGCGCTTCATCGAACAGTTGGACCGGCGCATCGATGTCGGCTGGACCGACAAGATGCCCGAGAACGCCTACGGGCAAGCCTCCCTGGTGTCCGAGCTGGACCTCAACCGCAATCTGCTGGCCAGCCTGACCGACGGCAGCGCCGCCACCCAGAAAACCAATCGCCCCCATGGCACCGTGCGCCGCGAAATGCTCGCCACGGTGCTGCATGAACTGACCCACATCTATGACCGTGCGCGCCTGTGGTCCAAGGAAGACCGCGCGCTGATCAATCGTTGCAGCCGGCAGAACAACCTCACCGGCCTAATCGGCCTGCCTGATCAATGCCGCGGCCAGAATGGCCGACGCTTTACCCTCAGCGATGACCCACGCCTGCTGGACCTTGCCGGCTGGCCGCAGTACGTCGGCCGTCGCGGCGAGCGTGAGCAGCACAACCATCAAGTTGCGCGCAGCCCGGACATCTACGAAACCACCAGCCCGCTGGAGTTCGTGGCGGTCAATATGGAGTACTTCCTGTTAGACCCAAGCTACGCCTGCCGACGCCCGGCATTGTTCCGCTATTACCGGGCACACTTTGGCTGGGCCCCGCCGGAGCAGGACACCTGCGCCAGCACTTACGCCTTCCTGAACGCCGGTAATGATTTCGCCAAGACGCCGCTGGGTCATGTGGACCCTGAACGCGTCTACGAAATCGACTACCTGCTGGCCGAAGCCAACCAGAACCTGGTCAGCCGCTGGGGCCACAGCATGTTGCGACTGGTGATCTGTGCGCCGGGCCGCCCGCGTGGGCCGGATTGCCGGCTGGACCTGGACCAGCATCTGGTCTTGTCCTACCGCGCGTTTGTCGGTGACGTACAGCTGTCGAGCTGGGATGGCCTGGTCGGCAAGTACCCATCGCGCTTGTTTGTATTGCCGCTGGCGCAAGTGATCGACGAATACACCAAGACCGAACTGCGTGGGCTGGCCTCTGTACCGCTGAAACTGACCCGCCAGGAAATCAACGACACCGTCGAACATGCCGCCGAGATGCATTGGAGCTATGACGGCAACTATTTCTTCATCTCCAACAACTGCGCGGTGGAGAGCCTGAAACTGCTACGCAGCGGCAGCGCCAACCCGCAACTGACCGGCCTGGACAACATCACCCCCAACGGTTTGCTTGAAGTCCTGAGCGCCCGCGGCTTGGCCGATACCAGCGTGCTGGATGACAAACGCAGGGCGCTGCGCCTGGGGTATCACTTCGACTCCTTCCGCGAACGCTATCAGGCGATGTTCGATGTGCTGCGCAAGCACCTGCCGATCAAACAGACCCAGGTCGAAGACTGGTTGTCTCTGAGTGCCGAGGAACGCCGCCAGTGGTTCGGCCAGGCCGACCTACGCACCAGTGCCGCATTGTTGCTGCTGGAGCAGGCAAGCTTTCGCAAACAGTTGATGCTGGCCCAGGACGAAGTCAAACAACGCTACCTCGGCGCCCGCGAGCTGAAAAACGGTGGCATGGAGAAAGCCAACGCCACGCTGCAACAAATCCTCGCCAACAGCGGCTTCCTCAGCCGCCCGGCGGAACTGCTGGGCAGTGGCGGCTATGGCCTGCCGCAACCTTCGGAGGCCACACGCCTGGAATCGGAAAGTGCCGAGCGCCAGAAGCAACTGCAATCGCTGACCGGCGAACTGGACAAAGAGGTGAGGGCGCTGCTGGAGCCGTCCCGTTCCGCCGAAATTGCCGCCTGTGAAGCCAACCTGAAGCTGGTGGGCGAGCATTTGCGGACGTTGCATAAAGCGGCTGGCGGCCTGGAGCTCCCCTGAAGGCACCACGGCAAACACCATTCAAATGTGGGAGCTGGCTTGCCAGCTCCCACATGGGGTCTGTGTAAATCTGAAGACTGTGTATCTACCCTCCATCAGCTGTTTGCGCAGCGAAAGCTGGCTGAAAGCTTACCCGTCTAGGATCGCCACCACTGCCGGCAATAGACCGGCTGTTAACAACAACAATGGTGATTCCCGATGTCCGCTCCTACCCGCCTGTTCGCCCCAACTCCACCCGTACGCCTCGTGCCGTTCGTTTTGCGCTGACCCCAACCCGGTCCGCCATTCCCTAGCCGCGCTACGCCTGGAGTATTCCTATGCTGACTTTCCTTGGCTTTGCCATGGTCATCACGTTCATGTTCCTGATCATGACCAAGCGCCTTTCTGCGCTGATCGCTCTGATCATCGTGCCGATCCTGTTCGCGCTGTTCGGCGGTTTTGCACCGAAGATCGGCCCGATGATGCTCGAAGGCATCACCAAACTCGCGCCGACCGGCGTGATGTTGATGTTCGCCATTCTCTACTTTGCCCTGATGATTGATTCCGGCCTGTTCGACCCGGCCGTGCGCAAGATCCTCAAGATGGTCAAGGGCGACCCACTGAAGGTTTCCGTCGGTACCGCCGTACTGGCCCTGGTCGTGTCCCTCGACGGTGACGGCGCCACCACCTACATGATCTGCGTGGCCGCCATGCTGCCGTTGTACAAGCGCATCGGCATGAGCCCGCGGATCATGGCGGGCCTGATCATCCTCGCCGGTGGCGTGATGAACATGACCCCCTGGGGTGGCCCGACTGCCCGTGCCGCCAGTGCGCTGCATGTCGACCCCTCGGATATTTTCGTACCGATGATCCCGGCGATGGCCGCCGGCGTGGTGGCGATCCTGGTGATTGCCTACATGTACGGCAAACGCGAACGTGCGCGCCTGGGTGAACTGCACCTGCAAGGCGATGAAATCGACCACAGCGAGATCAGCGTGTCGCAATACCCTGACGCTCGTCGTCCGAAGCTGATCTGGTTCAACGGCGCGCTGACCCTGGCCCTGATGTGCACACTGATCGCCGGTCTGTTGCCGCTGCCGGTGCTGTTCATGGTGGCGTTCAGTATCGCGATGATCGTCAACTACCCGTGCCTGCAACAGCAGAAAGACCGCGTCGCCGCCCACGCCGGCAGCGTCTTGGCGGTCGTCGGGTTGATCTTCGCTGCGGGTATCTTCACCGGCATCCTGTCCGGTACCGGCATGGTCGACGCCATGTCCAAGAGCCTGCTGGCAGTGATCCCGGAGGCCATGGGCCCGTACCTGGCCGTGATCACTGCACTGGTGAGCATGCCGTTCACTTTCTTCATGTCCAACGACGCGTTCTACTACGGCGTGCTGCCCGTCCTCGCCGAAGCCGCCAGCCACTACGGCATCACCGCCGTGGAAATGGCCCGCGCCTCTATCGTTGGCCAGCCTGTGCACTTGCTCAGCCCACTGGTACCGTCGACCTACCTGTTGGTGGCACTGGCCGGTATCGAATTTGGTGATCACCAGCGCTTCACCCTTAAGTGGGCAGTGCTGGTGTGCCTGTGCATAATGTTCGCCGCATTGCTGATGGGGATTTTTCCGCTGTTCAGCACTCTATAATCGTACCGACTCACTCACCGCGCGGCGCTGCAGCTTGCGCGGTTTAACATTTGCTCAAAGGAATACACATGGAATGGCTGACCAATCCGGAAATCTGGATTGCCTTCTTCACCCTGACGGCCCTCGAGATCGTCCTGGGCATCGATAACATCATCATGATTTCGATCCTGGTCAGCCGCATGCCCAAGCATATGCAGGCGCGCACCCGGATCTTCGGCCTGGCCTTGGCCATGGTCACGCGCATCCTGTTGCTGCTGTCGATAACCTGGGTGATGCAACTGACCGCCGACCTGTTCGTGGTCTTCGGCCAGGGTATTTCCGGTCGCGACCTGATCCTGTTCTTCGGTGGCCTGTTCCTGCTGTGGAAAAGCTCCCAAGAGATGTACCACGCGCTGGAAGGCGAAGACGAAACCCACGACGAGCCGAAGGGCGCCGGTGGCAAGTTCATCTACACCATCATCCAGATCGCGATCATCGACATCGTGTTCTCCCTGGACTCGGTGATCACCGCGGTGGGCATGGTCTCGCACGTACCGGTGATGGTCGCAGCGATTATCGTGGCCGTACTGGTGATGATGCTGGCGGCGGGCACCATCAGCGAATTCATCGACAAGCACCCGTCGCTGAAGATGCTGGCACTGTCGTTCCTGCTGGTAGTGGGTACCGTGCTGATCGCCGAATCCTTCGATGTGCACGTGCCAAAAGGCTACGTCTACTTCGCCATGGCGTTCTCGCTGGCAGTGGAAGCGGTGAACATCAAGATGCGCACCGCCATCGCGAAAAAGAAAAAACAGCAGGATCCTGTGAAACTGCGCAAAGACATTCCGGGTCAATAAACCCGAGCCAGACATAAAGGGGCTTTTATAAGCCCCTTTTTTTTATCCGCAAAAAGCTGATTTCATGACAGTTTTGTTTCAATCCCCACTTTAGCTATGCGATGCTGGCGCAGAGCCCATTCGCCAACTACAGCTTAACTACAAGACGTAGAACGGCACGCGGCAACTTTCCTTCGCTCCTGTTGGAGCGCACCCACACGGGGGGCCGAGCATGCTGACCTTGCTCAATCTGCTTTCCGCCGTGACCCTGCTTATCTGGGGCACGCACATCGTTCGTACCGGCATCCTGCGGGTCTACGGCTCGAACTTGCGCCAAGTCATCGGGCAGAACATGTCCAAGCGCTGGCTGGCGTTTATCGCCGGTATCCTGGTGACCGCCATGGTGCAAAGCAGCAACGCCACGGCGATGCTGGTGACGTCCTTTGTCGGCCAGGGCCTGATGGGGCTGATGCCCGCCCTGGCAACCATGCTCGGTGCAGACGTGGGTACTGCGCTGATGGCGCGGGTACTGACGTTTGACCTGTCGTGGCTGTCGCCGCTGCTGATCTTTCTCGGGGTGATTTTCTTCCTGTCGCGCAAACAGACGCGGGCAGGGCAGTTGGGCCGGGTCGGGATCGGCCTTGGGCTGATCATCCTCGCACTGCAACTCATCGTCGAAGCCGCGGGGCCCATCACCCACGCCCAGGGCGTCAAGGTTCTATTCGCTTCATTGACCGGCGACATCCTGCTCGACGCCCTGGTCGGCGCCTTGTTCGCGATGATTTCCTACTCCAGTTTGGCCGCCGTCCTACTCACCGCCACCCTGGCCGGCGCCGGCGTGATCGGCTTGCACGTGGCCATCGGCCTGGTGATCGGTGCCAATATCGGCAGCGGCGTGCTGGCCTTCCTCAGCACCAGCATGCAGAACGCCGCCGGTCGCCAGGTCGCGCTGGGCAGCTTGCTGTACAAGTTGATCGGCCTGCTGCTGATCATCCCGGTACTCGACCCGCTGGTGCTGTGGATGGACGGGCTGGACTACAGCGCCCAAGGCATGGTCATCACTTTCCACCTGCTTTACAACGTCACCCGGTGCCTGATCCTGCTGCCCACCATTGGGCCGATGGCGCGGCTGTGCGCCTGGCTGCTGCCCGAGCGCGAAGAATCCAACGGCAAGGCCAAACCCCGCCACCTGGACGTGGCCGCGCTCACTACGCCGAGCCTGGCACTGGCCAACGCCGCGCGGGAAACCCTGCGCCTGGGCGACCTGATCGACAACATGCTCACCGCGATGCAGGAAGTACTGCGCGGCAAACAGACGGCCATCACCCAGGAAATGCGCAGCCTCAGCGACGACGTCGAGTCGCTCTACAGCGCGATCAAACTCTACCTGGCGCAAATGCCGCGCGAAGACCTCAGCGAGCAAGACAGCCGGCGCTGGGCCGAAATCATCGAGCTGTCGATCAACCTCAAGCTGGCTGGCGACCTGATCGAACGCATGCTGCGCAAAGTCCAGCAGCAGAAAACCTCCCAGCGTCGCCAGTTCTCGGAAGTCGGTCTGGAAGAACTTACGGGCCTGCACAGCCAATTGATCGCCAACCTGCGCCTTGGGCTGTCGGTGTTCCTCAGCGCCGACCCGGAAAGCGCGCGCCAATTGCTGCGCGAGAAGCGCCGCTTCCGCGCCCAGGAACGCCGCCTGGCACACGCCCACGTCAGCCGGCTGCAGCGTAAAATCGTGCAGAGCCTGGAGACCAGCTCCCTGCACCTGGAGCTGATCGCCGACATGAAGCGCTTGAATTCGTTGTTTTGCAGCAGTGCCTATGTAGTGTTGGAAACGTCCGACACCGGCGCGCTCTCGGCCGAAGATATTGCCGACATCACACATTCGCCCTGAACGTACGATGGCCCGTGAAGTCAGTTAAAACTGACCTCACTCGCCAGGAAGCTTGTTATGCGTCGCCTGTTGTTCGCTTGCCTGCTCATGGGTTCTGCCCACGTCTTCGCCTTTGACCGCCTGCAAGTCGAGGGTTATACCTTGCCCAATGGCCTGCAATTGCTGCTTAAACCGGGCACCGAGCGCGGGCACGTGGCGATACGCCTGGTGGTGGGCGTGGGCCTGGATGACTTCCATTGCGAAGACAAGGAGTTGCCACACCTGCTTGAACACCTGCTGTTCAGCGGCATCGACGGTGGCGGCGAAGGTGAGCTGGAAGACCGCATGCAAGCCCTGGGCGGTGAGTGGAACGCCTACACCAGCAACGCGGACACCACCTTCGTGATCGAGGCGCCCGCGCAGAACCAGCGCAAGGTGCTCGACCTGCTGCTGGCGATCATCACCCGCACCGAACTGACCGACGCTAATATCAATGCCGCCAAGCGCGTGGTCGAACGCGAAGACGGCGGCCACTACTCACACCTGCAACGCCTGCTGGACCGCCAGGACCTGGGCCACACCGCCAGCAATCAACTGGCCGTCGAGTTGGGCCTCAAATGCGCCGAACGTGCCGAGGTCGACCACCTGACCCGCGAACAGTTGGAAAACCTGCGCAAACACTGGTACGCGCCCAACAACATGACCCTGATCATCGTCGGCGACCTCGACAAACTGCTGCCTGCCTATCTGGAACGTACCTACGGCCAGCTCGAACCGATCAAGCCCAGCGAACATCTGGCGCTGCCGGAAATCCAGCACGCCGCCGCCGCCCATCGCGAACTCATCCACGGCTGGGTTGGCGACAGCGCCAAGTTGCACTGGTTGTTCCCCGAGCCGGTGCTGGACGACGGGCATGACGAAACCTACGACCTGCTCAAGGATTACCTCGACTGGGCGCTGTACCGCCAACTGCGCCTCAAACACGGTTTGTCCTACGGCCCCTGGAGCGAGCGCGAAGTGCTCGGCGGCGTCGGCTTTCTCAGCCTGAATGCCGACCTTGAGCGCGAAAGCCTCCCCGAAGCCGAACAGGTCCTCCAGGACCTCAAGGCACAACTGCTCAAGGACGGCCTCGACCCGGCGGTGTTCACCCGCTTGCAGCAGGCCGCCATCGCCCGTCAGGCCTGGGCCGTGCAGGGCAACAGCGCGCTGGCCGACTACTACTGGAGTGCTTCGGGAGACTACAACAACGGCCATTTCAGCGACCCGGTCAAACGCATCAAGGCCGTCAGCCTGGACCAGACCAACCAAGCCATGCGCCAAGTGTTCCAGCAGCCAGGCTACTGGCGCATCGAAAAACCGTTGCTCAGCTACGACGCGCTGAGTTGGATGGGCGCCGGCCTGCTCGGCCTGATCGCCATTGTGTTGATTGGCGTGCGGGGTTATCGCAAACGGATCGCGTAATGAGGCACCGGACGCCAGGCTAAGACGTTATTCTGTCTGGGATTTTCTCCTACAAAGACTGCGAACCGCCGAATGCAAAACCTGACCCGCTTGATCACCCGCATCCTCGAACTGATGAAGCGTTACCCTGGGGTGATTGCACTCGGCGGCTTCATCTCGGGTGTGGGCAGCTTCATCCTGGTGGACCGCCAGCAGGGCATGGCCAGTTGGATCGCGGTGATCATGCTGGTGAGCTGGCTGTGGTTGATGCTGGAGAACAGCTTTACCCAGCTGTTCACCAAGGTCTTCAAGCGCGAAATCCCCGAACCGCTGCTGCGCTACGCAACCCAGATGATCCATCAGGAAAGTCTGTTCTTTGTGCTGCCGTTCTTCTTTGTCACCACCGCCTGGAACAGCGGCCAATCGGTGTTCACCGGGCTGCTCGGCGCGGCAGCGCTGGTGTCGATCACCGACCCGCTGTATTACAAGTGGCTGGCGCCCAAGCGTTCGCTGTTCCTGGCGCTGCACACGCTGACCCTGTTCGCGGCACTGCTCACCGCGCTGCCGATCATCCTGCACCTGACCACCGCCGAGAGTTACAAGCTGGCCCTCGGCGTGGCCATGGCGTTGTCGATCCCAAGTCTGGCCGTGAGCCTGCCGCTGCGCAGCCTCAAGGGCTGGGCGATGCTGTTGGGGGTTACGGCCGCGATTGGCTGCGCCGGCTGGTTCCTGCGCAGCTGGGTGCCGCCGGCCACCCTGTGGATGACCGAAGTGGCGATCAGCACCCAACTGCAAGACCGCACTCCAGGCGACGACCTCAAGGAAGTCACCGCCGCCCAACTGCGCAGCGGCGGGCTGTACGCCTACACCGCCATCAACGCACCGCGCGGGCTGGATGAGCGGATCTACCATGTTTGGCAATTCAACGGCAAAGAGGTCGACCGCATCGCCCTCGATATTCACGGCGGGCGTAAAGAGGGCTATCGCGCCTGGACTCACAAGCAGAACTTCCCCGGCGACGCTGTGGGCCGCTGGCAGGTCAGGGTGTTGACCGAAGACGGGCAGGTGATCGGTGTGCTGCGCTTCAAAGTGACGGACGCAGCACAAACGGACAACCCAAAGTAGGTAGGTTCGTGCTATTACGTAGGAATTGTGGATAGCCAAACAAGCTCGGAGCTTATGACCACCAGTACGACGGCCGGCGCAGCCCACCTCGATACGTCCACCACCCCGCCACAGCTGAGGATTACGGGGGACTGGACGCTTGCGCACTATGCCGGCCTGAAGAAGCTGTCGGACAAGCTCGACGGCCAATACGACGCCGGCGCGCGCATCGACCTCAACGGCCTCGGCGCCCTCGATACTGCCGGCGCCTCGCTGCTGGTGGAACTGCTGGGGCCGACCCGCATCGAGCAATCTGCCGAGCAGACTGACTGCAGCTTGTCTGCCGCTGACCGCGCGCTGCTCAAGACCGTCTACCGCTCCCTGAATGACTTTTGCGTACCGGACAAAGCCCCGGAAGAAGCCGCCGGCATTCAGGTGCTGGCGCGCATTGGCCGAGCGGTGGACACCGTCTGGCAGGACAGCAAGAAACTGCTGGGCTTTATTGGCCTGATTCTCGAAACCTTCGCCCGTGGCATTTTGCGCCCCAAGCGCTGGCGCATCACGCCCATGGTCGCGCACCTGGAGCAGGTCGGCCTCGACGCCGCGCCCATCGTGGCCCTGCTGACCTTCCTGGTCGGCGCGGTAGTGGCGTTTCTCGGCGCCACTGTCCTCAAGAGTTTTGGCGCAACTATTTTCACCGTCGACCTGGTGGCGTTTTCTTTCCTGCGGGAATTCGGCGTGTTGCTGACGGCAATCCTGATCGCCGGTCGCACCGCCAGTGCCTTTACCGCCCAGATCGGTTCGATGAAGGCCAACGAAGAAATCGACGCGATCCGCACCCTGGGCCTGGACCCGATGGAATTGCTGGTATTGCCGCGCGTGCTGGCGCTGCTGGTGGCGCTGCCGATGCTGACCTTCCTGGCGATGCTGTCGGGGATTGTCGGCGGCGGCGTGGTCTGCGCGGTGGCGCTGGATATTTCGCCGGCGATGTTCCTCTCGCTGCTGCAATCGGACATTGGCGTGCAGCACTTCCTGGTGGGCATGGTGAAAGCGCCGATCTTCGCGTTCCTGATTGCGGCCATTGGCTGCCTGGAAGGCTTCAAGGTCAGCGGCAGTGCCGAGTCGGTGGGCGCCCACACCACCTCCAGCGTGGTGCAATCGATCTTTGTGGTGATCGTGCTGGATGCGGTCGCTGCGCTGTTCTTTATGGAGATGGGCTGGTGAGTCGTCTACACCGTGCGCCCACTGAGGCGGTCATTGAGGTGCGCGGCCTGTGCAATCGCTTTGGCAGCCAGAGCGTGCACGAGAACCTCGACCTGGACTTGTACAAGGGCGAGATCCTCGCCGTGGTCGGCGGCTCCGGCAGCGGCAAGTCGGTGCTGTTGCGCAGCATCGTCGGCCTGCGCCGGCCCAGCGAAGGCGAAGTGCGGGTGTTCGGCAAAAACCTGCCGAGCCTGCCGGAACATGAACGCTCGCTGGTCGAACGGCGTTTCGGCGTGCTGTTCCAGAAGGGCGCGCTGTTTTCCTCGCTGACGGTCACCGAGAATGTGGCCCTGCCGCTGATCGAACATGCGGGCCTCAGCCGCGCCGACGCGGAGCACCTGGCAGCGGTCAAACTGGCGCTGGCCGGGCTGCCGCTATCGGCGGCCGACAAGTACCCGGCGTCACTGTCCGGCGGCATGATCAAGCGCGCTGCCCTGGCCCGCGCTTTGGCCCTGGACCCGGACATCCTGTTCCTCGACGAGCCCACAGCCGGCCTCGACCCGATCGGCGCGGCACAGTTCGACCAACTGATCCTGACCCTGCGTGACGCGCTGGGCCTGAGTGTGTTTCTGGTCACCCACGACCTGGACACGCTTTACACCATCACCGACCGCGTGGCGGTGCTGGCGCAGAAGAAAGTGCTGGTGGCCGACGCCATCGACATTGTCTCTGAAACCAACGACGCCTGGATTCACGAATATTTCCACGGCCCCCGGGGCCGCGCGGCATTGGATGCCGCTCAACCGCTCAACGAGGTATGACATGGAAACCCGAGCCCATCATGTGATGATCGGTCTGTTCAGCGTGATCGTGGTGGTCGGCGCGATGCTGTTTGGCCTGTGGCTGGCCAAATCCAGCGTCGACACCGCCTTCCAGGATTACGAAGTGATCTTCAACGAGGCGGTCAGCGGCCTGTCGCAGGGCAGTTCGGTGCAGTACAGCGGGATCAAGGTGGGCGACGTGATCAGCCTGCGCCTGGACCCCAACGACCCGCGCCGCGTGCTGGCGCGCATCCGCCTCGCCGGGCAGACGCCGATCAAGGAAGACACCCAGGCCAAACTGGCCCTGACCGGCATCACCGGCACCTCGATCATCCAGCTCAGTGGCGGCACACCGCAAAGTCCCGAACTCAAGGGCAAGGACGGCAACCTGCCGGAAATCATCGCCTCGCCATCGCCCATCGCCCGGCTGCTGAACAACAGCAACGACCTGATGACCAGCATCAACCTGCTGCTGCACAACGCCAACCACATGTTCTCCCGCGAGAACGTCGAGCGCCTGAGCAACACCCTGGACAACCTTCAACAAACCACCGGCGCCATCGCCGACCAACGCGGTGATATCAAGGTGGTGATGCAGCAACTGATGCAGGTGAGCAAGCAAGCGAGCGCCGCACTGGAGCAGACTACCGTGCTGATGCGCAACGCCAACGGCCTGCTCAACGAGCAAGGCAAGCAGGCCTTCGGCAGTGCCGAACAGGCGATGAAGTCCCTTGAACAAAGCACCGCGACCATCAACACCTTGCTGACTGACAACAAGGACTCGGTGAACAGCGGCATGCAAGGCCTCAACGAACTGGCGCCGGCCGTGCGCGAACTGCGCGAAACCCTGGGCTCGCTGCGCGCCATCTCCCGCCGCCTGGAAGCCAACCCCAGCGGTTACCTGCTGGGCAGCGACAAGAACAAGGAGTTCACGCCATGAAGCGTGCGTACCAAATGATCGCCCCTGTCGCATTGGCGCTGGTGAGCGCGTGCTCGATCCTGCCCAAGGCCGACCCTTCGGACGTGTATCGCCTGTCCTCGGCCCAGGCCACTAGCCAGGCTGCGCCGGTGAGTTGGTCACTGCGTGTGAACAAGCCGCAGACCAGCGAGTTTCTCGACAGCCCGCGTATTGCCGTGGTGCCCAATGGCGACCTGATCAGCAGCTATGCCAACTCGCGCTGGAGCGACCCGTCACCCGTGCTGCTGCGCAACCGCTTCATGGATGGTTTCCAGCGCGATGGCCGGGTGACGCTGCTGAGCACCGACGACACCAACTTGCAGTCTGACTTTGAATTGGGCGGGCAATTGCAGGCGTTCCAGAGTGAATACCACGGCAGTGCGGTGGAGGTGGTGATTCGCCTGGATGCGCGCCTGGTGCGCGGCAGTGACCAGCGAATTGTTGCCAGCCGACGGTTTGAGGTGCGGCAGCCAGTGAGCGACACCAAGGTGCCAGCGGTGGTTGCCGGGTTCGGGCAGGCGGGGGATCAACTGAACAAGCAGGTGGTGGATTGGGTTGTGCAGCAAGGCAATGGTGCTGCGAAACGCTGAGGGCGTCTTCGCGGGCAAGCCCGCTCCCACATTTTGATTTGTGAACACAGTCAAATGTGGGAGCTGGCTTGCCGGCGATAGCGATTCAAGCCTTACCCAAAGAACCAATAGCACACCGCAATAGCAGCAACGACACCGGCCAACTCCGCCAGCAACGCACACCCCACCGCATGCCTGGCCCGCTGGATCCCCACCGAACCGAAATACACCGCCAACACATAGAAGGTGGTCTCTGTACTGCCCTGGATCGTCGCCGCGACCAGTGCCGGGAAGCTGTCCACACCCTGGGTCTGCATGGTCTCGATCAACATCGCCCGCGCGGCACTGCCAGAGAAGGGCTTGACCATCGCGGTCGGCAACGCATCGACGAAGCGCGTGTCCATGCCCGTCCAAGCGACCACATGACGAATGCCTTCGAGACCAAAGTCCAGCGCACCCGAGGCACGTAACACACCTACGGCACACAACATTGCCACCAGATATGGCAGCAGGTTCTTGGCCACGTCGAAGCCTTCCTTGGCGCCTTCGACAAACGCCTCGTACACCTTGACCTTGCGCAGTGCACCGATCACAAGGAACAACATGATCAGGCCGAACAGCGTGAGGTTGCCGAGGATCGACGACAGCCCGGCCAGTGCCGTGGCGGAAAGAGTCGCCAGCAGGGCCATGAAGCCGCCAAGCACCAGCGCACCCGGAATCAGGTAGGCCAGCACCACCGGGTCCCACAGCCGCAGACGCTGCATGATCGCCACCGAGAGCAGGCCGACCAGGGTCGAGGCGCTGGTCGCCAGCAGGATCGGCAGGAACACCAGCGTCGGGTCCGCCGCGCCTTGCTGGGCGCGGTACATGAAGATCGTCACCGGCAACAGCGTCAGCGAAGACGCGTTGAGCACCAGGAATAGGATCTGCGCGTTACTCGCGGTGTTGGGGATAGGGTTGAGTTCTTGCAGCGCCTTCATCGCTTTCAAACCGATGGGCGTGGCGGCGTTATCCAGGCCCAGGCCGTTGGCAGCGAAGTTCAGGGTGATCAAACCGATGGCCGGGTGGCCGGCAGGGACTTCCGGCATCAGGCGGCGAAACAGTGGGCCGAGGGCCTTGGCCAGCCAATCGACGATCCCGGCTTTTTCGGCAATGCGCAAAAAGCCCAGCCACAGCGTCAGGGTGCCGAAAAGCAGCACCATGACCTCCACCGACAATTTAGCCATGGCGAAAATGCTTTCGACCATTGCCGCGAATATTCCGGCGTTACCGCCGACCAGCCATTGCGCCAGTGCCGACACCATTGCCACGACAAAGAAGCCAAGCCACAGGCCATTGAGCATCACTTAAACCCCTTGAAGAATGCAGCGAATGATAGCGGGGCTGGCAGAAACGACAAACCCCGGAATTTTCCGGGGTTTGTCTTCGAGCCGTCAGGCTATCAGCTGCGGGTGGCCTGGGCGGCCGGCGAGGCTTCCTTGCTGCGCCAGTGCGGCAGCGAGTTCCAGTAACGCTCGCCCTTGGCGTCGTCGTACATGCCTTCCCAACGGGAGATCACCAGCACGGCCAGGGCGTTGCCGATCACGTTCAGGGCGGTACGCGCCATGTCCATGATGCGATCGACACCGGCGATAAACGCCAGGCCTTCCAGCGGAATACCCACGCTGCCCAGGGTGGCCAGCAGCACCACAAAGGACACGCCCGGCACGCCGGCAATGCCTTTGGAGGTGACCATCAACGTCAGCACCAGCATCAGTTGCTGGCCGATCGACAGGTCGATGCCGTACAGCTGCGCAATGAAGATCGCGGCAATGCTCTGGTACAGGGTCGAACCGTCGAGATTGAACGAGTAACCGGTTGGCACCACGAAGCTGCAGATCGCCTTCGGCGCGCCGTAGGCTTCCATCTTCTCGATCACGCGCGGCAGCACGGTTTCGGAGCTGGCGGTGGAGTAGGCCAGCACCAGCTCATCCTTGAAGATGCGCATCAGCTTGATCACCGAGAAGCCGAACAGGCGGGCGATCAGGCCGAGGATCACAAAGGCGAAGAACAGGATGGCGACGTAAACCAGGATCACCAGCTTGGCCAACGGCAGCAAGGAGGCGAAGCCGAAGTTGGCGACGGTCACGGCGATCAGTGCAAATACGCCGATCGGGGCGTATTTCATGATCATGTGCGTGACTTTGAACATGCTCTCGGACACGCCCTGGAACATGGTCACCAGCGGCTCGCGCAGCTCAGGCTTGAGGCTCGACAAGCCGAGGCCGAATAGCACGGAGAAGAAGATGATCGGCAGCATTTCGCCACGGGCGACGGCGGCGAAGATATTCGATGGGATCAGGTTGAGGATGGTTTCGATGAACGCATGCTCATGCTGCACTTCGGCGGCAGTGGCGGTGTACTTGGAGATGTCGACGGTACCCAAGGTACTCATGTCGATGCCAGCGCCCGGGTGGAACAGGTTGGCGAGCAACAGGCCGACCACGATGGCGATCGTAGTGACGATTTCGAAGTAAAGGATGGTTTTGACGCCGATACGCCCGAGTTTCTTCGCGTCACCGACACCGGCAATGCCGACGATCAGCGAGGAGATCACAATCGGGATCACGATCATCTTGATCAGGCGGATAAAGATATCGCCCGCTGGCTGCAACACATTGCTGATCCACCAGGCTTTTTCAGCACTGAAATGGTTGAGCACTGCACCGATTGCGATCCCCAGCACCAAACCGATGAGGATCTGCCAGGCGAGGCTTAGCTTTGCCTTCTTCATGTCATTACCCTTACTTCAAGTGAACTTAAGGCAAATGCGCCAGCCGCAACGCTCGAAAGCGAAAAAGTGTGTGCATCTGCCTCCATGGAAGGTCACCGCAGCGTGGCCGAAATGGCTTACTGGCAGGCGAAAAAAGGCGCAACTATTCCCATGCAAGGGAGCGACGTCTAATGCCGTAAACGCCTACCCTATGCCGAATCGGCATGGCTTTTTTTAATAATAACTGTCCGAACGGTCAGTTCAAATGTGACATTTTGTCCGGCAAACATGCCGTGAACCTGCCAAACCCGGCTCGCTCAGAGAATCAGGACGTCTTTGGAGCCTTGGCAGAAATGCTTGGGAATACCGTCGTTTAGCGTCGGAAATGTCCTATGGACCAGGCCAAATTTTATCGATAGATGGTCAGCCCGACACACGAAGTAATGGTTGGGAAAGAGCAGGAAGGAAATTTGCGGCTAAGGAGAGCATAGGAAGCTGAGCGAGCCTGACAAGCCCGCCGCAGGTTCAGCAAGCCATCGGCTTGTAAACCTGCGTCGCAGCTTTTCGCCTGACCCGGCCCTTGCGCAGGCACTCCCTGTACCCGTAGGTCACGCCGATCGCAATTGATCAGAGCAACCCGGCCCCTTGGTCATGCACCGCCCTTTTCGGGTGGCGCAGACAGAAAGAAGCGAGGGGCTTCTTTCTATGGACGCTGGCCCCGTAGACGACAATGTCGTCAGACGGAACCTAGTACCAATTAGGATCTTTCTTCAGCTGCTCCATCAGCAGCTTCTGCATGCCCTCATCCGGCTTACCGATAAAACGGTAATCGGCGTGCCGCGTCGGGGACTTGTCCGCCGGCAGACCGGCCGGGACTTCCACCAACATGGCGTAGGCGTCTTCCTTGTCGAGGCTGAAGGCAACAATCAGGCGCTTGTTCAAGCAGGTGTCTGCGGTTTCGCAGAGCGGCCCGACCAAGTACTTGTCGCCATCTTCTTCCACGGCATTCATTTGCTCGGCGGTGCCTGACAGGTTCATGACCCATTCCGGCAGACGCTCTTCTTTCTTCACCACGCCTTGCCAGGTCTCGCGGTATTGCGGGTCCGCGCTGAGCAATTCGTTGGCTCGGGACTGGCCGTCATTGGCGGCCATTGCCAAGCCGCTGCCGCCCAGAAGCAGGGCGGCAGTAATGGCTTTGAAGGACAAAGTGGTCATGTTCAGCCTCGGCCGCGACGACCAAAGAAGAAGGAAGCGATGAACATCACCAGGAAGACCACAAACAGAATTTTTGCGATACCCGTGGCGGTGCCCGCGATACCACCGAAGCCCAGGACTGCAGCCACAATGGCGATGATCAGAAATGTGATTGCCCAACTCAACATGGTGATTCTCCTTATGCTTCTTTAAGAGGTAACAGCGGTAGTGCCGTGCGGCCACTCAACAGGAGCGGCCTTATGGTGCCTAGAACACCCAACGCTCCTGGGATGGCAGTTCACTCAGGGAAGATTCCTGGTCAACCATCCGCAATTGCGGGGCTGTTACGTCGGCAGCTACGCTGCCAACGGAACGGAAATGGGTTTGGATCATGGCTGGACGTTCGAACTGGGGAATCTGCTGCTGACTCTGCTGCCAATGTTGCAACTGTTGGCCGCCAATCAGCGTGACCATCAAGGCCAGGCTGGCAAACAGACCTTGTTGCAGGCGCAGTGGCGACACACGCAATTGGCTGAGGCTTTGGCGAGTCATGCTGTTGTTCTCCCGCATTTTGATTATTCGTTGGGAGAGCTATTGCAGAGCGCATGCCAGCTTTTTTACAAAATAAAACTCAATAAAATCAATGAGTTAAATATTATTAATCCGACACACGCCCAGCATCCTGCACGATGCCCCCTCGCGGGCCGTGCGAAATGCACGATGGCCAGCGGTCGGATCAAGGGATAGAACACTCAGAGTGCGTTGCCGAAGTGGCAAGACGGCATGAAAACGCCATCAGGCGGGGCTTTGTAGGAAGCGGTGCAGATACCTGCACGACGATGCTATTTATCGATCAGAATAAACCATGCAACTTGCCCGATTATTCCGGGACTAAACACCATCATTCATAGTTTAAGGAGCGCGGGACAGATGGAATCAGCCAAGGAACTTCAAGGCCGCATTCTTTTAGTGGATGACGAATCCGCGATCCTCCGCACCTTCCGTTATTGCCTGGAAGATGAAGGCTACACCGTAGCCACCGCCAACAGCGCTGCCCAGGCCGATACCCTGATGCAGCGCCAGGTGTTCGACCTGTGCTTCCTCGACCTGCGCCTGGGCGAAGACAATGGCCTGGACGTGCTGGCCCAGATGCGCATCCAAGCGCCGTGGATGCGCGTGGTGATTGTCACCGCGCATTCGGCAGTCGATACCGCAGTGGATGCGATCCAGGCCGGTGCCGCCGACTATCTGGTAAAGCCCTGCAGCCCCGATCAATTGCGGCTCGCCACTGCCAAGCAACTGGAAGTGCGCCAACTCTCCGCGCGCCTGGAAGCCCTCGAAGGCGAAGTACGCCAGCCGAAAGACGGCCTCGACTCTCACAGCCCTTCGATGATGGTAGTGCTGGAGACCGCGCGCCAAGTGGCCGGCACCGACGCCAACATTCTGATCCTGGGTGAATCCGGTACCGGTAAAGGTGAGCTGGCCCGCGCCATTCACGGTTGGAGTAAACGCTCGAAGAAATCCTGCGTGACCATCAACTGCCCGTCGCTGACGGCAGAGCTGATGGAAAGCGAATTGTTCGGCCATAGCCGTGGTGCCTTTACCGGTGCCAGCGAGAGCACATTGGGTCGCG
This sequence comes from Pseudomonas pergaminensis, assembly GCF_024112395.2. Taxonomy (NCBI): domain Bacteria; kingdom Pseudomonadati; phylum Pseudomonadota; class Gammaproteobacteria; order Pseudomonadales; family Pseudomonadaceae; genus Pseudomonas; species Pseudomonas pergaminensis. The sequence continues at coordinate 91,114 of NZ_CP078013.2, read as the reverse complement.
TCAACCAAGCGGATGGCGGCACGTTGTTTCTCGATGAAATCGGCGATTTTCCACTGACGTTGCAACCAAAATTGCTGCGCTTTATCCAGGACAAGGAATACGAGCGTGTGGGCGACCCGGTTACCCGCCGTGCCGATGTACGCATCCTCGCCGCCACTAACCTGAACCTGGAAGACATGGTGCGTGACGGCCGCTTCCGGGAGGATCTGCTGTACCGCCTCAACGTGATCACCTTGCATCTGCCGCCACTGCGCGAGCGCAGTGAAGACATTCTGACCCTGGCCGATCGGTTCCTGGCACGTTTCGTCAAGGAATATGCCCGACCGGCACGGGGTTTCAGCGATGAAGCGCGCGAAGCACTGCTCAACTACCGCTGGCCGGGGAATATCCGTGAACTGCGTAACGTCGTGGAGCGTGCCAGTATCATCTGCCCACAGGAGAAGGTGGAAATCAGCCACCTGGGGATGGCCGAACAGCCAACCAACAATGCCCCGCGTATCGGTGCGGCATTGAGCCTGGACGAGCTGGAGAAAGCCCACATCGGCGCCGTGCTCGCCACCAGCGACACCTTGGACCAGGCGGCTCGCACCCTGGGTATCGACGCGTCGACCCTGTACCGCAAACGCAAACAGTACAACCTGTGAGCTGTACCCTATGAAGTTAGCGATGAAGCTGCGCACTCGGTTATTCCTGAGCATCTCAGCGCTGATCACCGTTGCCCTGTTGGGCTTGATCCTGGGCCTGGTGAGCGTCATGCAAATGGCCAAGACCCAGGAGTCCCTGATTCGCAGCAACTTCATCACCCTGGACCTGGGCCTCAAGCTGCGCCAAAGCCTGGGTGATCAGTTGATCATGATGCTGGAGGAGCGCCCCGACCCCGAGGCACTTCAAGCCTCCAAGCAGCACTATTTCGACCTGCTGGATCAGGGCATCGCGCATGAACAGCGCGACCGGCACGGGACGGGCTTCAGCGAGGCCCGCGGCCAGTATCAGCAATTGCTGGAAGCCTTCGACGAGTCCCAGCAACCGACGCCCCCTCCCGGCACCAAGGAAAAACTTACCGACACCTTCAATACGCTGCGCAATGGCCTCATCAACGAACACAAACAGGCGCTGGAAAATATCAGCAACAGCGAGCACAAATCTCGTGAGCGCGCGCTGCTGATCGCCGGGTTGCTGGGGTTGGTGGGGCTTGCGGTCCTGATCATCGGGTTTGTGACGGCACATGGCATTGCCCGACGCTTTGGCGGGCCTATCGAAGCGCTGGCCAAGGCCGCGGACAAGATCGGGCAAGGTGATTTCGAAGTGACACTGCCGATCTCGTCTGCGGCGGAAATGAACCAGTTGACCCGACGTTTCGGCATCATGGCCGAGGCGTTGCGCCAGCATCAGGCGACCAACGTCGATGAGCTGCTGGCCGGTCAACAGCGTCTGCAGGCGGTGCTCGACAGCATCGACGATGGCCTCCTGATGATTGACCGCCAAGGCCGCCTGGAACACCTCAACCCGGTGGCCCAGCGTCAGTTGGGCTGGGACGAGGCGCGCCTGGGCCAAGGTCTTGGCGAAGCACTGGTGCGCCCGGAACTGGACGAGCAGCTGCAACTGGTATTGCGCGGCGGCAACCTAGAACGGGCGCCGGACGATCTGGAAGTGGAGGTCGAGGGCGAGTTGCGCCTGCTGACCTACAGCCTGACGCCTGTCAGCCATACCCAAGGACACATCCTCGGCGCGGTGATGGTGCTGCATGACGTCACCGAACAACGCGCCTTCGAACGGGTGCGCAGCGAGTTCGTCCTGCGCGCCTCCCATGAGCTGCGCACGCCGGTGACCGGCATGCACATGGCGTTCGGACTGTTCCGAGAACGCGCGAAGTTTCCGGCAGAGTCCCGTGAAGCGGACCTGCTGGACACGGTCAACGAAGAAATGCAGCGCTTGATGCAGTTGATCAACGACCTGCTCAACTTCTCCCGCTACCAGAACGGCCTGCAGAAACTCACCCTAGGGCCGTGCGATGTGACCGACCTGCTGGAACACGCCCGTGTGCGTTTCGCCGAGCCGGCCAAGGCGCAAGACATCGAACTGCTGGTAGAAGCCCAATCCGACCTGCCTCGGTTGTACGCGGACCAGGCACAGCTTGAGCGCGTGTTGGACAACCTGCTGGGCAACGCCCTGCGCCACACCACTGCAGGCGGGCAGATTCGCCTGCAGGCGCGACGCCATGGCGAGCGGGTGATCATCAGCGTCGAGGATAACGGCGAAGGCATCGCCTATGGGCAGCAGGGCCGGATCTTCGAACCCTTCGTCCAGGTGGGCCGCAAGAAAGGCGGCGCCGGCCTGGGCCTGGCGCTGTGCAAGGAAATCGTGCAACTGCACGGCGGCCGCATGGGCGTGTATTCGCGGCCGGGGCAGGGCACTCAGTTCTATATGGCGTTGCCGCTCTAGCGGCGGTTCAACGCACGCAGGATCGCGGCACTTTCCGCATCCGGCGTGCCATCAAACAGCGACGGCCGGAAATGCATCTGGAACGCCGCGATCACATGACGCGTGGCCACATCCAGCTCGCCGGTCTGGGGTGTCTGATAGCCCAGATGAGCCAATTCTTCCTGGAACCAGGTGATACTCGGCAGCTCCGTGGCGTACTGCACCTGGAAACGCGCCACGGCCTGGGCATCCGGCCAGACACCCAGGCCCTCATCTGCCAGGCGCTTCCAGGGGAACAGAGGGCCCGGGTCGAGCTTACGCAGCGGCGCAATGTCACTGTGGCCAATGATGTTCTTGGGGTCGATGCCGTTGCGTTTGATGATGTCCTTGAGCAACACCACCAAGGACTGCACTTGCGCCTCGGAGTACGGATACCACAAACGGCCTGTCGGCGTGTCTTTGTAGCCAGGGTTCACGATCTCGATACCAATGGAGCTGGAGTTGAGCCAGGTGCGGCCCATCCACTCGCTTTCGCCGGCATGCCAGGCGCGCTTGCTCTCATCCACCAGCTTGTAGAGGGTGCCCGACGCATCGTCGCCGATCAGGTAATGGCTGCTGACCTGGCCGTGGGTGAGCAATGCCAGGGAGCGTTCAAGGTTGGTGGAGGTGTAATGCACGACAATGAACTGCACGCGGTTGTCGTAGTTCACCGAGGGGTGGGTGGTGTCCAGGCGAGGGCCGCTGGCGCAGCCCGCGAGAAGGAGAAACACAAAGGCGATGTACAAGGATTTCATGGCGGAAGACGTTACGCTAAAGACGATAATGCAACAGTGTAACGTACCGTTTGTGACCCAACCGTCAAATTACAAAATGGAACATCTTTTAGGCGGCCTGCACTTGGTTCCGCCCGGCGGCCTTGGCCCGATACAAGGCTGCATCGGCGCGCTTGAGTGCCAGGTCGCTGCGCTCTCCCGGCTGGAACTGCGCCACGCCCATGGACACGGTGATCGTCACCGGCTCACCCTTGAAGTGAAACGGGCAGGCTTCAATCGCTGCACGTAACACCTCGCCCGCAGCCAGGGCGTCCGCCAGGGATGAGTCCGGCATCAGCAGGACAAACTCCTCACCGCCGAAACGCGCGATAAAGTCGCTAGGGCGCAGGCGTTTACGCAGCACGCTAGCGATGATTTTCAGTACTTTGTCGCCAGCCAGGTGGCCGTAGCCGTCGTTGATGCGCTTGAAGTGGTCCAAGTCCAGCATCGCGAGCGACAGGCTGTTGCCACGTTGATGCCAGTCGTTGACCTCCTGATCCAGACGCTCACTCCATGCGGCGCGGTTGGGCAGGCCGGTGAGCGGATCGATCAAGGCTTTCTGGCGTTGTACCTCCAGGTGCTCGCGATAGCCCTGGGCTTCCTGCTCCATGTTGGCGACCCGCTCAGCCAAGCCTCTCAGGCGCGCCGCGGTTTCCTGCTCGCGCAGGTCACGCTGCTGCTGGTGCTCATCCATGGTGCCGAGCAGGCCTTCGAGGTGGCTTTCCAATACGTGCTTGAGGCTGTCCAGGTCGGCGGCCTCCTGCACGCTGCTTTGCAGGCCATCGACCTGTTCGCGGATCTGTGTATCCAGCTCCCGGGCGGCGGAGCGGCTATCGGCATGGCCGTCGCTGGCAACCTGCAAATGCCCTTGGAACGCTTCGAGGCGCTCGTTGAGCTGCTTGAGGTAAGCCTCGAACTCATGCTGACCGCTGTCGGTAATTGCCAGCATTAACACAGCCAAGTCGTCGAGGATCGGTAGCAGTTCGTACCAGTTCAAGCCGTGGGCCAGGCGCTCGCGCATGGCTTCGGCCTGGGGCCGGTGGCGCTCGGGCAGCGACAATTCCTCCAGAAGCCCGAGCAGGGTGTCTTCAATGTGTTTGGCCACGGAGCTGTAGGACGGCTCCGGCGAATCCGGTAAGGAATACGTGCCGTCCGCTTGCAACTCGTCAGGATCGGGCTCCTCGGCCTCCAGCACCGGCGGCAGCGACAGGCTGCCGATGACGGTCTCGTCCGGGGTGTCGACCTGAACGTCAGGCGTTTCGATGAAGGCGGCGAGGGCGCTTTCCGGTGCAACTGCTTCGGCCTGGGGTTCGGGCTCTACACGCGCTGCGGGCAGTTCAACGGGAGCAGTTTGAACCGGGGCCTCGTAGACAAACGTTTCGCTGACGGCTTCGACAACCTTGGCAGGTGCGGCCGGCTCTACTGCAGGGGCGAGCATTGCTTGAGGCTGTGGCTCAAAGGCGCGCAAGGCTTGCGTCAGTTCCTCCGACTGCTCAGGCTCGGGCGATTCAGATTCGGCAACAGGCTTGGCCGCTGCGGGTCGGGGTGCCGGGCCGGGTGCTGGATCGCTTGCCACGGCCTCGTTCTCGACCTCTTTGGAACCGAACAGTCGCTGCAGAAGCCCAGGCCCAGGCCGCGCGACTTCACCGTCCGGCTCCAGATTGTTCAGCGCCTGGCCCTGCAGGCTGCTCAATTCGCTGAGCAGCAAGGGGATCTCACGTGCCTGGCTGACACGGCCGTCCAGCTGCTTGGCGAACGTCTTCAGCGGCCGGGCCACTTCACGAGGTAATGGCAGTTTTTGCAGTTGGCTGACCAGGGAGGTCAACGCAGTACTGATCTGGTCGACCCGGGTTTCGCGGCGCTGCTCCGAATCCAGCACGGCTTTTTCCAGGCGCGGCAGCAAGGCGGCGAGAGCGGCATCCATATCATCGGTACGGACAACGTCGCGCATTTCCTTCATGCACTGGTCGACCGCGCGGTCGGTGCCCTCAGCAGCCAGCGTGCTGCGCACCAGCCCACGGCGCAGCAGGTCGAGGCGGGCAGCCCAACGGCGTTCGAGCTTATCTTGTTGCTCGATACTTTTGAGGTATTTCTCTTTCCAGCGCTGGGCGTCGTCGCTCATGCAAGGGGTCCGCGAGGGCCGGGGCTCAACGCGGGTAATGCATCAGCCGTGAGCGAACCCGGCAGACGAATCTCTACCGCGACCGGCAGGTGATCGGAGATGGGCTGCGCCAGCACCTGCACGCTCTCGAGTGTGAGGGTAGGGCTGAGCAGGATATGGTCAAGACAGCGTTGCGGGCGCCAACTGGGGAACGTGGCTTCGGCTTGCGGAGCCAGGAGCCCGAGGTCGCGCAACGGAGAATTCTGCAGCAGGTCGCTGGCGTGGGTGTTCATGTCCCCCATCAGCACCTGGTGTTTGTAATTGCCAATGAGCTCGCGGATGTAGGCCAACTGCATGGTGCGGGTGCGAGCCCCCAACGCCAGGTGCATCATCACCACAACCAAGGCCTCTGGGCCTTCGCCAAAGCGTACAAGGATCGCCCCCCGGCCCTTGGGGCCCGGCAGCGGGTGATCTTCAATAGCGGAGGGCTTCAAGCGGCTGAGCACGCCATTGCTGTGCTGTGCCAGGCGCCCTAGGTTGCGATTGAGCTGCTGGTACCAGTAGGGGAAAGCCCCGAGCTGGGCCAGGTGCTCCACCTGGTTGATGTAACCGGAGCGCATGCTGCCGCCGTCGGCTTCCTGCAGGGCAACCAGATCGAAGTCGTTCAACAGGTTGCCGATTTTTTGCAAGTTGCCGGCACGCCCGTTGTGGGGCAGCAAGTGCTGCCAGCCACGGGTGAGGTAGTGCCGGTACTTCTCGGTACTGATGCCCACCTGGATATTGAAGCTCAGCAGGCGCAGGCGGCTGTCTGCCGGCAGGCCCGTGGTTTCCAGGTGATGTTCGTTGACCTGCGGATCATGCAAGCCAACCACACGTTCGGTACCCCAACGGCGCATGACGGGCCCCTTACTTGGCTGCGCGCTCTTTGGCGATCAGCTGGTCGGCAACATTGAGGGTTTGCTCAGGACCACCGGAGGTGCCCAGGTCGAAACGGTATTTGCCGTTGACGATCATGGTCGGTACGCCTTGCACGCCGTACTTCTGCGCCAGCTCCTTGGCCTGCTTGATCTGGCCCTGGATGGCGAAGGAGTTGAAGGTCGCCAGGAACTTGTCCTTGTCGACACCTTGGGTGGCCACGAAGTCAGCCATTTCGTCTGGTTTGGTGAGGCGCTTGCCTTGCTTCTGGATCGCGTCGAATACCGCGTTGTGAACTTTATGCTCCACACCCATGGCTTCCAGGGTCAGGAACAGTTGGCCGTGGGCATCCCATGGGCCGCCGAACATGGCGGGGATACGTTTGAAGTTCACGTCTTTAGGCAGTTTCTCGACCCATGGGTTGATGGTCGGCTCAAAAGCGTAGCAATGCGGGCAGCCATACCAGAACAGCTCCACCACTTCGATCTTGCCTGGCTCCGAGACCGGAACCGGGTTAGCCAATTCAACGTAGGTTTTACCGGCTTCAAGCGGCACGTCGGCGGCTTGTGCGGTCATGCCGAAGAGGCTGGCAGTGACGAGAGCGGCGCTGAGAATCAGATTACGCATGCTTTACTCCTGGACAAATAAAGTCGCCTCACGCGACCCTTGTTGTGACAGGTCTACGCGGGCATGAGTTCGTTAGTGTAACGGCACCGGCCACAAAAAAGGGCGGCCTGGGCCACCCTTTTTATGCTTGCATCACGGGATTAATCGAGTGTTAACGTTGCCTGTACCTCAGTGCAAGCCCTGGATGTAGCTGGAGACCGCCGCAATGTCTTCATCACTCAGCTTGCGGGCGATGGTGCGCATGATCGCCGCGTCGCCATCGTTGGCGCGTCCCGCCTCTTCCTTGCGGAAATCGGTCAACTGTTTGGCGATGTAGGTCGCATGCTGGCCACTCAGATGCGGGAAGCCGGCGGCGGCGATGCCCGCGCCATTGGGCGAATGGCAGCCGGTGCAGGCTGGCAGGCCTTTTTCCAGGTCGCCGCCGCGGAATAGTTTCTCACCACGGGCCACCAGTTTCGGATCAGCAGCTCCCACACTGCCTTTCTGGCTGGCAAAATACGCCGCGAGGTCTGCCAGGTCCTGATCGCTGAGGTTGGTCAGCAAGCCGGTCATTTCCAGGACCGTGCGCTTGCCATCCTTGATGTCGTGCAGTTGCTTGGTCAGGTAACGTTCACCCTGGCCGGCCAGTTTGGGGAAGTTCGGCGCCGGGCTGTTACCATCCGGTCCATGGCAGGCACCACATACGGCGGCTTTCGCTTGACCGGCAGTGGCATCACCTTTCAGGGGGCCCTCTGCAGCGACGGCAACGCCTGTGATGCCCAAGGTCAACAGCAGACTCACGATCAGTTTGTTCATCAGCTAATCCAACTACGGCTAAGGGGTTTAAGAGTTATCTACCGGGTTTACTCACCATCAACTCAATGACGGCCTGGTAATCCTCAGTACTGCAGTCCATGCACAAACCACGCGTCGGCATTGCCTTGAAACCCTGGGTCACGTGTTGCACCAGCGTGTCCATGCCTTGCGCCAGTCTTGGCGCCCAGGCGCCTCGTCACCCCGTACGGGGGCGTTGGGCAACTGGCCGGCAGGCAAGCCACGCAAACTCGGTTGTACACCGCTTCCGGATCCTGTGTAGCCTGAGCGCCGTAAAGCGGGAGCAGGACACCGATAGCGAGCAACCACTTGGTCATACGTCGACCATTTCAGGGTTTGAGAGCGTTTTGCGTTCTAATGCGCAATAAAGGTCTATCGCTCCCGTGAACTTCATCCTTCGCTGGGACAAAGCACACACAAAATCTGCGGCATTATATACTGGCGCTACTGAAACGGAAACGACACCGCTTGCCGCACCCTTTTTCGGCACCGCCCACATCGGAAAACTCATGCAACTCAAGAATCCCATCCTCGGCCTGTGCCAACAGTCCACGTTCATGCTCAGCGCCGCCAAAGTTGACCAATGCCCCGATGACGAAGGCTTTGAAGTCGCCTTTGCCGGTCGCTCCAACGCCGGCAAGTCCAGCGCGCTGAACACCCTGACTCACGCCAGCCTGGCACGCACCTCGAAAACCCCGGGCCGTACGCAACTCCTCAATTTCTTCAAGCTAGACGATGATCGGCGTCTGGTCGACCTGCCGGGCTACGGTTACGCAAAAGTACCCATCCCGCTGAAGCTGCACTGGCAGCGTCACCTGGAGGCTTACCTGGGTGGCCGAGAGAGTTTGAAGGGTTTGATTCTGATGATGGACATCCGCCATCCGATGACCGACTTCGACCTGTTGATGCTCGATTGGGCTGTCGCCAGCGGCATGCCGATGCATATCCTGCTGACCAAGGCCGACAAGCTGACCTACGGCGCCGCCAAGAACACTCTGCTCAAAGTGCAGTCGGAAATCCGTAAGGGCTGGGGCGATACGATCACCATTCAGCTGTTCTCGGCGCCTAAACGCCTGGGCTTGGAAGAGGCTTACACCGTATTGGCCGGCTGGATGGAGCTGGCAGACAAGGGCGCAGAAATCGCGGAGTAACTTTTCTGCAGGCAAAAAAAACCCCGGACTTCGTATGGGGAGGGGAAGTTCGGGGTTCAAGTTCCGGACCGCTAGGGCGGGGTCCAGATATCTGCCAACACTTAACACAACATAGGAGCATTGAAGGGCTTCACCACCCATTCAGTAACTCTGAGTAGCAGTTCACAGGTTAAGTTCCGGCAGGTTCAAAAAACTATTGGAAATAACCGACGAAGACTTCTGGACTAAAGCACTCTGCCACCACGCAAGGTGGTGGCAGGAGCCCCGTCATCAGTGTGCTTCGTCCCAGTTATTGCCTACGCCCACTTCCACCAGCAGCGGTACGTCCAACTGAGCAGCCGCACTCATGTGCTCGCGAATTTTCTCGCTGACTTGCGCGACGAGGTCTTCACGCACTTCCAGCACCAATTCATCGTGTACCTGCAGGATCACCTTGGCATCCAGGCCTGAGTCGGTCAGCCAGTTATCCACCAACACCATGGCTTTCTTGATGATATCTGCCGCCGTGCCCTGCATCGGCGCGTTGATGGCAGTGCGCTCAGCGGCCGCGCGTTCCTGTGGCTTGTTGGAGTGGATATCCGGCAAGTAGAGGCGACGACCGAAGAAAGTCTCGACGTAGCCTTGGTCGGACGCCTGGGCCCGGGTGCGTTCCATGTACTCGCGAACACCGGGATAACGGGCGAAATACACATCAATGTACGCCTTGGCCGTCTTGGTATCGACGCCAATGTCCTTGCCCAGCTTCTGCGCGCCCATGCCATAGATCAAACCGAAGTTGATCGCCTTGGCGCTGCGACGCTGGTCGGAGGTGACCTCGCCCAATTCAACCTTGAACACCTCGGCCGCCGTGGCCGTGTGTACGTCGAGGTTGTGACGGAAGGCATTCATCAACCCCTCGTCTTTCGACAGGTGGGCCATGATCCGCAGCTCAATCTGCGAATAGTCCGCCGCCAGCAATTTGTAGCCCTTGGGCGCAATGAACGCCTGGCGAATCCGCCGCCCTTCGGCGGTACGTACCGGGATGTTCTGCAGGTTCGGATCACTGGAAGACAACCGCCCGGTCGCCGCCACCGCCTGGTGATACGAGGTGTGGATACGCCCGGTGCGCGGGTTGATCTGTTCCGGCAGCCGGTCGGTGTAAGTGCTTTTGAGCTTGCTCATGCTGCGGTACTGCATCAGCACCTTGGGCAGCGGGTAATCATCTTCGGCCAGCTTGGCCAGAACTTCTTCGGCGGTCGAGGCCTGGCCCTTGCCGGTTTTTTTAAGCACTGGCAGGCCGAGTTTTTCGTACAGGATTGCGCCAAGTTGCTTGGGCGAACCCAGGTTGAACTCTTCGCCGGCGATCTCGAACGCCTGGCGCTCGAGCTCGACCATCTTGTTGCCCAGCTCGATGCTCTGGACGCCCAGCAAGTCCTTGTCGACCAGCGCGCCCTGGCGCTCGATACGCGCCAACACCGGCACCAGCGGCATCTCGATATCCGTGAGTACACCTGCCAGGCTCGGGATGGCCGCCAGTTGCGCAAACAGCGCCTGGTGCAGGCGCAAGGTCACATCGGCGTCTTCCGCCGCATAAGGCCCAGCCTGCTCCAGGGCAATCTGATCGAAGGTGAGCTGCTTGGCTCCCTTGCCAGCGATGTCCTGGAAGGCAACGGTGTCGTAGTCCAAGTACTTCTTGGCCAGGCTGTCCATGTCATGCCGCGTTGCGGTGGCGTTCAACACGTAGGATTCAAGCATGGTGTCAAAGGCGATGCCGCGCACGGTAATGCCATGAGCCGGGTCGCCGCCGATGGCGCAGTTGGCCAGGATGTTCATGTCGAACTTGGCGTGCTGGCCGACTTTGAGCTTGGTCGGGTCTTCCAGCAGTGGCTTCAGGGCCAGCAGCACGGTATCGCGGTCCAACTGCTCCGGCACGCCGATGTAGGAGTGGGTCAGCGGAATGTACGCGGCTTCATGGGGCTGCACCGCGAAGGAAACACCTACCAGTTGCGCGCGCTGGGCATCGATCCCGGTGGTTTCGGTGTCGAAGGCGAACAGCTTCGCGTCGTTGAGTTTCTTCAGCCAGATGTCGAACGTCGCCTGGTCGAGGATGGTGGTGTAAGTCGCCTCGGCGGGTGCCACCACTTCAACAACGTCCTCAACCGCAGGAGCTGCCTTGAGCTCCACTCGCTTGGCATCGCGCTGGATCTCATCAAACCAGCTCTTGAACTCCAGCAGCGTGTACAGCTCCAGCAGTTTTTCACGGTCCGGTTCGATCAGGTGCAGGTCATCCAGGCCCACGTCCAGCGGCACATCGACCTTGATCGTCGCCAATTGATAGGACAGGAATGCCATCTCACGATGCTCTTCCAGCTTGGCCGGCAGCGTCTTCGCACCCCGGATAGGCAGGGTCGGCACGATATCCAATTGCTCATACAGCTCTTTGAGGCCACCGTTCACGCCAACCAGCAAACCTGAAGCGGTCTTCGGACCGATGCCCGGGACGCCTGGGATGTTGTCGGACGAATCGCCCATCAATGCCAGGTAGTCGATGATCTGCTCGGGAGCGACACCGAATTTCTCCTTCACGCCCTCGATGTCCATCGCGCTACCGGTCATGGTGTTGACCAAGGTAATGTGCCCGTCGACCAGCTGTGCCATGTCCTTGTCCCCGGTGGAAATAACCACCGGGCGGTCAGCGGCCGCACTGCTGCGGGCCAGGGTGCCGATCACGTCATCGGCCTCGACGCCTTCGACGCACAACAGCGGGAAGCCCAGGGCGATCACGCTCTGGTGCAGGGGTTCGATCTGCAGGCGCATGTCATCGGGCATGCTTGGGCGATTGGCCTTGTATTCGGCGTACATGTCATCGCGAAAGGTCCCACCCTTGGCATCGAACACCACCGCGAACGGACTGTCCGGGTATTGCTTGCGCAGGCTTTTGAGCATGTTCAACACGCCCTTGACCGCGCCGGTGGGCAGGCCTTTGGAGGTGGTCAGCGGTGGCAGCGCATGGAACGCGCGGTACAGATAAGAAGAACCGTCCACCAGGACGAGGGGTGCTTGGCTCATGAGCAGAATCAACCTTTTCGGCGGGTCAGGCGCTAGAATAGCCGGACCAATGACGACAAAGGGACAAGGTTATCATGCGTACATTCAATCGCCTGCTGCTGACTGGCTTGATTGCACTCGCTCCGATGGCTGCCATGGCGGCAGACGACGCCCCCGGAGGCGATCCGGAAGTGACCATTCGCACGGAAGGCGACAAGACCATCCAGGAGTACCGCCAGAACGGTTTCCTGTACGCAATCAAGGTTACCCCGAAGGGGGCGCCCCCGTATTTCCTGGTGCGCGCGGACGGAACCGATGCGAACTTCATCCGCTCTGACCAGCCGGATATGCTGATCCCGTCATGGAAGATCTTCGAATGGAAATGATTTCTTAACTTCAATTGGCGCCGCGCACCGCGGCGCCCGTACTGGCAGTTTTAACCATGTCTGTGTTCACCCCCCTGGCTCGGCCCGAGCTGGAAACCTTTCTCGCCCCTTACGGGCTCGGCCGCCTGATCGACTTCCAGGGGATTGCCGCCGGTAGCGAAAACACCAATTTCTTTATCAGCCTGGAGCAGGGCGAGTTCGTCCTGACCTTGGTTGAGCGCGGCCCGGTCGCGGAGATGCCGTTTTTCATCGAACTGCTCGATGTGCTCCACGACGCCGACCTGCCCGTGCCTTACGCCCTGCGCACCACAGAAGGCGTGGCCCTACGCGAACTGAAAGGCAAACCGGCGCTGCTGCAACCGCGCCTGGCCGGCAAGCACATCAAGGACGCCAACGCCCAGCACTGTGCCCAAGTAGGCGACCTGCTTGGCCACCTGCACCTGGCGACGCAAGGCGAAAAGGTGCTGGAACGCAAGACCGATCGCGGGCTGGACTGGATGCTCAGCGAAGGCGCGCAGCTTATTTCGCACTTGAACGAGGCACAGCAGCGCCTGTTGCAAGACGCCCTGGCAGAGATCGAAGCGCATAAGGCCCAGATCCTCGCCCTGCCGCGCGCCAACGTGCACGCTGACCTGTTCCGCGATAACGCGATGTTTGAAGGCACGCACCTCACTGGTCTGATCGACTTCTACAACGCCTGTTCCGGCCCGATGCTGTACGACGTGGCGATCGCCCTGAATGACTGGTGCTCGGACGCTGATGGCGTGATTGATGGGCAACGCGCTCGGGCATTGCTGGGTGCGTACGCAGCGCTGCGTCCGTTTACGGCGAAAGAGGCAGAACTGTGGCCGACGATGTTGCGCGTAGCCTGTGTGCGGTTCTGGCTGTCACGCCTGATCGCGGCCGAATCGTTTGCCGGCCAGGATGTGTTGATCCATGACCCGGCGGAGTTCGAGCATCGCTTGGCACAACGCCAGCAGGTCACGATCCAACTGCCGTTCGCCCTCTAAAGCCCAACTCGGTCATTGTGGGAGCTGGCTTGCCTGCGATAGCGTCAGGTCAGCCAGCAATGTCGTCGCAGGCCCACCGCAATCGCAGGCAAGCCAGCTCCCACATTAGATATGCGCCATCTGTTACAACGACTCCAGGCACCCGGCCAGGTCATTCCCTAGCTTCTCCAACACCTGCTCGTAACCCTGAGCGGTAGCCGGCGTGTAACCGCCCAACGCATCCAACTCCGCCAGCTTCACCGGCAAGCCGGCGACCAGCGTTTCAGCCAGGCGCGGGCGCAACGGCGGCTCACTGAACACACACGTCTTGCCGACTTCCTGCAAACGCGTACGCATCGCAGCCACGTGCTGGGCGCCGGGTTGTACCTCGGCGGCAACGCTGAACACACCAGTGTGCTTGAGGCCGTAAGCGTCTTCGAAGTAATCGAAAGCTTCGTGGAAGACGAAGTAAGGCTTGCCATCGATCGGCGCCAAGCGGGCTTTCAGGCGAGCGTCCAGCGCATCGAGGCGCTCTTCGAAGGCCTTAGCGTTGCTCTGGTACCGCGCGGCATTGGCCGGATCGGCGGCTGCCAGGTCAGCCGCCATGCGCGCAGCAATCACCCGAGCATTTACGGTAGACAGCCACAGGTGCGCATCCAGGCTGCCTGGGCGGTGATCGTGGTCATGTTCGTCGGCATCGTCGGCGTGGGAGTGACTATCTTCGGCGAATCGACGCAGTTTCATGCCTGGAAGGTCCTGCACGGCCACCGTTGTTGCCGTACGACCTTTCAACACGCGTGGCAGGAAACTCTCCATATCCGGGCCGATCCAGTACAGCAGGTCCACCGACTGCACGCGCCGTACGTCGGATGGTCGCAACGCATAGTTATGGGGCGACGCACCGGGGGGCAACAACACCTCGGGAACCGCCACACCGTCCTGTACAGCAGCGGCAATCAACTGCAATGGCTTGATGCTGGTCAGCACCTTGACCTCGGCCTGAGCGGCGCCAGTAATGAACAAACTGGTGACAAATACGACAAAAACGGGAAAAAGTCGGGACACGATGACCACTCAATGGCGTAGGAACGGGTAACATAATAACGTCTCTATCAAATATCTGTCGCCGCTCATGCCTAAAACACCGCTTGCCAGCCGTCCCCACGACCACTCTCACTGCGTGCATACCGCGCTGTCGGAGGCCGACACCCTGTGCACACAGAAGGGGTTGCGCCTGACCGCCTTGCGTCGCCGCGTGCTGGAACTGGTGTGGCAGAGCCACAAGCCGCTGGGCGCCTACGACATCCTCGGCGTACTCAGTGAGCAAGACGGCCGTCGCGCAGCACCGCCGACCGTGTACCGCGCACTCGACTTCCTGCTGGAAAACGGCCTGGTGCACCGCATCGCCTCGTTGAACGCCTTCGTCGGCTGCAGCCACCCGGAACACGCGCACCAGGGCCAGTTCCTGATCTGCCGCGAGTGCCACGCCGCCATCGAGCTTGAACAAAAAAGCATCAGCGACGCCATCATCAAAAGCTCGGCCGATGTCGGCTTCCGGGTCGAAGGGCAAACGGTCGAAGTGGTCGGCCTGTGCTCGGGCTGCCAGGGGGCTTGATGAGCAACGCGTTAATCCGCCTGGAGCAGGTCGGGGTCACGTTCGCCGGGCAAAACGTGCTGGATAACATCGCGCTGAGCGTGGAGCCTGGGCAGATCGTCACCTTGATCGGCCCCAATGGCGCCGGCAAGACCACGCTGGTTCGCGCCGTACTCGGCCTGCTCAAGCCCGACACCGGCAGCGTATGGCGCAAACCCAAGCTGCGGGTCGGCTATATGCCGCAGAAGCTGCACGTCGACCCGACATTGCCTCTCTCTGTGTTGCGCTTCCTGCGCCTGGTGCCGGGTGTGGACCGCACCCGCGCCCAGGCTGCGCTCAAGGAAGTCGGCGCCGAACAGGTGATCGACAGTCCGGTGCAAAGCATCTCCGGCGGCGAAATGCAGCGCGTGCTACTGGCCCGCGCCCTGTTGCGCGAGCCGGAACTGCTGGTGCTGGATGAACCCGTGCAAGGCGTCGACGTCGCCGGCCAGGCCGAGCTGTACAGCCTGATCACCCGCCTGCGCGACCGTCATGGTTGCGGCGTGCTGATGGTCTCCCACGATTTGCACCTGGTGATGAGCACCACCGACCAAGTGGTGTGCCTCAACCGTCACGTGTGCTGCTCCGGCCACCCGGAGCAGGTCAGCGGCGACCCGGCGTTCGTCGAGCTATTCGGCAAGAACGCCCAGAGCCTGGCGATCTACCACCACCATCACGACCACGCCCACGATTTGCATGGCGCCGTGGTCGACGATCCCACCGCGCCTCACACCCACGTTCATGGAGATAGCTGCAAGCATGGCTGATTTTCTGCTCTACGCCCTGCTGGCAGGCTTGGCTTTGGCGTTGGTGGCGGGCCCACTGGGCTCGTTCGTGGTCTGGCGACGCATGGCTTATTTCGGCGACACGCTGTCGCACGCTGCGCTGCTGGGCGTGGCCATGGGCTTCTTGCTGGATGTCAGCCCGACCATCGCCGTGACCGTGGGCTGCCTGTTGCTGGCAGTGCTGCTGGTGACCCTGCAACAGCGCCAGCCACTGGCCTCCGACACCTTGCTGGGTATCCTGGCGCCGAGCACCCTGTCCCTGGGCCTGGTGGTGCTGAGCTTCATGCATGAAGTGCGCATCGACCTGATGGCCTACCTGTTCGGCGATCTGCTGGCGATTAGCCCCACCGACCTTGCATGGATTCTCGGCGGCAGCGCGGCCGTATTGGTGTTGCTGGTCGCGCTGTGGCGCCCATTGCTGGCGATTACCGTGCACGAAGAGCTGGCCACGGTCGAAGGCTTGCCCGTGCCGAGCCTGCGCATGGCCCTGATGTTGCTGATCGCCGTGGTGATTGCTGTCGCGATGAAGATAGTGGGCGTATTGTTGATCACGTCGCTGTTGATCATTCCTGCAGCCGCTGCCCAGCGCCATGCCCGCTCACCGGAGCAAATGGCGATCGGCGCAAGCCTGTTGGGGATGCTTGCAGTGTGCGGGGGCTTGGCGTTGTCCTGGTTCAAGGATACCCCGGCCGGCCCATCGATTGTGGTCACGGCCGCCGCCCTGTTTCTGCTGAGTTTTGTCCTGCCCCGTCGAGGGGTGTAGACTTGCTCGCTTTTTGCGCAAATAGAGAGTCGCAGGAATGAAGCTGTTCACCTCCCGTTATCTGCTCCTTGCCGCATTTTCCCTGCTGCTGGGCGCCTGTCAAAGCACACCGCCCGCCGCCCCCGAGGCCCCGGACGCACGCGCTGCGGCCATCGCGCAGCTGGAGCAAAACCTGGCCAGCAGCGAGTTGGCTACCGCCGAAGACCAACTGGCCGCGCTACAGGCTCAATCGCCCAACGACCCGGCGCTCGAGACCTACCAGCGTCAGTTGGCCGAAGCCTATCTGCAGCGCAGCCAGATCGTGTTGCAAAAAGGTGACGTAAACGCCGCCGCCACCGCCCTGAGCCGTGCCCGCGCCCTGATGCCCAAGGCGCCCGCACTCACCGGCGGCGTAAACAGCGCCATCACGCACGCCCGCAAAGCCGAGCTGGATAAAGCCGAGGCCGCCCTGAAAGCCGCCGAAGCCAAGCCCGCGGCCAAAGTCATCGACCCGGCAGCGCCCAGCACCACAGTGGCGCTGAACCTCACCAACATCGAAGAACTGCGCCACCAGCTGGACGCAATTGCCACCGACGTGGTGAATTACCAGTGCGACGTGAGCATCCAGGCGCCGCGCACAGAGGATTACCCGTGGCTGGCCACGTTACTGACCAAACGGGTGAAGCGTATCGATTCGGGATATGACCTGAAGATTCACCGGCAGATTCTGAAGAACATTCCGGCACAGGTCGTGCTGATTCCGCGCAAGGCGGACTAAAAAAGCATCGCCGGCAAGCCGGCTCCTACCCATCAACCTGTAGGAGCCAGCTTGCCGGCGATAGCGATCTAACTGACAACCAATAGCTTAAGCTGGAATCGCCTTGGCCTTAGGCTCGCGATCCCAAACCCGATGCTGGCCGATCGCGGCAAAAAACGCCTTGAACGCCTTGGCATCCGATCCCACGATCAGCCCCGCATCCACCTCAAGTTTCAGCAGGTCCAACAACGGCTTCGCGTCACTGGCGACTGTGATCGCCTTGAGGTGCTTGTATGCCTCCAACAGGAAGTGCAACGCCACCCCATCACCGCTCAGGGCTTTCACCGAGTCCTTCCCGCCAGGGACGAACACCGCATCAAACGCAATGGACGGCATACCTTCCATCGACGCATCCACTGGCAGGCTCTTGCCATCGGCCGTCTTCACCGGCGCCGAGGTTGGCCCCAGCAGCTTGGCGTGCGCACCTTCTGCCTCGAGTGCCTTTTTCAGCGCGGCAATCGCCACGCCGTCCACGCCATTGGCTGCCAGGATCGCCACCTTGCGGGTCTTGATATCGCCCGGCAGCAGGTTCGCCTGGCTCAACGCTGGCGAGCGCTCCGGCTTGGTTTGACGCTCCGGCACGGTGCCTTGGGTCGGTGCTGGCAGCCCCAGGTTCTGGGCCACGCGCTTGGCCAGTTCCAGGTCGATATTCGCCAGGATCTCGTTGACTTGGCGCGCGCGAATGAACTCACGCTCTACCTTGCCCAACTCAAAGCTATACGCCGCGATGATGTGCTCTTGCTCGTGCTTGCTCATGCTGCGGAAGAACAGGCGCGCCTGGGAGAAGTGATCGCCGAACGACTCGCTGCGCTCACGGATCTTGTGGGCATCGATGCGCTCCGGATACGTCTCGAAGCCACCATCCTGTGCCGCCGGCGGAGTTTCTTTAGGCCAGCCGCCATCAATCGAATTCGGCTCGTAGGACGCACGACCTTTATCGATGGTGCTGCGGTGCATGGCATCACGCTGGTTGTTGTGCAGCGGCGTCACGGGCTGGTTGATCGGCAACTGGTGAAAGTTCGGGCCGCCCAGCCGGCTGATCTGTGTATCGGTGTAGGAAAACAACCGACCTTGCAGCAGCGGGTCATTGGAGAAGTCGATACCCGGCACGATATGACCCGGGCAAAACGCGACCTGCTCGACTTCTGCAAAGAAGTTATCCGGGTTGCGATTCAGAACCATCTTGCCCAGCGGGGTGATCGGCACCAGCTCTTCCGGAATCAGCTTCGTGGGGTCGAGAATGTCGAAGTCGAAGGCATGCTCCTTATCCTCGGGGATAACCTGCACACCCAATTCCCACTCGGGGTAGTCGCCCATCTCAATGGCTTCCCAGAGATCGCGACGGTGGTAGTCGGTATCTTTACCGGCCAGCTTCTGCGCCTCGTCCCACACCAGCGAGCAAGTACCCGCCGTAGGGCGCCAGTGGAATTTGACGAAGTTGGATTTGCCCTCGGCATTCACCAGGCGGAAGGTGTGCACGCCAAAGCCCTGCATGCTGCGCAGGCTTTTTGGAATGGCGCGGTCAGACATTGCCCAGATCACCATGTGAGCGGATTCAGGCTGCAGCGAAACGAAGTCCCAGAACGTATCGTGCGCCGATCCGCCGGTAGGAATTTCATTGTGTGGTTCAGGCTTTACGGCGTGCACGAAGTCAGGAAACTTGATCGCGTCCTGAATGAAAAACACCGGCATGTTGTTGCCCACCAGGTCGAAGTTGCCTTCTTCGGTGAAAAACTTAACCGCAAAACCGCGCACATCACGCACCGTATCCCCTGAGCCACGCGGGCCCTGCACGGTGGAAAAGCGCGTGAATACCGGGGTTTTATGCCCTGGGTCACGCAGGAACCCAGCCTTGGTCAGCGCCGAATGGTTTTCATACGTCTGGAAATAACCATGGGCGCCGGTGCCACGGGCATGCACGATGCGCTCTGGGATGCGCTCATGGTCAAAGTGCGTGATTTTTTCACGCATGATGAAGTCTTCCAGCAGCGATGGGCCACGGGAACCGACTTTCAAGGTGTTCTGGTTGTCGGAAATCTTCACGCCTTGGTTGGTACGCAGGGCCTGGCCGGTCGCATCGGAACGGAATGTCTCCAGGGCCTGTAGCTTGGCGTTGGTGTTGCCACGGTCCAGGGTATCGGTGCCCGCGAGTTCACTCTTCGGCGGGGTGGCTGGCTTCTTGGTACTCATCAGACAAAACTCCTTATTCAAAGTGGCCAGAGCGATCCCCGGCTCGTTTGAGCAAAACCCCAGGCACGGCACCTGGGAAATCGAGTTGCTTAAGTAGTGACTGATGGGGTTTTGGGCCGTTCCTTTTTTATGACCTTTGATCGCGTTATTGCCAAATCGCTGGTTGAATGCGAAATAAATGCTAAGAAACACTATACGGACAGGCTAAAATGCGCGCCCGGCTAACCGCTGATCCCTTTTCCATGCGCCCCACAAGGTTCGCTACGTGATCGAGTTTCAAAACGTCCATAAAACCTACCGCGTCGCCGGTAAGGATATTCCCGCGCTGCACTCCACCAGCTTGAGTGTCGAAAACGGCCAGGTGTTTGGCCTGATCGGCCACTCCGGTGCGGGTAAAAGCACCCTGCTGCGCCTGATCAACCGCCTCGAGGAACCGAGTGGCGGCAAGATCACGGTGGATGGCGAAGAAGTCACCGCCCTGGACGCCAACGGCCTGCGCCGTTTCCGCCAGCAGGTCGGGATGATCTTCCAGCACTTCAACCTGCTGGCGTCCAAGACCGTCGCCGACAACGTCGCGTTGCCGCTGACCCTGGCCGGCGAACTGTCGCGCAAAGAAATCGACCTGCGCGTCGCCGAATTGCTCGCCCGTGTCGGCCTGTCGGACCACGCCAAGAAGTACCCGGCGCAGTTGTCCGGTGGTCAGAAGCAACGCGTCGGCATCGCCCGCGCCCTGGCGACCAAGCCAAAGATTTTGCTGTGCGACGAAGCTACCAGCGCCCTCGACCCGCAAACCACCGCTTCGGTGCTGCAACTGCTGGCCGAGATCAACCGCGAGCTGAAGCTGACCATCGTGCTGATCACCCATGAAATGGACGTGATCCGCCGCGTGTGCGACCAGGTGGCCGTGATGGACGCCGGCGTGATCGTCGAGCAAGGCTCGGTGGCCGACGTGTTCCTGCACCCCAAGCACCCGACCACCAAGCGCTTCGTGCAAGAAGCCGAGCAGGTCGACGAAGGCGAGCAGCGCGATGACTTCGCCCATGTACCCGGCCGCATCGTGCGCCTGACGTTCCAGGGTGAAGCGACCTACGCGCCACTGCTGGGCACCGTCGCCCGCGAAACCGGTGTGGACTACAGCATCCTCGCCGGTCGTATCGACCGCATCAAAGACATCCCCTACGGGCAACTGACCCTCGCCGTCACTGGCGGTGACATGGACGCCGCCTTTGCGCGCTTCACTGCCGCTGACGTTCACATGGAGGTCCTGCGCTAATGGAAGCCCTGTTGAGTTTCTTCGCTAATATCGACTGGTCCGAAATCTGGCTGGCCACCGGCGACACCATGACCATGCTGTTCGGTTCGCTGTTCTTCACCGTCGTACTGGGCCTGCCGCTGGGCGTGCTGCTGTTCCTGACCAGCCCGCGCCAACTGTTCGAACAGAAGGGCCTGTACGCGCTGCTGTCGCTGATCGTGAATATCCTGCGTTCGCTGCCGTTCATCATCCTGCTGATCGTGATGATCCCGTTCACCGTGCTGCTCACGGGTACTTCGCTGGGTGTGGCGGGTGCAATTCCGCCGTTGGTCGTGGGCGCGACGCCGTTCTTCGCGCGCCTGGTGGAAACCGCCCTGCGTGAAGTGGACCGTGGCATCATCGAAGCCACCCAGTCCATGGGCGCCAGCACGCGCCAGATCATTATCAATGCCTTGCTGCCCGAAGCCCGCCCCGGCATTTTCGCGGCGATTACAGTGACGGCGATTACACTGGTGTCCTACACGGCGATGGCGGGTGTGGTGGGTGCCGGTGGCCTGGGTGACCTGGCCATCCGCTTCGGTTACCAGCGCTTCCAGACCGATGTGATGGTCGTGACCGTGGTGATGCTGCTGGTCCTGGTGCAAATTCTGCAAACCGTCGGCGACAAGCTGGTGGTGCACTTTTCTCGAAAATAACGGCCATGGCCGGCCCCCGCCGGCCGATGCCCGAACAAGGAGCTTGTTGGATGAAAAAACTACTGGTTGCTTTCGCCGCCGTTGCCGCGTTTTCCGCCCACGCCGAGACCATTACGGTCGCCGCTTCGCCGGTCCCCCACGCGGAAATCCTCGAATTCGTGAAACCTGCCCTCGCCAAAGAAGGCGTAGACCTGCAGGTCAAAGTCTTTACCGATTACGTGCAGCCAAACGTTCAAGTCGCTGAAAAGCGCCTGGACGCCAACTTCTTCCAGCACCAGCCGTACCTGGATGAATTCAACAAGGCCAAGGGCACTCACCTGGTGAGCGTCGGCGCTGTGCACCTGGAACCCCTGGGCGCTTACTCCAGCAAGTACAAGAAGCTGGACGAGCTGCCAAGCGGCGCCAATGTGGTGATCCCGAACGACGCCACCAACGGCGGCCGCGCGTTGTTGCTGCTGGCCAAGAACGGCCTGATCACCCTGAAGGACCCGACCAACATCCTGTCGACCATCAAGGACATCACCGGTAACAGCAAAAACCTGAAGTTCCGTGAACTGGAAGCCGCCACCCTGCCGCGCGTGCTGACCCAAGTCGACCTGGCGCTGATCAACACCAACTATGCGCTGGAAGCCAAGCTGGACCCGTCCAAGGACGCACTGGTCATCGAAGGCAGCGACTCGCCTTACGTGAACATTCTGGTGACCCGCGAAGACAACAAGGACTCGGACGCCGTGAAGAAGCTGGTTGCCGCCCTGCACACGCCTGAAGTGAAAAAATTCATCGAAGAGAAGTACAAAGGCGCGATCAAGCCGGCGTTCTGACCTGACTCGATCTCCCAAAACTGGAGATCAAAAAATGTGGGAGCGGGCTTGCTCGCGAATGCGGTGTATCAGTCGAAGGAGATGTTGACTGGCACACCGCTTTCGCAGGCAAGCCAGCTCCCACATTTGTTTTGTGGTGCTGGCCGGGCTGGCGTCCGGCTTATTTACGCTGCAACAGCACCGGCAGTTGCGCTACGAGCTTCTGGTTATTCAACGGCGCACGAATAAACCCACGCTGCGTCCCGTCCGGACCGATCAGCGCCAGGTTACCGCTGTGGTCAACGGTGTAGTTCGGTTTGCTGGTGTCGGCCGGTATGAACGGAATGCTCACCGCATTCGAAACCTTCTGCACATCCTCCACGTTCGCGCCGGTCAGGCCCTGGAACTGCGGGTCGAAGTAGCCCAGGTACTGCTTGAGCTGGGTCGGCGTATCGCGGTTCGGGTCGACGCTGACCAGGATCACCTGCAGCTTATCCACCGCGTCCTTGGGCAGCTCGCTCTTGATCTGGCGCAGTTGGGCGAGGGTGGTCGGGCAGATGTCCGGGCAGAAGGTGTAGCCGAAAAACAGCAGGCTCCACTTGCCTTTCAACTCATTGACCACCACCGGCTGGCCTTCCTGGTTGGTCATGCTCACTGGCGGCAGCTGACGGCTTTGCGGCAGCAGGATGATGCCGGCGTCGATCAAGGCAGTGGGGTCGCCCTGGCCCTTGCCCGAGAGCACCTTGTTGACGGTCAGGCCCATGATCAATGCCACCAGGGCCACCAGGATGAAGACAGTTTTTTGAGTTCGAGTCATAGGTTCAACAGTAAGTAGTGGTCTACGAGCAGGGCGATAAACAGCAGCAGCAAGTACCAGATAGAGTACTTGAAGGTGTTGATCGCCGCGTGCGGCCGACCGCCACGGTACAACACCCAGGCCCATTGCAGAAAGCGCCCGCCCAATACCAGTGCACAGGCAAGGTACAGCACGCCGCTCATATGGATCACATAGGGCATCAGGCTCACTGCCAGCAGGGCGAAGGTGTAGAGCAGGATATGCACCTTGGTGTAGTGCTCGCCATGGGTGACCGGCAGCATCGGAATATCGGCCTTGGCGTATTCCTCCTTGCGATGGATGGCCAGGGCCCAGAAGTGCGGCGGCGTCCAGGCGAAGATGATCAGCACCAGCAGCAGGGGTTCGGCGCTGACATGCCCGGTGACGGCGACCCAACCCAACAGTGGCGGCGCCGCGCCGGCCAAGCCTCCGATAACGATATTCTGTGGCGTCGCACGCTTGAGAAAGCCGGTGTAGATCACTGCATAACCGAGCAGCGAAGCCAGCGTCAGCCACGCCGCCAGCGGGTTGGTGAACGCCAGCAACAGCGCCAATCCTGCAACAGCCAGAAACAGTGCAAACGCCAACGCCGCCAGCGGCGACACCCGCCCCTCGGCCAATGGCCGCTTGTGGGTGCGCGCCATCACCGCGTCGATGCGCCGATCCACCACATGGTTGACCGCCGCCGCGCCCCCCGCACACAGGGCAATCCCCAGGTTGCCAAACACCAGCACTGTCCACGGCACGCCGGCGCGGGTCGCCAGGAACATGCCAACCAGCGAGGTGATGAGCATCAGCACCACCACCTTCGGCTTGGTCAGCTCCAGGTAGTCACGCCAGATCGCCTGGCGGTGGTGTGCGCCGATCAAGGTCGCCATGGCATCTCTCCTTTAAGGGTAATGAGGCCCGATACGTGTTTGCGCGGGATAAACCGCCAGCCGAACGGCAGTTGATTGCGCACCCGGACCAGGCTGGTGCGCGCGTGGTAATTGACCAACACCAGACTGAGCAATAACGCGGCGCCCCCGGCGTTATGGCCTACAGCCACCGCCAGCGGCAGCCCGAAAGCCACATTGCTCAGGCCCAGGCAGATTTGCGCGGCGAGGGCGACCAGCAATAAGCCCGCCAAACGCGTCATGCCCACCACGCGCAATTGCCAGGCCAGGCCGAGCAACACCACGCTGACGATGACGGCGCCGATGCGGTGGGTCAGGTGGATGGCGGTGCGTGCCTCGCTGTCCAGTTGCCCGCCCAGGTAGTTGGGCCCGATGTGCTGGGTGAGATGAAAACCGTTGGCGAAATCCGCTGCCGGCCACCACTCGCCATGGCAGGTCGGCAAATCGATACAGGCCACCGCCGCATAGTTCGAACTGACCCAGCCACCCAACGCAATCTGCCCGATCACCAGCACCAGTCCCGCCGTCGCCCAATACTGCAGGCGCTTGGGCACGATCAACGCGGGTAATACGCCGGACAGCCGCAGTGTCAGCAGGAACAGCAGGCTCAAGGTCGCAAAACCGCCCAATAAATGTCCCGTGACCACCTGCGGCCACAGCTTCAGCGTTACCGTCCACATGCCAAACGCCGCCTGGGCGAACACTACCGCCAGCACGAACAGCGGCAACTTCACCGGCTGGCCAGGATCGCGCCGATGGCTCCACGAACGCGCGGCCAACAGCACGATCAGCAAGCCCAAGGTGCCGGCGAAGTAGCGATGCGTCATTTCCGCCCAACCTTTATCCGCCTCCACCGGCGTATCGGGGAAGTGCAGCTCGGCATGGGCCAACTGGGCTTCGGTCTTGGGCACACTGATAAAGCCGTAGCAGCCGGGCCAGTCCGGGCAGCCGAGGCCGGCGTGGGTCAGGCGCGTATAGGCGCCAAGCAGCACGACGATCAACGCCAGCAAGGTGGCAAACAACGCGAGGCGAAATCCAGGTTTGGCCATGACGATGCCCTTATCCGATGTTGGACAGTTTCAGCAGGTGGCGCAGGTCGTTGAGCAAGTCCTTGCCCTTGACCTTGGCGTCGTAGCGCAGCACCAGGTTGCCGTGGGGGTCGACGATCCAAAGCTGTGCATCGCCCGGTGCTCCGGCGTTTTTGCTGAAGGTCGACAGGTCCAGCGGGAAGCGTTGCAGTTGCGGGTATTCGACCTTGAGCTTGGCGTCATAGTCGCTGCCCAGCGGCTGCGCACTGGCCAAGGCATGGCTGGCGCGGGAGGCATCGCGCCCCAGGCCGATCTGCAATTGCCGCGCGAGGTACACCAGTTGCTGGCAATCGGCAGCACAGGCGGCGGGCGCGGTCACCAGCAGTTGCCAACGTTGCTCATCGGCCTGCACGCCAATGTCGGCGCGGGTCTGTCCGTTGCCGATCATCTCACCGTGGTAGCTGCGGCTTTCCGGCACCCAGAACTGCAGCTTGTACATGAAGGTGGCCAGCGCCATCGGGCCGATCACCATCATCAGGATCAGAATCAGTTGCCAACGGCCTTTGCGCCGGTCAGGCACCTCAGACATGTTGAGTGGATTCATGGCCGCTCCCATGGGGCTTCTCCTTTTTGTTGTGCCATCCGAGGTAGAGATAAAGCGCCAGCAGGGCCAGCGACATGGCGAACCACTGCACGGCATACGCCAAGTGTTTTTCCGGCCCCATGGCCACGATCGGCCAAGTGGTTTCGTAGGTGCCAGGGCCGGCTTCGGCCCGCAGCTCGTAGGCAAAGCCGCTGCGCCCCAGCTCTGCCCACAACGCGGCAGGGTGCAGCGCTGTCAGCAAGCGCGGCCATTGCGCACCCGCCGGGTCGGCGTGCAATTGGAAGGTTTCACCGGGGGCGACATACACCCAGGCATCCAGGTTCAAGGGTTGCTCAGGCGTGCTGAAAACGGGTGGCGTGCGCCGGTCCGGCCAGGGCAACCAACCGCGATTGAGCAACAGCCACAGGCCGCTGGCCTGGTCATGGAAAGGTTGCAGCAGCTCAACGCCGGCCTTGCCGTCGCGCATGCGGTTGTCGAGAAAAACGCTGTGTTCGGGATCGAATTGCCCGCGCAAGCGCACACGGCGAAAGGCCGGGTCAGCCCTGTCGTTGAGTTGCACACTGCTGATCGGATCCGCCGCGCGCCGCTCGGTATAACTGTCCACCAGCAGCTGTTTTTCATGGCCGCGAGACAGTTGCCAGAACCCCAGGCCGACCATCAACGGCAGCAGTACCAGCACCACTAAGGTAGGTGCGATCCCTGGACGAAAGCGTTTTGCGGCGCTGGCTATACTTGTTTTCATTGCCCGCCCATCCCATTGGAGCCAGACCATGCTCAAAGCCGCCATTGCCCTGATGCTGATCGCGACCGTTGTGAGTCTGTTCAGTGGCTTGTTCTTCTTGGTCAAGGACGAGGGCAACTCCAATCGCCTCGTCAACGCCCTGACCGTGCGTGTGGTACTGGCCGTGATCACACTGGGTTTGATCACCTGGGGGTTTTTCAGCGGCCAATTGGTTTCTCATGCGCCGTGGTAAGTCGGCTCACAGCACATAGACGAAGAAAAACAGCCCGATCCACACCACATCCACAAAGTGCCAATACCAACTGGCCGCCTCGAAGCCGAACTGGTGCTCGGCGTTGAAATGCCCCTTGAGGATGCGCATCAGCATCACGAACAGAATGATCGTGCCGATGGTGACGTGGGCGCCGTGAAAGCCGGTGAGCATGAAGAACGTCGCGCCATACACGCCCGAGCCCAGGGTCAGGCCCAGCTCTTTATAGGCGTGGATGTACTCCTCGGCCTGGAACCCCAGGAATGCCAGGCCCAACAACACTGTGATCGCCAGCCAGATCTTCAGCGCACCGCGATGTCCTTTGCGCAGCGCATGGTGGGCGATGGTGATGGTCACGCTGGAACTCACCAGCAAGATGGTGTTGACCAATGGCAGGCCCCAGGGGCTGATGGTGCCCTCCGGCGCGGGATACATTTTCGGGTCGGGGTTGTTGAGCAACGGCCAGGCAAACTCGAAGTTCGGCCACAGCATGTGCGCAATGCCCTTGTGCCCTTCGCCCCCTAGCCACGGGCCGGACATGTGCCGCACGTAAAACAGTGCTCCGAAGAACGCGATAAAGAACATCACTTCAGAAAAGATGAACCAGCTCATGCCCCAGCGAAACGATCGGTCCATCTGCGCGCTGTACAACCCGGCGCGACTTTCCTTGATTACCGCTCCAAACCAGCCGAACAGCATGTAGGCCACCAGCAGGCCGCCGACGAAGAAGATCCACGGGCCGTGGGATTCCGGGCGCGCCGCCTTCAGGTCGTTGAACCACACGGCCAGGCCGTACACCGTGACCAGCATGCCAATCGTGGCAATAATTGGCCATTTGCTTTGCGCTGGTACGTAGTACGTATCATGAGTCGACATGTATTCGCTCTCCTGATTGAGCCCCAAACAGTAGCTAGCCGCCGGTATGAGCAGCCACGGGCGGTTGGCGCGCAGTGATATCAAACAGCGTGTACGCCAGGGTCAAATGCTTCACATCCTTGGGCATGTCGCGGTCGACAATGAAGCGCACCGGCATTTCGATGCGCTGGCCCGGCTGCAGTACTTGCTGGGTGAAGCAAAAGCACTCGGTCTTGTGGAAGTACATCGCCGCTTCGGCCGGGGAAATACTCGGTACGGCCTGGGCGGTCATGGGTTTGTCGGTGGGGTTGTGGGCCACGAACAACATCTCCGTCACCGCGCCCGGGTTGACCACCACTTCGTCAGCATTGGCGTAGAAATCCCAGACCATGTCGATGGCGTTGGTGGACAGGAACTGCACCCGCACCTGGCGTGAAGCGTCGACAACCTGTTCACCCTCGTACTGCCCGGCCGTCTTGCCATTGATACCGAACGCTTTGCACATCACGTCGTAGATCGGCACCAGGGCAAAGCCGAAGGCGAACATCGCCACCACCAGGATGAGCAGCCGAGTAACCAGGCGCTTGATAGGCACGGACTCAGCCATGGCGACCACCCCGCTTTTGATTTTCTGTGGTAGCTGGCTTGCCTGCGATAGCGGTGTGCCAGGCACCGAATCTACTCACTGCCACACCCTCATCGCAGGCAAGCCAGCTCCCAAAGGAGACCGTGTCGGCCTGCACCAAAGTGTTCATTTCACCTCCGGCGGCGTCGTGAACGTGTGGTACGGCGCAGGCGAAGGAATGCTCCACTCCAGCCCTTCGGCGCCATCCCACGGCTTGGCCGGCGCCGGCGGGCCGCCACGGATGCACTTGATCACGATGAACAGGAAGAAGATCTGCGTTGCGCCAAACATGAACGCACCAATCGACGACACCATGTTGAAGTCGGCGAACTGCAGGTTGTAGTCCGGCACCCGGCGCGGCATGCCCGCCAGCCCGACGAAGTGCATGGGGAAGAACGCCATGTTCATGCCCACGAAAGACAGCCAAAAGTGCAGCTTGCCCAGGGTTTCGTCGTACATGTGGCCGGTCCATTTCGGCAGCCAGTAGTAGGCCGAGGCGAAGATGCCGAAGATCGCGCCGGGCACCAGTACGTAATGGAAGTGCGCTACCACGAAGTAGGTGTCGTGGTACTGGAAGTCCGCCGGCGCAATCGCCAACATCAGCCCGGAGAAGCCACCGATGGTGAACAGGATCACGAAGGCCACGGCGAACAGCATCGGCGTCTCGAAGGTCAGCGAGCCCTGCCACATGGTGCTGACCCAGTTGAACACCTTCACCCCCGTCGGCACGGCGATCAGCAGCGTCGCGTACATGAAGAACAACTCGCCCACCAGCGGGATGCCCACCACGAACATGTGGTGCGCCCACACGATGAACGACAAAAACGCGATGCTCGCCGTGGCGTAGACCATCGAGGTGTAGCCGAACAGCGGTTTGCGCGAGAAGGTCGGGATGATCGAGCTGACGGCGCCGAAAGCCGGCAGGATCATGATGTACACCTCAGGATGGCCGAAGAACCAGAACACGTGCTGGAACAGCACCGGGTCACCACCGCCAGCCGCACTGAAGAAGCTGGTGCCGAAGTGGATGTCCATCAGCATCATGGTCACGCAACCCGCCAGCACCGGCATTACCGCGATCAGTAGGAACGCGGTGATCAGCCAGGTCCAGACAAACAACGGCATTTTCATCAACGTCATGCCGGGTGCGCGCAGGTTGAGGATGGTCGCGACCACGTTGATCGCGCCCATGATCGAACTGATGCCCATGAGGTGGATGGCGAAGATGAAGAACGTCACGCTTTCCGGCGCATAGGTGGTAGAGAGCGGGGCGTAGAAGGTCCAGCCGAAATTCGGCCCGCCGCCGGGGGTGAACAGGGTCGAGACCAGCAGCAGGAACGCCGCCGGCAGCAGCCAGAAGCTGAAGTTGTTCATGCGTGGCAGGGCCATGTCCGGCGCACCGATCATCAGCGGGATCATCCAGTTGGCCAGGCCGACGAACGCCGGCATCACCGCGCCGAACACCATGATCAGGCCGTGCATGGTGGTCATCTGGTTGAAGAACGCCGGCTCGACAATCTGCAGGCCGGGCTGGAACAGTTCGGCGCGGATCACCATGGCGAACGAGCCGCCGAGCAAAAACATGGTGAAAGCGAACCACAAGTACAGGGTGCCGATGTCTTTGTGGTTGGTGGTCAGCACCCAGCGCATCAACCCCTTGGCGGGGCCGTGGGCATGGTCGGCGTGACCATGGTCATCGATCACAGCGCTCATGGCCGTTCTCCTGCAAGCGAGTGGGCGGGGCGGGTCGAGGTAAACGCCTTGAGGTAGGTCATTTGCTTTCCGCCTGCTTGATGGCCAGCACGTCTTTAGGCGTGACCATGTCGCCTTTGTTGTTGCCCCACGCATTGCGCTCGTAGGTCACCACGGCGGCGATATCCACTTCCGAAAGCTGCTTGCCAAAGGCCGCCATCGCGGTGCCCGGCTTGCCGTGGTAGACGAGACTCAGGTGGCCTTCTTTTGGCCCTGTCGCGATTTTCGAACCCTTGAGCGCCGGGAACATTGGCGGCAAGCCCTGGCCCTCGGCCTGGTGACAGGCCACGCAGGTGGTGTGGTAGACCTTGTCGCCACGGGCCACCAGCTCTTCCAGCGTCCACTCTTTGGAGGTGAGTTCCTTGAGCTTGGCGGCCTCTTCCTTACGCTCGCCGAGCCAAGTGTCGTAGTCGGCCTTGGACTTGACCTCGACCACGATGGGCATGAACCCGTGGTCCTTGCCGCACAGTTCGGCGCACTGGCCACGGTAGATGCCAGGCTTCTCGATACGGGTCCAGGCCTCGTTGACGAAGCCGGGGATGGCGTCGCGCTTGACCGCAAACGCCGGCACCCACCAGGAATGGATCACGTCGGCAGCCGTCACCAAAAAGCGCACCTTGGCGCCCACCGGCAACACCAGTGGCTGGTCGACTTCCAGCAGGTAGTGTTCGCCCTTGGTGGCCTGGTTGTGGATCTGCTCGGCGGGCGTGGCCAGGTTGCTGAAGAACTCCACGTCCTGGCCCAGGTATTTGTAGTGCCACTTCCACTGGTAACCGGTGACCTGGATATCGATATCCGATTCACTGCTGTCGTAGATATTGATCAGGGTCTTGGTCGCCGGAATGGCCATCGCGACCAGGATCAGCAAGGGCACGACGGTCCAGAGGATCTCCACGGTAGTGCTTTCGTGGAACTTGGCCGCGACCTGCCCCGTGGACCGGCGATGAACGATCATCGACCAGAACATCGCGCCAAACACGATGATGCCGATCACCACACAGATCCAGAATATGGTCATGTGCAGGTCGAACACAGCGTGACTGACTTCTGTCGCCCCTGGCGCCATATTCGTTGTCCAGGCGGCATGTGCCTGGCCGAATACTGACCACAACAGGAGGCCCATCCAAACGTGTGGATGTCGCATCATTGCGGGTTCCCCTTATCGTTCTTGTTATCCCGCCGGTTTGCACCTGCGTCGAAGGGAGCGGCTTCCATACTGCTTACAACCGCTTAGCCTTGCCTGCTTATGCAGTCTGGCGTCATCAGCTAATCGCGTACAAATCCGAGTATAGACAGGCTCTGCAACCCCGCAATGTGTAGGGGCAAATGAGCAAAAATGACCGGTCGGGGCTAATAAAACCGGGTGCGGAATCGTTTATCCGACGAACGATGGCAATAGGATATAACGCAGGCGCATAACCATGAAATAATTATGACAAATGCGTCTTAAGCTCTCGTATAAACGAGCTACCTTATCCTCTCCCTTTTCCTACGCCTGCATCACTGGAGCTTTCATGAACACCGCCGCATTGCGCGAGCAGATTTCCCGTGCCCATCAACACGAAGCCAGCACGGGCCAGCTTGCCCAGCAACTGGAAAAACAATTGCCGCACCTGCATTCGGCCATCTCCCTGGCTGACGGTGATCGCAACATTGTCATGACTCGCTTTGTCACCGCCTACATCGACCTGGTCCCGGACTTGCTGGACGCCGCCAACGATGTGGCCCGCGAGGCGGGTATCGAAAGCCAGATCAAGCCGGTGCTGAAAATTGCCGAGCACTTCTTCCTGCAACCGCCTGCCATCCTCGCCGGCCACGAAGGGCTCGACGGCCTGCTGGATGAGGCCTACCTGGCTCATCGCCTGGTCGAAGAGGTCAACGATCTGTACATCAAGCATTTTGGCCAGCCGTTGATTCCGGCCGACACCACCGTGGCCAATGTCATCGCCCACCAGCTGATCGGCGAAACCTTCGCCAACCAACTGGATGAAGCGGTGCATCACGCGGTGGATGAAATGCTCAACGAAGACAGCTTTGCGCTGGAGTCGGTCGAGACCTATCGCGAACAGCTCAAGAGCCCGGACACGGAAGCCGCGTGGAAGCGCTGGCCGTGCCTGTCGCGACAGCTGGGGGTTGAGTTGGCGCTGGACCAGCCTGCCTGATCCCCCGTTGTAGGCACTGGCTTGCCAGCGATGAGGCCCTTGAACCTAAGTGATCTTGCGGGCTTCATCGCCGGCACGCCGGCTCCTACAGGGGTTATCTGCGCTTCAGGCTGGTGCTGAGCCTATCCCCGTCGTCGTCCGCACCCGACCTTCCAACCGGCGCTTCAACCCGCGCGCCTCGATCACCAGCTTCGAGCCCTTGGCCGCATTGGCCCGCCCCCATTCCTCGAGCAGCTCCAGGCAGGAATGGTCGATGTAACTCAGGTTATTGAGCGGCACATGCACAGTGCTGCCCGCCGGTACCGTGGACAGCACCTGGGTCAACGCCGGCACTTTCAGAAAGGTCGCCGCACCGGTCAGGCGCAGCTCCATCTCGCCCTCCTGGGGCAAGTCGATCAGGCTGACCTTGAGCCGCGAAGCCTTGAACGCCAGCTTGACCAAGGTCAAGCCGAAGCCCACCAGCACGCCGGTCAGCAGGTCGGTAAAGATGATCGCCAGCGCCGTGGCCGCATAGGTGAACATCGGCATCCGCCCATAGCGTCCCAATGCCTTGAATGCCTTGACGTCCACCAGCTTGATACCGGTGTACACCAGCACGCCCGCCAGGCTCGCCACCGGAATGCTCTGCAGCACACTCGACAGCAACAGCACGAACGCCAGCAGCCACAGGCCATGGAACATCGCCGACAGGCGCGTGGTAGCACCGGCCTGTACGTTGGCCGAGCTGCGCACGATCACGCCGGTCATCGGCAAGGCACCCACCAGGCCGCAGAGCATGTTGCCTACACCTTGAGCAGACAATTCCTTGTCGAAATCAGAACGCTGACCGCTGTGCATGCGATCCACCGCCGCGGCGGAGAGCAGGGTTTCGGCACTCGCGATAAACGCCACCGCAAACGCGGCAATCAACAGTTGAGGATCTGCAAGATTCAACAGATCGCTGGGGCGCAGCCAATCGATGGCATCGGCAAGATTTTCCGGGACTTCCACGCGCTTGACCTGCAACGCCAGCATCAGGCTGACCACGGTGGTCAGGCCCACACCCAACAAGGCGCCGGGTACAAAGCGCAGCGTCTGTGGGCGGAATTTATCCCAGACGTACATCACCAGCATCGTCGACAACCCGAGCAATCCCGCCTGCCAGCCCAGGCCACCGCCCAGGGTCGGGATCGCCTCCGCCAACGCCGCCGGGAAGCCTGCCAGGTTGTCCAGCCCCGAGGGCTTGGGCGCGCCGTCGAGCATCACGTGAATCTGGGATAGCACAATCAGCACGCCAATCCCTGCCAGCATGCCGTACACCACCGCCGGGGCCGTGACGCGAAACCAGCAGCCCAGGCGCAGACGCCCGGCTACCAGCTGCAGAAAGCCCGCCAGCAACAGGATCGGCCCGAGCATCAGCATGCCGTGCTGGCGCACCAGTTCGAATACCAATACAGCCAAACCGGCCGCCGGACCACTGACTTGCAACGGCGAGCCCGCCAGCCAACCCACCACAAGGCCGCCGATGATCCCGGTGATCAGGCCCTTGGCGGGCGGCATGCCAGAGGCAATCGCGATGCCCATGCACAAGGGCAGGGCAACCAGAAACACAACCACGGAAGCGAGCAGCTCCCGTGGCAATACAGCTTTCAATTGAGCAGCACGCATGATGACTCTCCCGAGGCATTCGCCGGGCGCGGTAAAGCCTGGCTGCGTCCATGGCAGCCACCGCTTTACCCGGCAGGGAAGTGTGTTAGAAGCGCGCTTTAGGCGTCGCGCAAGGGATCGGCCCGTCGCCGCCCAACGGTCGGAACGCCGACTGGTCGGCATCGTAGGCGCGGATTTCGCTGGTCTCGATGTTGTAGATCCAGCCATGGATATACAGCTGACCATTGGCCATGCGCGAAGCCACGGAAGGGTGGGTACGCAAATGCTGCAGTTGGGCGATGACGTTTTCTTCGGTCAGCACCTTCATGCTCTCGCCTTCATTGGCGCAGTCGCAGTTGTCTTCGACCATGGACTTGGCCACCTCAGCGTGTCGCAGCCAGGCCCTGACGGTTGGCATCTTCTCCAGGCTGGCGGGGTTGAGGACCGCACGCATAGCGCCGCAATCGGAGTGCCCGCAAACGATGATGTGCTGCACGCCCAGGGCAAGGACGGCGTACTCGATGGCCGTGGAAACACCGCCGTTCATCTGCCCATAAGGCGGTACGACGTTACCGACGTTACGCGTCACAAACAGATCGCCCGGGGAGCTTTGGGTGATCAGCTCAGGCACGATGCGCGAGTCGGCGCAGGTAATAAACATCGCCCGTGGGCTCTGGGCCGTGGCGAGTTTCTTGAAGAGTTCTTCCTGCTGCGGGAAGACGTCGTGATGGAAATGCAAAAAGCCGTCAACGATATGCTTTAGCGCTGCATCGGCGGTTTCCGCCACTGGAGAGGCAGAAGCCGACGCAGCCAACGGCTGTTTATCCTTGTCACTCATGATTCATCCTCTTGATTAATGCAGGGGAGTTTTCAGGTCAGTTCGACGCTTGGCCAGTGGAAAAGTTGTAAAACGCCAGGGGCCAGAGTGCCGACTCATCAGTCACTCGCTGAACAAGGTAACCGTCGAAACTTAACTCAAACTGAATGAACCGCTCTAGGACGCGGGTTTCAGTGATGTCAAAACGCGACTATCCCTACAACACCAGGGCATTCCGCCCGTTCAGTCTACAACAAAGCCATCTGTCTGCCGGGTGGACAAAAAGCGCTGCAATCCAGGTTGAAGCCTTCTCGCCGGTTGAGCCCCAGGCGTTTGATCGCCTTGCTGAAGCGCTGGGCGAGCAAATCGGCAAACGGGCCTTCACCACGCATGCGCACACCAAAGCGGCTGTCATACACCTCACCACCGCGCACCTGGCGCACCAGGCTCATGACATGGGCCGCGCGTTGCGGGTAATGGGCCGCCAGCCACTCCTCGAACAATGGCGCCACCTCCAGGGGCAGGCGCAGCATCATGTACGCCGCACTTTGCGCACCCGCCGCGTGGGCTTCGGTCAACAGGCTTTCCAGCTCACTGTCGTTGATCATCGGAATCATCGGCGAACACAGCACACCCACCGGGATCCCCGCGTCGCGCATCACCCGGATCGCCCGCAACCGCGCCTTGGGCGCCGCCGTACGTGGCTCCAGGATGCGCTTGAGTTCGTCGTCCAGGCTGGTAAGGCTGATCATCACGGCCACCAGTCGCTGGCGGGCCAGTTCGGTGAGCAGGTCCAGATCGCGCAAAATCAGCGATCCTTTTGTGATGATCGTTACCGGGTGGCGATAGCGCAGCAGGACTTCCAGGGTTCGCCGGGTGATCTTGTACTCGCGCTCGATCGGCTGGTACGGGTCGGTATTGGAGCCCAGGTTGATCGGCGCACACACGTAGCCCGGCTTCGACAGTTGCTGTTCCAGCACATCGGCGGCATTGGTCTTGGCGATCAACCGGGTCTCGAAATCCAACCCCGGCGACATGTCCCAATAGGCATGGCTGGGCCGTGCATAGCAGTAGATACAGCCATGCTCGCAGCCACGGTAGGGGTTGATCGAGCGATCAAAGGGCAAGTCCGGCGAGTTGTTGCGGGTGATGATGGTCTTGGCCGTCTCTATGCGCACTTCGGTGCCCTGGGTCGGCGGCACTTCCTGGAACCAGCCGTCATCCTCGACCACGCTGACCGTGGGCGAAAAGCGGTTATGCAGGTTGGTGGCCGTGCCCCGGCCTCGGGGTGGCAGCGGAGTAGACATGAAAGCGCCTCGATACTGTTTTTATATACAGTATCGAGGCGCAAGGTTTCTGACCAGTCCCGTTTGGCGGCCAGGGAAGGATCAGTGCTTTTGTGTTACCTGCCCCAAGTCATCGCCGGAGGTAGTGCGCATATCGTTCTTGCGCAGGTCCGCCACTTCGCTGGCGTTGACTGGCGCGCCCTTGTTGCCCCAACTGCCACGAATGAAACTGACCACATCGGCGACTTCCTGATCCGACAGGCGCCAGGCGAACGCCGGCATGGTGAAGGTGGATGGCGTCGTGTGGGTCGCCGGCAAGGTGCCGCCGTTCAACACGATGTTGATCAATGACGTGGCATCCGCCGTCTGCAGCACCGGGTTGCCCGCCAACGCCGGGAACACACGTGTATAACCATGGCCATCGGTACGGTGGCAGGCGGCGCAGTTGTCGATGTACACCGAGGCGCCACGCTGACTGTCATCGCCTTTCCACAGGGCATCCGCTGCCTGCTTGTCGTACTGGTGCGGCTGATCCTTGGGGTCCACCGCCGGCAGGCTCTTGAGGTAACGGGCGATCGCCGTCAGGTCATTTTCCGACATGTACTGCATGCTATGGACGACAACATCGCTCATGCCACCAAACACCGCGCTACGATCACTGCGACCGGTCTTGAGGAATTGCACCAGTTGCTCCTCGCTCCAACTGCCCAGGCCGTCCTTGTGGTCACCGCGCAGGCTCTTGGCGATCCAGCCTTCCAGCGGCGCACTGCCGGACAGGAAAGCGTTGCCATCAGTGGCGCTCAGGGCTTTTTCCTGCATGGTCAACGCCCGTGGCGTATGGCACGCGCCGCAGTGGCCGAGGCCTTCCACCAAATAGGCACCGCGGCTGATCACCGGGTCGGCAGTGGCTTGCGCCGGGTGCTCCTCGACAGCCGGCGCGAACATCCAGCGCCACGCCGCCAGCGGCCAACGCATGCTCAAGGGCCACGGAATATCGCTGTCCTTGTTCTTCTGGGCAACGGGCTCAACGCCCTTCATGAAGTACGTGTACAACGCCTTCATGTCGCTGTCGCTGACGCGAGCATATGACGGGTAGGGCATCGCTGGGTAAAGGGTACTACCGCTCTTGGCGACGCCATGGCGCACGGCCTTGTCGAAGTCTTCGAAGCTGTAGTCGCCCAGGCCGGTCTTGTCCGGAGTGATGTTGGTGGAATAGATCACGCCAATGGGGGTTTCCATTGGCAGGCCACCGGCGAAGGGCTTGCCACCCTTGGCAGTGTGGCAGGCCACGCAGTCACCGGCGCGTGCCAGGTATTCGCCTTGCTTGATCACGTCGGTTTCGGCGGCGCTCACTGAGCAACTGCTGAAAAGGGCGAAGGTGGCGATAACAAGTGCTTTCATGGTCATCGCTCCTTATGCCTGAACCAGTGGGCCGGGGTTTTTCAGGTACTGCTCGCGGATTGCCCGGGCCGACCAGTAGGTCAGCGCCGCCACCAGGCCGGTAGGGTTGTAGCCCAAGCCTTGTGGGAAAGCGGATGCGCCTGGGACAAACACGTTGTGCACATCCCAGCACTGCAGATAACGGTTCAGCGCGCTGGTTTTCGGGTCGGTGCCCATGATCGCGCCGCCGTTGAGGTGGGTGGTCTGGTAGGACGCTGTATTGAAGTGCTCACCGACCTTTTTGCCCAACACCGCAATCGCCTTGGGGTTCATCGCCTCGGCGACCTTGCCCATTTTCTCGACCATGAAGCGGTTCATCTTGATGTCGTTTTCCTGCCAGTCGAACGTCATGCGCAGCAACGGTAGGCCATAGGCATCGCGGTAAACCGGGTCCAGATCCAGGTAGTTGCCCCGGTAGGATTGATGGGCGCCATGGGCATCCATCGACACTTGGTGGGTGTAGTAATCGGCGGTGGCGCGCTTCCAGGCGCTGCCCCAGGCTGGAGTACCCGGCGGGTTCGAGGTGCCGGCAATAGGTCGGCTGCCAGCCTGGTTCACCCACATCGGCGAACCGCCCACAAAGCCGTGGGGCCCATGGTCGAAGTTGTCGGCGTTGAAGTCATCGATGGCCACGCCATTGCCGCCCGCACCGATGAAGTTGTTGGTGTGGGTGTCCTTGTCGAAGAACGCCTTGATGGTCGCCATGTTCTGGTAGGCGAAGTTCCTGCCCACCACGCCTTCATTGGTAATCGGGTCGTACGGCTTGCCGATACCGGAGAGCAGCATCAGACGCACGTTATGGAACTGGAAC
Source organism: Pseudomonas pergaminensis (assembly GCF_024112395.2). Lineage (NCBI taxonomy): Bacteria > Pseudomonadati > Pseudomonadota > Gammaproteobacteria > Pseudomonadales > Pseudomonadaceae > Pseudomonas > Pseudomonas pergaminensis. The sequence goes on along the minus strand of NZ_CP078013.2, from coordinate 53,229 downwards.
GCGCCGAGGATCACCAAGTCCGCCGGTTGCTCGCATTCGCGGCCCTGGGCGTCGATGTAGGTCACGCCGGTGGCTTTGCGCTTGGTGCTGTCGAGGTTGACCTTGAGCACGTGGGAATTGGGCCGCAGCTCAAAGTTCGGCACCTGGCGCAACGCCGGCAGGATATTCACGTTCGGCGAGGCTTTGGAATACATGTAGCACACGTAGCCACTGCAGAAGCCGCAGAAATTGCACGGGCCCATCTGCGCACCATAAGGGTTGGTGTAAGGCCCCGAGGTATTGGCTGACGGCAGGTTGTAAGGCTTATACCCGACGCTGGCCGCCGCTTTCTGAAACAGCTGTGCGGAGACGGTGTTCTTCTGCGCTTCCAATGGGAAGGGGTTGGAGCGATCCGGTGCATAAGGGTTGCCGCCACGGCCTTCGCCGACCAACTGGCCCTTCACGGTCCAGGCTTGGCCGGACGTACCGAAGACTTTTTCCGCATAGTCGAAAAACGGCTCCAGCTCTTCATAGCTCACGCCGAAGTCCTGGATGGTCATGTCCTTGGGGATGAAGTTTTTCCCGTAGCGTTCCTCGTAGTGGCTGCGCATACGCAGTTCAATTGGATCGACACGGAAATGCACCCCCGACCAGTGCAGGCCCGCCCCGCCCACGCCGTTGCCCGGCAAGAACGCACCCAACTGACGGTTAGGCAGGGCAACATCATTCACGCTATGACGAATGGTCACCGTCTCCTTGGAGATGTCCTGAAAGAGCTTCTTACGCACGCTGTAGGTCAGTTCGTCGATGACCTGGGGATAGTTGCCGTCCGGGTATGTGTCCTGCATCGGGCCGCGCTCCAGCGCAACCACGTTGAGGCCCGCTTCCGTCAGTTCCTTGGCCATAATCGCGCCGGTCCAGCCGAAGCCTACGATCACTGCATCCACTTTCTTCATGATGGTCGCCACGCTTATGCCCTCTCGCCGCGGATTGAAACGGCCGGGAAGGGGTACTGCTCGTTGCGTTCCACCCAGTCCATGAAATCGGCGCGGGCGCCGGGGAAACCGATCATGGTCCAGCCGACCATGCCTTTATTGCCGCCGTGGATCGGGTCGCAGAAGAACCCTTCCTTGGTGTTTTGCAGTAACAGGTTGAAGAAAATCTTCGGCGGCACCGCGTCAAAATGCGCGGTCACCTCACTGCCGCCGGCTTCGAGACGGTGCAACATATCGTCTCGGGTAGCGCTGTCTTGCGCAGCAAAAACCTTACCGTTGAACGCCTTCGACCAGGCATCCGTCGCGGCAATGCCCAGGCGATAGATATCCTTGGGCACCAGTTTGCTCTGCCAGCCCATTTCCGGCGGCGCGTCGGCGTTGAACGGGCCCTGCATGAACCACAACGCACCGCTGGCGTAAGGGGTATTCATCTGGCGGTCGATGTATTCCGGCGCACCCGCTTCCAGGGCACCCGGGCCTTGGGCATCGGCGGGGATCAAGCGCTCGACGGCGGCGTTGATAAACGCCCATTCCTCGGCGGTGAAGTACGTGGGCTCGTAGGCCTTTTCGCTCGCCACAGGCTTGGCGGGCGCCGCCTGGGCCGGCTCGGGCGTAGCCATCAGCATCGAACCGCCAAGGCCGGTGCTGGCAACCGTGACCACCGGGATCAAGGTCAAGGATTTGCGCAAAAAGTCACGCCGGGGGTTGTCTTGATCTTGATCAGACATGGTGGCACCTCATCATGTGGTCACGGGTTATCAGCCGCTTCTGGGAGCGGCTTCTGATTTTTTTCAGCAGCGAATTGGATCCAACCGACCCAAGGAGATAGAACGCAGCGGCAATCAATAGTTACAAATGATAGCAGGCTAAGGATGTAGAGAATCGATTCAGCGACCTAAGTCGAATAAATGCGGGCAAAAAAAGTGGGAGGAGGCTTGCTCCCGATGGTGGTTTATCAATGCCAATAGGCTGGCTGATACACCACCATCAGGGGCAAGCCCCCTCCCACATTAGGTCTGCGTACGCTGGCTAGTCTTTTTTCAGCTTCGGATTAGGAAAGAACTGCACCGCCTGCACTTTTGGGTCCGCAGGGGCTTTCAACGCCGAGGTATTCACCCGGGTGCCCAATTCCTTGGGCACCGACAGACCCTGGTCATTCAAGGTGTCGGTGTAACCGCACGCCACGCACTCACGGTGTGGCACGTTGTCTTCGGTCCACATCTTCAGCTTGTCCGGCTCACTGCACGCCGGGCAGACCGCCCCGGCGATAAATTGCTTTTTGGTAATCACAGGCCCTTCACTCATGCTGCCGCGTCCTCACTCAGGCCGCTGTGGCGCAAGAGTGCGTCAATCGACGGCGCACGTCCGCGGAAGTCGACGAACAGCACCATTGGCGCCTGGGAGCCGCCACGCGCGAGGATGGCTTCGCGGAAGGCGCGGCCGGTTTCGGCATTGAGCACGCCGTCTTCCTCGAACTTGGAGAAGGCATCTGCCGACAGCACTTCAGCCCACTTGTAGCTGTAGTAACCCGCGGCGTAACCACCCGCAAAGATGTGAGCAAAGCTGTTGGGGAAGCGATTGTAGGCCGGCGGACGCATCACCGACACCTCATCGCGCACGCCTTCCAGCACCTGCGCCACACTGCGGCCATCACCGTGAGTGGCATGCAGTTCGAAGTCGAACAGCGAGAATTCCAGCTGGCGCACCATCATCAGGCCGGACTGGAAATTCTTCGCCGCGAGCATTTTTTCCAGCAGATCCTGTGGCAATGGCTCGCCGGTTTCATAGTGACCGGAGATCAGCGCCAGGCCTTCGGGCTCCCAGCACCAGTTCTCCATGAACTGGCTCGGCAGCTCCACCGCATCCCAGGCCACGCCGTTGATGCCGGACACACCAGCGTGTTCAACGCGGGTCAGCAGGTGATGCAGGCCGTGGCCGAATTCGTGGAACAGCGTGGTGACTTCATCGTGGGTCAGCAGGGCAGGCTTGCCGCTGTCAGCCGGGGTGAAGTTGCACACCAGGTTGGCCACCGGGCTTTGCAGTACACCGTCTATCGTGCGGCGACGGTCGCGGGCGCCGTCCATCCAGGCACCGCCACGCTTGTTGGCGCGGGCGTAGAGGTCGAAGAAGAAGCGACCGACATGCTGGCCGTTTTCCTTGATTTCAAACAGGCGGACATCCGGGTGCCAGGTGTCGAAGCCTTTCTGCTCGGCGATCTCGATGCCGTACAGGCGCTGCACAATGGCGAACAGGCCGCCCAGCACTTTGTCGATCGGGAAGTAGGCGCGCAGGGCTTCCTGGGAGACGCTGTAGCGCTGCTCACGGAGTTTCTCGCCGTAGAAACCGCTGTCCCAGCTTTGCAGGTCGGCGCAGCCTTGTTCGGCGGCGTAGGCCTTGAGCTGTTGCAGGTCCTGGACGGCAAACGGCTTGCTGCGCTTGGCCAGGTCGCGCAGGAAGCTCAGCACCTGGTCACTGGACTCGGCCATCTTGGTCGCCAGGCTCAGTTCGGAGAACGACGCGTAACCGAGCAACTGGGCCAGCTCCTGACGCAGGTCGAGGATCTGTTCCATCACCGGGCCGTTATCGTTCTGACCGGCATTCGGGCCTTGGTCCGACGCTCGGGTGCAGTAGGCCGCGTAGACCTCTTCACGCAGGGCACGATCCTGGGCGTAGGTCATCACCGCGTAGTAGCTCGGGAATTCCAGGGTGATCAGCCAGCCGTCGAGGCCTTTGGCCTGGGCAGCGGCAGCCATCTGCGCCTTGGCCGAGTCGGTCAGGCCGGCGAGGGTGGCCTCATCAGTCACGTGTTTGGTCCAGGCCTGGGTGGCGTCCAGCAACTGGTTGGAAAATTTGCTGCCCAACTCGGACAGTTTGCTCTGCACTTCGGCGTAGCGCTTTTGCTGCTCGGGCGGCAGATCGATGCCGGACAGGCGGAAGTCACGCAGCGAGTGTTCCAGGATAGTTTTCTGCGCCACATCGAAACCGGCGGCTTCCGGGCTGTTGGCCAGGGCTTCGAAGGCCTGGAACAGCGCGCGGTTCTGGCCCATCTCGGTGGAGTAGGCGCTCAACGCCGGCAGGCAGCCTTCATAGGCTTCGCGCAGTTCAGCGCTGTTGCACACGGCGTTGAGGTGGCTGACCGGGCTCCAGGCAGCACCGAGGCGGTCATTCAGTTCGTCCATGGCCAGGACCAGGCCGGCCCACGTCGGATTTTTACCCTGGCTGTGCAGGATGCCTTCGATGGCAACGCGGTTGTCGGCGAGGATCTGTTCAATGGCCGGCTGGACGTGCTCGGCACGGATCGCCGAGAACGGCGGCAGGTCGTAGGACTGCAGAAGAGGGTTGTTCGCGCTCACGGTTGGCACCTTGGCTGAAGAAACATGTAAGAACAAAGATGGGGCCATCTTAATTACAATCAACGTCCACCGCAGCTATCAGCAGAAGAGAGAGAGGCTATCGTGACCCTTCGCACCTATCAGAACCACACGCCAGCCCTGGGCGCCGGGGCTTTTGTCGATATCTCGGCGGTGGTGATCGGCGACGTCGAAATCGGCGCCGACAGCTCGGTCTGGCCGCTGACCGTGATCCGCGGCGACATGCACCGCATCCGCATCGGTGCGCGCACCAGCGTGCAGGACGGCTGCGTGCTGCACATCACCCACGCCGGTCCTTTTAACCCGGACGGCTTCCCGCTGTTGATCGGCGACGACGTGACCATCGCCCACAAAGTCATGCTGCATGGCTGCACCGTGGGCAACCGCATCCTGATCGGCATGGGCAGCATCGTGATGGACGGCGCCGTGGTGGAAGACGACGTGATCATCGGCGCTGGCAGCCTGGTGCCGCCAGGCAAGAAACTCGAAAGCGGCTTCTTGTACGTGGGCAGCCCGGTTAAACAAATCCGCCCACTGACTGACAAGGAGCGCGCCTTTTTCACCTACAGCGCCGCGAACTACGTGAAGCTCAAAGACCTGCACCTGGCTGAAGGATTCGACCGATGACCCTGCACTACCAAACCGTGCTGTTCGACCTGGACGGCACCCTCACCGACCCGCGCGAAGGCATCACCCGCTCGATCCAGTACGCCCTCGGCAAACTCGGCATTGATGAGCCGGACCTGACCAAGCTGGAACACTTCATCGGCCCACCCTTGCTGCAAGCCTTCATGCAGTTCTACGGCTTTGACGAGGCCAAGGCCTGGGAAGCGGTGAATTTCTATCGCGAGCGCTTCAAGGTCACCGGCCTGTATGAAAACCGTGTGTTCGACGGCGTGATGCCGCTGTTGGAAGACCTGAGCGGCCAAGGTCGCCAGCTGTACGTGGCGACGTCCAAGCCGTGGGTATTTGCCCGCGAGATCGCTCGGCACTTCGATTTCGCCAAGCACTTCAAGGTGATCTACGGCAGCGAATTGGATGGCACACGCACCAATAAGGTCGAGCTGATTGCCCATTTGATCAACGAAGAGCATCTGGACCCGGCCACCACCCTGATGATTGGTGACCGCAAGCATGACCTGATCGGTGCGCGCAGCAATGGGCTGGATTCGGCAGCGGTGGGGTATGGGTTCGGCAGCTTTGAAGAATTGAATGCCGAGGCGCCGACTTGGCATTTTGAGACATTGGCGCAGATGCACCAGGCATTTTTGCAGCGGCCTTAAAATAACTATCGCAGGCAAGCCAGCTCCCACAGTTGAAAGCGTTCTCATGTTGAAAATCGGTCAACTGTGGGAGCTGGCTTGCCTGCGATGGCCCTAAAGGCCACCACCTTGCAAGTGCCTCAACGCCGCCTTGCGCTGCTCCACCGGCAACCCTCCCAACCGTTCCACCGCCGCATAAAACCTCACCCAATCCCCACCTTCCTGCGCAAACAACGCCGCAAACGCCGGCACCCACTGGTCGTACAGCCCAAATGGCAACAGCCGCGCATTGTTCATGGGCTGGTTGATCCAGGCGTCATAACGTTTATCGCCGCCCCATTGGCTGTCGCGCAGTTGCCGGTAATCGCTGCGCAAACGCTCGAATTGCGCCGCCTTGGCCTGACGCATCGCATCCTCAGCCAAGGGTTGGGCGTAGAGCGTTTGCAAGCGTTGACGGGTATCGAGGACCAACTGGATAAACTGGTCACGCTGTTTGGACGTGGACAAGCTATCAGGCGCCAGCCCCCGCGCAGCGCGCCATTGGCGTGTACCTTCCTGCTCGACGAAATTGGCAAACGACTCATTGAACTCGGTGTCGTCCTTCACATAGAAACGCTGGTGCGCCAGCTCATGGAAGATCAGCGTGGCCAAGCGTTCATCGCCCCAGTTCATCATTGAATTCATGATCGGGTCGTTGAACCAACCCAAGGTGGAATACGCCTCGACGCCGCCTATCGAGACGTCCATGCCCTGCTGCTTCAGCAACGCAGCCTCGCCACGCGCCGCGCCCTGGTTGTAATAGCCGCGATAGGCCACACAGCCGGCGATGGGGAAGCAATGGGTTTCGGGGGACAAGGAAAATTCCTGCGTGGCAAAGACATTCCAGACCACATAGGGCCGGCCGATGTCGGCGTACAACCTGTAACTCTGGTTGTCAGGCAGGTGCAGGTGTTCACTGGCGAACGTGCGCGCCTTTTGCGATTGCACCAGGTGCTCGCGCAATAAGGCAGGGCGGGAGGGGTCGGCAATCACCTGAGCCACCGGCTCCCTGGCCCGCAGCAACTGCCACTGACCGCTGGCCAATTGACCGTAGTAACTGACACTGGAGCAGCCGCTGAGCAGCACAACCATCAACCCTGGAAGAAAACGCCTGACCATGCCCCGACCACTCCTGGGTAATTTGCTCGCCAGACTATCGTGCCTGCGCGGAATTTTTCCACGGCATGACGTGTTTATACTCATAGGGAGCCTGCTGCCGTCGGCGCCGGGCTCCATTCTCTCCTTTCGTCGAGTGCCTGCCATGCGTCAGCTCTTGTTTCCCGTCGCCGCCTTGTTCCTCAGTGCCTGCACGACTACCCCCGTTCCACCGGCGGATCCGCAGCAAGCCTGGGTCGATTTCACCACGCCAACGCCGGGCTCCAAGCTGGTGATGGCGCAGCGTCTGGACGGCAAGAACCTGGATGACGGACGTTTCTTCCAATTTCCGCCCGGCCATCACGAATTGATGGTGCGCTTCGACTTTGAAGTCCCGGCGGGTGGCGGTTTGGGTGGGCTGAGCCAGATGATGTACCGCACCTGCTTCATGACCCTGCAATACGACCACTTCCAGGCCGGCCAGCGCTATGTGCTGGAAGGGCGCTCGTTGGCCTTCACACCCAATATCCGGTTGTATGACTCGGCGCGTCAGTTGCTCGCGGAGGAACGCAGCGTCAACTGCATCTGATCAGTCGTTGTTCTTCTGGTAGACGATGGCCTTGGTGCCATTCTCACAGCTGCCGACAACCATGGCGCTGTCGTGCTTGTCGGCTTCTTCCTTGCTGACGATCTCCAGGGTGTAGGACGGAACCGCATTAGCCTGGATCTTGACCTCGATCTCTTTCCTGAGCTCTTCGCAGTCTTTTGGTGCGGCCACAGCCGATGTGGCCAATACACCGCAGATGATCGCCAAGGCAAAACGTTTCATGTTTGAAGCTCCCTAAATGCATTGCGCACGGGTGTGCGGCTAAGGCTGCATAGGCTATAGGACCACATCGGTGAAACACGAGTTCTGATTTAACGCATAACTAAATGTCGGAACGACCTCTGTGGGAGCCGCGCTTGCCCGCGATGCAGTTGCCTCGGCTTCGCAGTGACTCCGAGGTGATGCTTTCGCAGGCAAGCCAGCTCCCACAGAAACCGGCTGCTACAGGTTTAGCGGTGTCAGTTTACGAGCGTGGCATCCAGGCTGATTTTTGCATTCAGCACCTTGGACACCGGGCACCCTTCCTTGGCCTTTTTGCTCAACTCATCGAACTGCGCCTGGCTTGCGCCCGGAATCTTGGCCTTGAGGATCAAGTGCACGGCGGTGATCGCAAAACCACCGTCGACCTGGTCCAGGGTCACTTCGGCCTGGGTGTCGATGCTGTCAGCCTTGAGCCCGGCATCGCCGAGAATCATGGAGAAGGCCATGGAGAAACAGCCGGCGTGGGCCGCCCCGATCAGTTCTTCCGGGTTGGTGCCCTTGCCACCCTCGAAACGCGCCTTGAAGCCGTAGGGCGCTTCACGTAGCACGCCGGTTTCCGTGGAAATGGAACCCAGACCAGTCTTCAGGTCACCTTCCCAATGCGCGGATGCTTTTTTCACGATACTCATAGCGGTCTCCTCGAACGGTGGTTTTGCGTCAGTAAGGGTTCTGAGAGTAGTCGGACTGGCAAAGTTCATCCTGTCGGAGAAACCTAGCAATACAGTAGGAATTTTCCTAGCGTGCTATTGAATCTCGGGTATATGCCCTCATTGCATAGGTATGCACATGAAGCGGCAGGTTTTGGTTCGTCTATAAAGCCTGCGGCCCCCTTGGAGAAGCAGGCTTATGAAATCGCTGTCCGACGTAAAGTTCTCGACCCTCGACCTGGTGCCCGTGCGGGCCAATGGCAGCCCGGCGCAGTCGCTGCGCAATTCCCTGGACCTGGCCCAACATGTGGAAAAGTTCGGCTACAACCGTTTCTGGGTGGCCGAACACCACAACATGGACGGCATCGCCAGCTCCGCGACCTCGGTGCTGCTGGGATACCTGGCCGGTGGCACTTCGACCATTCGCGTCGGTTCCGGCGGCGTGATGCTGCCCAACCACGCGCCCCTGGTGATCGCCGAGCAGTTCGGCACCCTGGAGAGTCTCTACCCTGGCCGTATCGACCTGGGCCTGGGCCGTGCGCCCGGCTCTGACCAAATGACCGCCCGCGCCCTGCGCCGTGAGCGCTCCGGCAGCGCCGATGAATTCCCGGAAGATGTCGCCGAGTTGATGGCCTACCTCGGCCCACGCACGCCCGATCAACGGATCATTGCCGTACCGGGTACCGGCACCAATGTGCCCGTGTGGCTGCTGGGCTCCAGTCTGTTCAGCGCACAGCTGGCTGGCGAGCGCGGCTTGCCCTACGCCTTCGCTTCGCACTTCGCACCCCGCCTGATGCATGAGGCGATTCGCGTGTACCGCAACCACTTCAAGCCTTCAGCAGTGCTGGACAAACCCTACGTGATGCTCGGCATTCCGTTGGTGGCGGCGGACACCGATGAGCAGGCCGACTACCTGGCCACCTCCGTGTATCAACGCATTCTGGCGCTGATGCGCGGGCAAAGCCTGGTGCAGCGCCCACCGGTCAAAACCATGGACGGCCTGTGGCTGCCCCATGAAAAAGACGCAGTGGGTAGCTTCCTCGGCCTGGCCATGGTCGGTAGCCCGGCGAAGATCCGCGCCAAACTGGAAGTGCTGATCGAGCAGACCGGCGCTGATGAGCTGATCTTTACCTGCGACCTGTACGAACACGCCGACCGGATTCATTCCTACGAGTTACTGGCGCAGTTGATGAAGGGCTAAAAACTTCAGGCGAAAAAAAACCGACGCACTTGCGTCGGTTTTTTATGTCTGCAACACGGGATTAACCGCGCTTGTAGGCAATTTCCTTGGTACCACCTTCGCAGCTGCCGACCACTGTGTGATCGCTCGGCGCAGCGCCTTTTTCCACCACTTCCAGCGAATAACCCGAAGCGCCCTTGGCGTCGATTTTCGCTGCAATTTCGCTTTTCAGCTCTTCACAAGGCTTGCCCGCCGCCAGGGCTGTGCCTGCAATGCTCAACAAACCTACCGCTAACAGGAACTTCTTCATCCGTTACTTTCCTTGCGCTGATCTAATAGAGCGTGCCGACGCGCGTGGCGTCGGCACCCATTGGTTGTAGCGCAGGTTATGGCAATCGGCCAGTCGGCAAGTTCAACCGAGGTGATCAACTACTGGCAATACGGAACCCCACTTTGAGGGTGACTTGGAAGTGCGCCGCCTTGCCGTCCTTGATGTGACCACGGGTTTCAGTCACCTCGAACCATTCCAGGTGCTTGATGCTTTTGTTGGCTTCGGCCAAGGCATTGTTGATCGCGTCTTCAATGCTGGTGGCGGACGAGCCGACCAATTCGACTTTCTTGTAGGTGTGATGATCACTCATGGCAATTCTCCTAAGGGTCGTTAAGCAAGCGTAGCAGTCAATGTTCGTACTGCTTCTGGCGACCATTCCTACCCGAAAGTTCAGATTTACTGCACTTTCTGAAACGGCCGCAGTCGGTATCTACACACGCCACTCAATCATTTCAGGAGAGTCCACATGGCCAACACTTCTTTACGCAAAGCGTCGCTGGAAAGCATGGAAGCCGAGATTTCGAGCCTGCTCAAGTCCCTTGAGAGCCTCAAGGACGATGCGTCCGACGAGTCGCGCAAAACGCTGAAGGCCCTGAAAAGCAATGCCGAGAATGCCCTCAAGCACTCCCGTCATCTGATCAGCGATGCCTACGAAGAAAGCAAAGTCAAAATCCGCGAAACCGGTGTTGCAACCCGCGATTACGCACAAGAGCACCCATGGACCACAGCCGGCGTCGCTGTCGGTGCACTGGGCCTGCTGGCAGCCTACCTGCTGTGCAAACGCGGTGACTGATAGTTTTACCGGCCAGGCTGGCGCAACAGCTCAGCCTTGAGCCACTGCGCCAGTTGCCCGGCGCGCCCGTCTGCGGCGCGCTTGGGTAGCCACAACGCCAGGTGCGCCGGGGTTTTGCTGAAACCCCACGGCGCCACCAGGCGACCCGCGCGCAGGTCCTCTGCCACCAGCGGTTCCGGCGCAATCGCTACACCCAATCCTGCTACCGCTGCCTCCAGCAAATAATACAAATGCTCGAACCCCTGGCCGTGTTTCAACGCGTCGGGCGCGATGCCGTGTTGCTGCGCCCAACTGGGCCAGGCTTGCGGGCGAGACGTGGTATGTAACAACGCTTCATCACACAAGGCCTGGGCGGGTGCCTGGCGCAAGCGCTCGTAGCCGGCAAACCGTGGGCTCATCACCGGGCCGATGCGTTCACTGGCCAATTCATACACCTGCATGTCCGCGGGCCAGGGTGGCTCGGCAAACACCAGCAGGGCATCCAGTCCTGGACGGCGAGGATCGAGATCACCGTCACCCGCCGACAGGTGCAGGCGCAGGTCCGGCAGGTCCGCGTTCAAACGGCCCAGGCGCGGGATCAACCAACGCGCCAGCAAACTGCCCGAACAGCCAAGCACGAAAGGTGCATCGGCACCGGCCTGGGTCAGCTCTGCACACACATCCCGCAACCGCTCGAACGCTTCGGCACTGGCATCGCGCAGGCGAACACCGGAATCTGTGAGTTTAAGGCCGCGTCCATCCTTGACGAACAAACTCACCCCCAAGTGCTCCTCCAGCACCTTCAACTGTCGGCTGACGGCGCCGTGGGTCACGTGCAACTGCTCGGCGGCCTGGCTGACGCTGTTCAGCCGCGCGGTGGCTTCAAAAGCGCGCAAGGCATTGAGGGGAGGAAGGTCTCGGCTCATCTGTGAGTTTTCCTGACAGGTTTCGGCGATCTTATCGGTTTTCAGCACCGCATGTGAGGGGTAGAGTGGCCGTCATTGCCTCTCACACGAATTATTTCCTGGAGCGCCCCATGACTCAGTCCCAGACCGATCTGCGCAACGGCCCTGACGCCAACGGCCTGTTTGGCGCGTTCGGCGGCCGCTACGTCGCTGAAACCCTGATGCCGTTGATCCTCGACCTGGCCCGCGAATACGAAGCGGCCAAGGAAGATCCTGCATTCAAAGAAGAATTGGCCTACTTCCAACGCGATTATGTTGGTCGTCCAAGCCCGCTGTATTTCGCCGAGCGCCTGACCGAGTTCTGCGGCGGCGCCAAGATCTACCTCAAGCGCGAAGAGCTGAACCACACCGGCGCGCACAAGATCAACAACTGCATCGGCCAGATCCTGCTGGCCCGGCGCATGGGCAAGAAACGCATCATCGCCGAGACCGGCGCCGGCATGCACGGCGTAGCCACTGCCACCGTGGCTGCACGCTTCGGCCTGCAATGCGTGATCTACATGGGCACCACCGACATCGAGCGCCAGCAGGCCAACGTGTTCCGCATGAAGCTGCTGGGCGCTGAAGTGATCCCGGTGGTGGCCGGCACCGGCACCCTGAAAGACGCGATGAACGAAGCCCTGCGTGACTGGGTGACCAACGTCGACAGCACCTTCTACCTGATCGGCACCGTGGCCGGCCCGCACCCGTACCCTGCGATGGTGCGCGACTTCCAGGCCGTGATCGGCAAGGAAACCCGCGACCAGTTGCAAGCCCAGGAAGGCCGCCTGCCGGACAGCCTGGTGGCGTGCATCGGCGGTGGCTCCAACGCCATGGGCCTGTTCCACCCATTCCTGGATGACACCAGCGTCGAGATCATCGGCGTGGAAGCCGCCGGCCACGGCATCGAGACCGGCAAGCACGCCGCCAGCCTCAACGGCGGGGTACCCGGCGTACTGCACGGCAACCGTACCTTCCTGCTGCAGGACGACGATGGCCAGATCATCGACGCCCACTCCATCTCTGCTGGCCTGGATTACCCCGGCATCGGCCCGGAACACGCGTGGTTGCATGACATCGGGCGCGTCCAGTACACCTCGGTGACCGACGACGAAGCCTTGGACGCCTTCCACAAATGCTGCCGCCTGGAAGGCATCATTCCTGCCCTGGAAAGCGCCCACGCCCTGGCCGAAGTGTTCAAACGCGCACCGACCCTGCCGAAGGATCACCTGATGGTGGTTAACCTGTCTGGCCGTGGCGACAAAGACATGCAGACCGTGATGCACCACATGGAAACCGCCAAGCAGGAGAAACACTGATGAGCCGCCTGCAAACCCGCTTCGCACAGCTTAAAGAACAAAACCGCGCCGCCCTGGTGACCTTCGTCACCGCCGGCGACCCGGGTTATGACACCTCCCTGGCGATCCTCAAGGGCTTGCCAGCCGCTGGCGCCGACGTGATCGAGTTGGGCATGCCCTTCACCGATCCAATGGCGGACGGCCCGGCCATCCAACTGGCCAACATCCGCGCGCTGGAAGCCAAGCAGAACCTGCTGAAAACCCTGCAGATGGTCCGCGAGTTCCGCCAAGACAACAACGACACGCCGCTGGTGTTGATGGGCTACTTCAACCCGATCCACAAATACGGCGTGCCGCAGTTCATCGCCGACGCCAAGGAAGCCGGCGTGGACGGCCTGATCGTGGTCGACATGCCGCCCGAGCATAACGGCGAGCTGTGCGACCCGGCCCAGGCCGCTGGCATCGACTTTATCCGCCTGACCACGCCGACCACTGACGATGTGCGCTTGCCGACAGTGCTGAATGGCAGCTCCGGTTTTGTGTACTACGTGTCAGTGGCCGGCGTGACCGGCGCCGGTGCCGCGACACTGGAGCACGTGGAAGAGGCCGTGACCCGCCTGCGTCGCCACACCGACCTGCCGATCAGCATCGGTTTTGGTATCCGTACACCGGAACAAGCAGCGGCCATTGCCCGCCTGGCCGACGGTGTGGTGGTGGGTTCGGCGCTGATCGATCACATCGCCAACGCCAGCAACGACCAGCAAGCCATCGATGGCGTGTTGGGCTTGTGTGCAGCGCTGTCGGAAGGTGTGCGTAACGCTCGTAAGTAAGCGCCCCGTAAGCAGTAGGTAAAGTTCCTGATACAGAGGAATCAACCCGCTCGGGCACGGCCTAAACATCAAGACCAAGGGATTTCGAACCTCGTTCGAAATCCCTTTTTTGCTTGTGTGCCCCGAGGAATACCCGATGAAAATGCCTAAATCCGTGATTGCAGGCCTTGGCGTGCTGGTGCTTGGCGCCAGTGCCCTGGTGCAGGCCGCGCCGTATGACCAAGGCGGCCCCGACCGTGGCGGCCCGCAAGGCCAGCACGAACAACGTGGCGACGACCATCGCGGCCCGCAGGACAACCGTCGCGGCGGCCCACCCCAGGACTTCGGCCCGGTCCGACAGATCATCCATGACAACCACGGCCAGTTTTCACGTGGCGCGCCACCGCCACCCAACGTACGGCTGGTGCGCGGCCAGCCGATGCCCCGTGGTTACTACGGCGAACGCCTCGACAACCGCGCCCTCGCACGCCTGCCGGTGTACCCAGGTTATGAGTGGCGCCGTTCGGGGCCGGATGTGGTGCTGATCGCAGTGGGAACAGGCATCGTCTACGAGATCCTCGACGGCGTACTCAACTAACCCCCCAGCGCCTTCACCTTTTCCGCTAGGCTTGAGGGTGGACATTGCGTCCTCCCTCAACGCACTTCATGCCTATTGCCGTCTAACCGCCTGCGCAAGCCCCGCATTCCTTGCCCTCCCGGTCGTTAAGTTAGCCGCATCAGAAGTCATTCTTGGCTCTTTGGAGTACATCATGGCATTTGATCTCATTACCGCTGCGGACCGTCGTCATTCAACGCTGCAAAAAGGTTTCAACCTGCGCTGGCCGCTGGGCAATGTGCAGGGTGAATCGTCGTCGAACGGCGCCAACTTGATTTATCTCTGTTATAGCCCCCAGGACATCATCGACGCCGCCGCCCAGGCGTTGGCGATCCCCGATGGCCGGATTACGGTGCGCAGCGGTGGCCACTGCTATGAGGGTTTTGTCGCGAACAAGATGCCCGACAGTCCCAACGAAGTGCTCTCGATCATCGATATCAGCCAACTGAACCAAGTGGTCTACGACGCCACGGGGCAGATCACCTCACAACTGGTGCCCGCCTCGCCTCATCGCTACAGCTACCGCCTGGAAGCGGGCGGCCAGAACTGGGATGCCTATGTGGCGCTGTACAAACTGGCCAACACGAGCCTGCCCGGCGGCTCGTGCTATTCGGTCGGGCTGGGTGGCCATATTTGCGGCGGTGGCTACGGGGTGCTGTCACGCAAGGATGGCCTGGTGTGCGATTGGTTGAGCGGCGTCGACATACTGGTGCCGAACGCCCAGGGCAACGGCCTGGTCCCTGTGCATGTCGCCCGCAACAGCGCCCAACAGGACGAACTGGATCTGTTCGCCGCCTGCTGCGGCGCAGGCGGCGGGCAGTTCGGGATTATCACCAGTTACTACTTCGAACGTTTGCCACAAGCCCCCAAGGAAGTACTGTGGCTGGTACTGGAATGGGACTGGTCCCTGCTGACCAAGCCAGCCCTCGACAGATTGCTGGCGGCCTATCAGGACTGGTTTGCCCGCAACCAGGCCAACCCGGACACCTGGGGCCTGGCGACCAAACTGGAGATGCGCCATCAGAACACTGGCAACGTCACGATGGATGTTCATTACGTGGACAAGCAGGGCGAGTTGAATGATCAAGCGCCCTTTGAAGACTTTGTCAGGTCGATGCTCAATGCCATCGGCATTCCTGCCACCGAATGCCTGAGTCCTTCCCCAACGACCCACCTGCCACGCAGCAACCCGCCAGGGCCGACGATCAATTCACTGACGTCTGCCCTGGCGGCGACCCGTCGAATGGATTGGCTGCATTGCCAGCAGACACTCAACGGCTCAGGGCCCAACCAGCGTGGCCGGTATAAGTCGGCCTACCAGAAGGGTATTTTCACCGCCACTGTGCTGCAGGCGATCTGGGACACGCTGACGTGGGACGATCCCGATAAACGGCTGACTCAAAGCCTGATCCAGATCCAGTCCTTCGGTGGGCAAATCAATCAGGCCAGCGCCGCCGTGCGGCGGGAATCATCGGTTGCACAGCGTTCGTCCTACTTGAAGTGGCAACCACAATGCTACTGGCGTGACGAAAGCAGCGCTTCGGATCAAGCCCATGCGCAATGGATCCAGGGACTGTTTTTCGCGGCATTTGCCAATGACAACGGCGTTCCGGTCAATGCCCAGTTCGAAGGGTGCTACATCAATTACCCCGACCGCGACATGCTGTTTATCGACGGCGACCCCAGCAAGGGACCCAACCCGCAGTGGTACAAGATCTTCTTCCCCGACCTCATGATTGAAAGCCGCCTGCGCCGCACCAAGCAGCGCTGGGACCCGCTGAATGTGTTCCGTAACGAGATGTCGGTGCCCTGAGCCGAAATGAAAAAGGGCGACCGCAAGGTCGCCCGTTTTTACAACTCGATCCGCTCGACTTTACCGACCAGCAACACGTAGGAAAGCGCCCCGAGCAGGGCCAGCACCGCGATATAGGTAATCGCCGGCGCAAACGAATCACCGCTGGCCAAAAAGCCGATCACAATCGGCGTGGCAATCGCCGACAGGTTGCCGATGAAGTTGAACACCCCACCGGTCAGCCCCAACAGGCGCGCCGGTGCCAGGGTCGACACCAGCGACCAGGTAATCGAAGCCAGGCCATTGCCAAAGAACGCCACCGCCAGGAACGCAATCACCCAGGCCGTCGAGTCGACATAGTTGGCGCCGATGATCGCCGTGGAAATCAGCAGCCCGCCAATGATCGGCAACTTGCGCGCAAACCCCACCGACGCGCCGCGACGAATCAGCCAGTCGGAAAAGATCCCGGAACACAGGACGCCGACAAACGCCGCCAGGAACGGCAACGATGCCAGCAGGCCGGATTTGATGAAGTCCATCCCGCGATATTTCACCAGGTAGGTGGGGAACCACGTCAGGAAAAACCACAGCGTGGAGTTCAGGCAGAACTGCCCCAGGTAGATGCCCCAGAGTTTGCGCTTGCTCAGCACGATCCCCAGGTCGACCCAACTGAACGGGGCCTTGGCGGTTTTTTCCTGCATGTCCACCAGGCCGCCGCCTTCGCGGATCAGCTCGATTTCAGCGGCGTTGGCGCCTTTGAAATCCTTCGGCTCGCGATACACCGCGTACCAGATGATCCCCCACAGGATGCCAACGCCACCGGTGACGACAAACACCATGTGCCAGCCGAAGGCGTGTTGCAGCCAGGCCAGTACCGGCGTGAGGAATGCCAGCCCGACAAACTGCCCGGAGGTGTAGAAGCCAATCGCCGTGGCGCGTTCGCGCTCGGGAAACCAGGTGGTGACCACGCGGCTGTTGATCGGATACGCCGGGGCTTCCAGGGCCCCCACCGCCATGCGCAGCACGAACAACGCAATAAAGCTGGCAGCGAAGCCGAGCATCACGGTGGCGATGGACCACAAGATCAGTGCGACGGTATAGAGAATGCGCGGCGGCACGCGGTCCACCAGCCAGCCGCCAGGGATCTGCATGGCTGCATAGGTCCAGCCGAACGCGGAGAAAATCAGCCCGACGTGCACTGGGTCGATGCCCAGTTCGCTGGTCAGTGCCGGGGCGGCGATGGACAGGTTGCTGCGGTCGAGGTAGTTGATCACCACGGTGATAAACAGCAGCACCATGATGAAGAAACGCTTTCTGGTAGGCGTGACTAAAGATGCCTGCCCGGTGAAGGATTCAGGGTGCATGGGGGGTGCCTCTTCTTATGTTTGTTGAGGACAAGTCTTACTGAAGGAACCGGATCTAAATGTGGGAGCTGGCTTGCCTGCGAAGACCGTGTATCAGTGCCAGCGATGCAAGCTGACCCACCGCCTTCGCAGGCAAGCCAGCTCCCACATTTTTTACCGCGTTCCTTCAGAGGACTATTACCACTCGGCGAAGCTGCCGTCGGCATGCCGCCAGATCGGGTTGCGCCAGCGGTGACCAATGGCAGCGCGTTCGATCACGTATTCTTCGTTGATCTCGATGCCCAGGCCCGGTCCGTTGGGAATCTTCACGAAGCCTTGGTCGTAGTCGAACACGCCCGGATCGCGCACGTAGTCGAGCAAGTCATTGCTCTCGTTATAGTGAATGCCCAGGCTTTGCTCTTGGATAAACGCGTTGTAGCAGACCGCATCCAGTTGCAAACACGCCGCCAGGGCAATCGGACCCAGCGGGCAGTGCAGTGCCAGGGCCACGTCATAGGCCTCGGCCATGTTGGCGATCTTGCGGGTTTCGGTGATGCCACCCGCGTGGGAAGCATCGGGCTGGATGATGTCGACATAGCCTTCGCTGAGCACACGCTTGAAGTCCCAGCGCGAGAACAGGCGCTCGCCCAGGGCAATCGGGGTGCTGGTCAGCGGTGCCAGTTCTTTCAGCGCTTCGTAGTTTTCGCTGAGCACCGGCTCTTCGATAAACATCAGCTTGTAGGGGTCCAGCTCCTTCATCAGCACCTTGGCCATGGGCTTGTGCACGCGGCCATGGAAGTCGACGCCGATGCCGACGTTGGGTCCGACCGCATCACGCACGGCGGCGACGTTGGCCAGGGCCAGGTCGACCTTTTCGAAGCTGTCGACGAACTGCAGCTCTTCGGTGCCGTTCATTTTTACCGCCGTGAAGCCTCGGGCTACGGCCTCTTTGGCAGCGCGGGCGGTGTCTGCGGGGCGGTCGCCGCCGATCCATGAGTACACGCGGATCTTGTCGCGCACCTGGCCACCGAGCAAGTCGCTGACGGACACGCCGAGGGCCTTGCCCTTGATGTCCCACAACGCCTGGTCGATACCAGCGAGGGCGCTCATGTGCACGGCGCCGCCGCGATAAAAGCCGCCGCGATAGAGCACGGTCCAGATGTCTTCGATATTGCGTGGGTCTTTGCCGATCAGGTAGTCGGACAGTTCTTCAACGGCAGCCGCCACGGTGTGAGCGCGGCCTTCGACCACGGGCTCACCCCAGCCGGTCACACCCTGGTCGGTCTCGACCTTGAGGAAGCACCAGCGCGGCGGGACGATAAAGGTCGTCAGTTTGGTGATTTTCATCTCTTGTCTCTCTTATAGATGCAGCGCCAGGGGCGCGAAACTTGATGTCAGCTCAGGGCTTTCCAGGCGGCGACATAAGCCTGGGCGCGGCTCGCTACCTGATCCACGGTCATACCCGGTTTGAACAACCCGGAACCCAGCCCGAAACCTTTGGCGCCGGCGTCGGTGAACACCTGCATGTTGTCCGGGGTAATGCCACCCACCGGCAGCAGCAAAGTGCCTGCCGGCAATACCGCCAGCCACGCCTTGATCACCGCCGGGCCCATCTGCTCGGCCGGGAAGAGCTTCAAAACGTCGGCGCCTTCGGCCAGTGCGGCGAAGGCTTCGGTTGGCGTCGCGACACCCGGCGACAGAAACAGGCCTGCGGCTTTGGCGGCGCGCAACACCTTGGCATCGCTGTGAGGCATTACGATTACCTGACCACCGGCTGCCTTCACCTGCTCGACTTGCTCAGGCGTCAACACCGTACCGGCACCGATCAGGCAATCGGCGGGCAGGCTGTCGCGCAGGGTGCGGATGCTGGTGTAAGGGTCAGGCGAATTGAGCGGGACTTCGATTACACGAAACCCGGCCTGGTACAGCACCTGGCCGACGGCCTGGGCTTCGTCCGGGCGAATGCCACGCAGAATGGCGATCAAACCGTTTTGCGCGAGTGCTTGCTTGAGCATGTCAGGCCTCCGATACAAGTTGAGTGAGCCCGGCCGCTACGGCCAGTTGCCACAGGCCACGCTCGGTGGCTTCTTGTGCCAGGCTGACGTGGGCAAAGCCGCAAAGGGCGAGGGCGCGTTGATAGCGGGCGCAGAGGGGAGCGGCGCCGACCAGGACGATCGGCTGGTGTTTTGCGCTGTCGGGCAAACCGGCGAGTTCATGGCCGATGAGCAAGCCCGAGAGGTAATCGGGCTGCTGGTCAGGAGCGAGTTCGCCGGTGAGTCCCAGGGTGCGTGCGCTGAACAGGGTCGACAGCACACCGCGCTGGCCGTCCTCTGACAGCGCCACCTGCACGCCTCGGTCAAAGGCGTCGGCCTGGAATCGTTCGCTGGGTTGCTGGGTGCGCCCGAGGATGCTGTGCTTGCTCAGCACCGCGAACAGCTCGCCGGTCATAAAGGTGTCGAAGTGGGTGATGCAGCCCTCGACCACCTCGACCCACTTGGAATGGCTGCCGGGCAGGCCGATCAACCCATCCGCGCTCAGCCCTTGCAGCACGCCCAATACTTGGGTTTCTTCGCCGCGCATCACGTTGGGCAAGCCAACGTGCTCAATCACGCCCGGCACGATATTCACATCGACCCCACGCAAACTGCGCACGCGGTGCAGGGCCTGGCCCAGGCTCGCCACGTCGACCGGGGTGTTGCGATAGGCCGCTTCGCTCCAGCCCTGGGCGCTGCCGACCATGCCGCAGGCGATCACCGGCAGGTTTGGCGCGGCGTCGAGCCAATCGCCGCAGGCCGCATCGAACGCCAACTCGAAGCCATCGCTGCAGCGCACGCCGGCGATGTCCCGCGGCTCGCTGGGCAAATGCATGATGCCCCACCCCAGCGAGCGCTGTTCGAGCACCACGCCTGCGGGGCCGAGTTTATAAGCACGAAGGGAGCTGGTCCCCCAATCGAGCGCGATCAATTGCGCCTGCATCGCTTCACCTGAGTTCTGAGCGGATGCAGCGAATATAAACCTATGGGCGAGAAAGTCTCAATATATAAATATTGATCCCATATTTAGGGATGCAGTTTAGGAAAAGGCTGACAAGTCCAGCTCCCGCATCGCACCCATCCAGACCGCATAGTCGGTGTGATCCTTCAGGTCATCGCCCGTATCGGGGTGCAGGAACACCACCAGCCCATTGCGATGGATCACCAGCCACGGCAGCACCACGCCGATGTATTCCGGCTCGAACGCCAGCTGGCAGCTCCAGTCTGGGTGCGGGCCCACCGGGCGTTCATGCACACGGCCCATGCGCAGTGGGAAGAGTTTGGCGGCGTCTTCGCACAAGGTGCGCGCCTGGTCGATCGTGTGTGCGTCGAAGTAGATATGGGCGTGGTAGCCCTTGATACGTTGCATAGCGGGCTCCGGATCCAATATGCGCCAGATGCTAGACCGCAATGGACGGCAGGGCCAGCCCGGTCAAGGACTGCGCGCTGCTGGCTTGCTCGGCCACCAGCCAGTCAACGAAACGCTCGACCAATTGCCCCCGACGTTTGCGCTGGGGTTGCACCACGTAATAGCCAAAGCGCGAGATCACCGTGTCGCTGACCGGCCGGCACAACCAGCCCTGTTCCAGCAGGTTATCCACGAGGTGCCGCCAGCCGATAGCCACGCCCTGGCCAGCAATCGCCGCCTGAATGAGTAGGGTGTAGTTGTCGAAACGCAGTTGGCCGGGCGTTGGCGCGCTGGCGATGCCCAGCTCACGGAATACGCCGCTCCAGTCGAACCACTGGCTGTTGTTTTCCTGACGCAGGTGCAACAAGGGAAAATCGTGCAAATTTTGTACAGACAGTGGGCTGGCCTGTGCCTGGAGCCATTGCGGGCTGCACACCGGGAACACTTCCTCGTTGAATAGCCACAGGCTGTCACCTTGCTTGAAACGACCGTCGCCAAACAGCACCGCTACGTCGATGTCGCTGCGCAAGGTCGCGTGGTTGCGTTCGCTGGTGACCAGGCTCACATCCACCTGGGGGTTCGCCGCGTGAAAGCGATGCAGGCGCGGCATCAGCCAATAGGCAGCGAAGGCGAAGTCGGTGGCCACTTGCAGCACTTCGTGCTGATCTTGCTGGGTGATCGCGCTGAGGCCCGCGTTGATGGCCTGCAAACCGCCCTGCACATGCTCGAACAGCAGGGCGCCAGCATCGGTGAGTTCGATGCCACGGTAGATGCGATCAAACAGACGGATCGCCAGTTGCTCTTCCAAGCGCTTGATCTGCTGGCTGATCGCAGGCTGGGTGGTGCCCAGTTCCATCGCGGCGGCGGTAAAGCTGCGATGACGGGCTGCCGCTTCAAAGGCGCGCAGCAGGTCGAGGGACAGGTCACCGAGGGCTTCATACATAAGCTGTGCTTATCCTAGACATTGCTTTTCATGGGCTTTACCCCATTTTCCATGGGCTGCATGCTCATTCGCATAAACACCGCCTATGGAATGCCGATAGATCATGAAGCGCAAGAACATTCTTTTCATCATGGCCGACCAAATGGCCGCACCCCTGCTTCCGTTCTACGGTCCTTCGCCGATCAAGCTGCCCAACCTGAGCCGCCTTGCCGCGCAAGGCGTTGTGTTCGATGCCGCCTATTGCAACAGCCCGCTGTGCGCACCGTCGCGCTTCACCCTAGTGAGCGGGCAATTGCCGAGCAAGATTGGCGCCTACGACAACGCCGCCGATTTCCCCGCCGATGTGCCAACCTACGCCCACTACCTGCGTCGCCTCGGCTACCGCACCGCACTGTCGGGCAAGATGCACTTCTGCGGCCCCGATCAACTGCACGGTTACGAAGAGCGCCTGACCAGTGACATCTACCCCGCCGACTATGGCTGGGCGGTGAACTGGGACGAGCCGGACGTGCGCCCCTCCTGGTACCACAACATGTCGTCGGTGCTGCAAGCCGGGCCATGCGTGCGCACCAACCAGCTGGATTTCGACGAAGAGGTGGTGTTCAAGGCCCAGCAATACCTGTTCGACCATATCCGTGAAGACGGCGACCAGCCGTTTTGCCTGACCGTGTCGATGACCCACCCCCATGACCCGTACACCATTCCCAAGCCGTTCTGGGACCTGTACGACGACGCCGACATCCCTTTGCCGACGACCCCTGCGCAAGGCGATCTCGACCCCCACTCCCGGCGCCTGCTCAAGGTCTACGACCTGTGGGACAAGCCGCTGCCTGTGGATAAGATCCGCGACGCACGCCGTGCCTATTTCGGCGCGTGCAGCTACATCGACAGCAATGTCGGCAAGCTGCTGCAGACCCTGGAAGATACCGGCCTGGCCGATGACACCCTCATCATCTTCTCCGGCGACCACGGCGACATGCTCGGCGAGCGGGGCCTCTGGTACAAAATGCACTGGTTTGAAATGGCCGCCCGCGTACCGCTGCTGATCAGTGCGCCAGGGCAATTCGCGGCGGGCCGCGTCAGCAAAGCCGTGTCCACCGCCGACCTGTTGCCGACCCTGGTGGAACTGGCCGGCGGCGAGTTGGACCCGCGCCTGCCGCTGGACGGCCGCTCGCTGGTTCCGCACTTGCAAGGGCAGGGCGGGCACGACGAAGTGTTCGGCGAATACATGGCTGAAGGCACCATCAGCCCACTGATGATGATTCGCCGTGGCGCCTACAAATTCATCTACAGCGAAGACGACCCTTGTCTACTGTTCGATGTACACAACGACCCTCGGGAGCAGGAAGAACTCAGCCAGTCGCCGCAGCATCAGGCGCTGTTTGCAGCCTTCCTGGACGAGGCGCGGGCCAAATGGGACATCCCGGCGATCCACCAGCAGGTGCTCGCCAGCCAACGTCGCCGCCGTCTAGTGTTTGACGCACTGACCCAGGGCAAGCTGAAGAGCTGGGATCACCAGCCACTGGTGGACGCCAGTCAGCAATACATGCGCAACCATATCGACCTCGACGACCTGGAGCGCAAGGCACGTTATCCACAACCCTGCCAAAACCAATAACACTGAGGGAAGGCCATGCAAAAGTTAACTGTGATGCTGGGGCTCCTGGCGCTGGGAAGCGCCAATGTTTACGCAGACGCCAGTTGTGAAACGGTAAAGATGGCCGATCCCGGCTGGAGCGATATCGCCGCCACCAATGCCATCACCGGTTTCCTGTTGAGCGGCATGGGCTACAAGGCCAAGGTCGACACCCTCGCGGTGCCGATCACATTTGGCGGGCTCAAGGACGGTCAGGTAGACGTGTTCCTCGGCAACTGGATGCCGGCGCAGCAGGGCTTCTACGACAAGTTCGTGGCCAATGGCGATGTGGTGCAACTGGCGAAGAACCTCGACGGCACTGAGTTCACCCTCGCCGTGCCCGACTATGTGTGGGACGCCGGGGTGCATGACTTTGCCGACCTGAACAAATTTGCCGACAAGTTCGACAAGAAGATCTACGGCATCGGCTCCGGCGCGCCGGCGAACATCTCGCTGCAGGAGATCATCAAGAAGAACGACTTCGACCTTGGCCAATGGAAGCTGATCGAGTCCAGCGAACAAGCGATGCTCGCCGAAGTGTCGCGGGCGGTGAAGAAGCAAAAGTTCGTCACCTTCCTCGGCTGGACCCCGCACCCGATGAACGTGCAGTTGAAAATGCACTACCTCAAAGGCGGAGAGAAATACTTTGGTGACACCGGCAGCGTGTATACCTTGACCCGCAAGGGCTATGCACAAGCCTGCCCGAACGTAGGAAAGCTGCTGACCAACCTGAGTTTTACCCAGGAGATGGAGAACAGCATCATGGCCGAGGTGGCCAACAACAAGGTCAGCAATGCCGAAGCGGCGAAGGCGTGGATCAAGGCCAACCCGGCGGTATTGGATAAGTGGCTGGATGGCGTGAAGACCGTGGATGGCAAGGATGCGCTGGCCGCTGTAAAAGCCAAACTCTGAGCCTCAAACTGGCTTGTGTGGGAGCTGGCTTGCCTGCGATAGGATCACCTCGGTCTTACTGACAGACCGAGTCGCCTGCATCGCAGGCAAGCCAGCTCCCACAGGGACCGGTGTGTGCTGATAACCTGATGCAAACCTTTCAATCCGAGCCTTTCATGCCCCGGCCCAACCGCCAATCACTTTTCCCCTTTCTCGCCTGGCTGCCGCGCCAGACCCGCGCCAGCGTCGGTCGGGACGCACTGGTTGGCCTCAGTGGCGCCGTGCTCGCCCTGCCACAGTCGATTGCCTACGCGCTGATCGCCGGCCTCCCCCCCGAATACGGCCTTTACGCCGCGATCATCCCGGTGTTGATCGCCTGCCTCTGGGGCTCCTCCTGGCACCTGATCTGCGGGCCCACGGCGGCCATTTCCATTGTGCTTTACGCCAGCGTCAGTCCCCTGGCTGTGCCGGGGTCCCAGGACTACATCACGCTGATCCTGCTGCTCACCTTCCTCGCCGGCATCTTCCAGTGGCTGCTGGGCATGCTGCGCTTTGGCGCGCTGGTGAATTTTGTCTCTCACTCGGTGGTGCTCGGTTTCACCCTGGGCGCCGCAGTGGTGATCGCCCTGGGACAGTTGCCCAACCTGTTGGGGCTGGACCTACCGAGCCAGGCCACGGCAATCAATAGCCTGCTGGCACTGATCCACCACAGTGGCGAATGGGACCGTGCGTCCCTTGCCCTGGGGTTGGGCACTTTACTGCTGGGCGCGCTGCTCAAATACCTGCTGCCGCGCTGGCCGACGTTGTTGATCGCCCTGGCACTGGGCAGCTTGGTGGCGTGGCTGTGGCCGGCGATGTTCGGGCATGTGGCGCTGGTCAGTTCGTTTATTGGCAAGCTGCCGCCGTTCAGCCCGTTGCCGATGGACCTGGACATGATCTTGCGCCTGCTGCCCAGCGCCGTGGCGGTGGGCATGCTCGGGCTGGTGACCAGCCTGTCGATTGCCCGCTCGCTGTCGGCCCGTTCGCAACAATTGCTCGATGCCAACCAAGAGGTTCGCGCGCAGGGTTTATCCAATATCGTGGGCGGATTTTTCTCCGGCTACCTGTCAGCCGGTTCCTTTACGCGCTCCGGCCTCAGCTACGAAGCAGGCGCCTGCTCGCCGTTGGCTGGCGTGTTTTCCGCTCTGTGGGTGGCGTTGTTCGCATTATTCGGTGCAGCGTTGATTGCGCACATCCCGATACCGAGCATGGCCGCAAGCATCCTGTTGATTTGCTGGGGCCTGGTGGACCATCGCGGCATTCGAGCGTTGTTCCGTGTGAGTCGCGCCGAGTTTGTGGTGATGGGCCTTACCTGCGTCGCCACTTTGCTACTGGAGCTGCAGACGGCGATTTATGCCGGGGTACTGGCGTCGCTGTTTTTCTACCTCAAGCGCACCTCGCAACCACGGGTACAGCAATGGCGCGACGGGGATGAGGATGTGCTCCGGGTGGGCGGCTCGATCTTTTTCGGCGCCAGCCATTACCTGCAAGTGCGCCTGCAGAGCCTGCAGGGTGAACGGGTGGTGATCGAGGCCCAGCAGATCAACTTTATCGACTATTCCGGTGTGGAGATGCTGCACCAGGAGGCGCGGCGACTACGTGGGTTGGGACGTAGTTTGACCTTGCGCCGGGCTCGGCCGCAGGTGATGGAAGAGTTGAGGAAACTGGAAGGGGCCGACAACTGCCCCATCCAGTTCCAAGACTGAAAACGATCAACAATGTGGGAGGGGGCTTGCCCCCGATAGCGGTGTGTCAGCCATGGATGTATCAACTGACACTCCCTCATCGGGGGCAAGCCCCCTCCCACATTCGGATCAGTGTCAGATCAACTGGCGGCGCAGCTCAGCCAACACTGGCGCCGAATCCGGGCGCACGCCGCGCCACAGGAAGAACGCTTCCGCCGCTTGCTCAACCAGCATGCCCAGGCCATCCATCGCCACGGCTGCGCCTTGTTCGTTGGCCCAGCGGCAGAACGCGGTCGGCTCCTTGGCGTACATCATGTCGTAGCAAAACGTCTTGCCTGGTTCGATCAGGCTGCCGGCAATCGGCGGTAAATCGCCTGACAGGCTGGCGGAGGTGGCGTTGATGATCACGTCCACCGGCTCACGCAGCCAGTCGAAACCACTGGCAGACACCGGGCCCAGATCGTCGAACAACTCGGCGAGCAATTCCGCCTTTTCCACGGTGCGGTTGGCGATGATCAGCGAGGCCGGCTGCTCGGCCAGCAGCGGCTCCAGCGCGCCACGTACCGCGCCACCCGCGCCCAGCAACAGGATGCGCTTGCCTTGCAGGGTCAGCCCGGCATTGACCGTGAGGTCGCGCACCAGGCCGGCGCCGTCGGTGTTGTCGCCCAGCAGGCTGCCATCGGCCAGCTTGCTCAGGGTGTTCACCGCACCCGCGCGTTGGGCGCGCTCGGTGAGGCTGTTGGCCAGGCGGTAAGCGTCTTCCTTGAACGGCACTGTGACATTGGCGCCTCGGCCCTGTAGAAAAAACTCACGGGCGCAGCCGGTGAAATCCTCCAAGGGCGCGAGCAAGGTGCTGTAGTCCAGTTGCTCGCCCGTCTGCTCGGCGAACATCCGGTGGATCAGTGGTGACTTACTGTGGCCGATGGGATTGCCGAAGACGACATAACGGTCCATCAGACAGCCGCCTTGGGCGTGGCAACGCCCAGCCAGTCGCGGTCTTGCAGGAAGTAGTCGGTGAGGCGTGCCTCTTCGCTGCCGGCCTGGGCCTTCCAGTCATAGCTCCAGCGCACTTGCGGCGGCAGCGACATCAGGATCGACTCGGTGCGCCCGCCCGACTGCAGGCCGAAGAGGGTGCCACGGTCATAGACCAAGTTGAATTCTACGTAGCGGCCACGGCGGAATTCCTGGAATTCGCGCTGTTGCTCGGTGTAGGCGATGGCCTTGCGGCGCTGCACAATCGGCAGGTAAGCGTCGATGTACGCGTCGCCGATGGCGCGAATGAAGGCGAAGCAGGTGTCAAAGTCCCACTCGTTCAAGTCATCGAAGAACAGACCGCCGATACCGCGCGGTTCGTTGCGGTGCTTGATGTGGAAGTAGGTGTCGCACCAGGCCTTGTAGCGCGAATACACGTCCGGTCCGAACGGCGCACAGGCCTGCTCGGCCACGCGGTGCCAGTGGATGCAGTCTTCTTCGTTGCCGTAGTAAGGCGTGAGGTCGAAACCGCCGCCGAACCACCACACCGCCTCTTCGCCTTCTTTTTCGGCGATGAAAAAACGCACATTGGCGTGGGAAGTCGGCACATGAGGATTGTGTGGGTGGATCACCAGCGACACGCCCAGGGCCTCAAAACCACGGCCGGCCAGTTCAGGCCGATGCGCGCTGGCGGACGGTGGGAGGCCGCTGCCAAACACGTGGGAAAAGTTAACGCCGCCTTTTTCGATCACCGAGCCGTTTTCGATCACACGGGTGCGACCACCGCCACCGGCAGGCCGGGTCCAGGCGTCTTCGATAAAGCGAGTGTCCGTCTCGAAGGTTTCCAGGGCGCTGCAAATACGGTCTTGCAGGTCAAGCAGGTAGGCCTTTACAGCCTCGGTGCGGGTAGTCATGGCATCACCTTGAATCGGGCAAAGCTACGCGAGGCCATTGGGCGTCGGCGGCAAATGGGCGCACAGGATACCACTGCACCCCATTGCGCCGCAGTTGACGAAGATCAAGCTTAGGAGTGGGATAGGGGGCTACGCGAATTCGACCCAAGGAGAAGGCAGATGGCAAAACGTATCCAGTTCAGCGCCCATGGCGGCCCCGATGTACTTGAGTATGTGGACTACACGCCGGCCGAGCCGGGCCCGCAGCAGGTTCGCGTGCGCAACGAGGCGATCGGCCTCAACTTCATCGACACCTATTTCCGCAGCGGCCTGTATGCGCCACCCGCGTTGCCATCGGGATTGGGCGCAGAGGGCGCTGGCGTAGTCGACGCTGTCGGTAGCGAAGTCACCCAATTCAAGGTCGGCGACCGCGTGGCCTACGGCAGCGGCCCGCTGGGCGCCTACAGCCAATTGCATGTGTTGCCCGCCGCCAACCTGGTGCACCTGCCCGACGACATCAGCTTCGAACAAGCCGCCGGCGCCATGCTCAAGGGCCTGACCGTGCAATACCTGTTGCGCCAGACCTATGAACTCAAAGGCGGCGAAACCATCCTGTTCCATGCCGCCGCAGGTGGCGTGGGCTCCCTGGCCTGCCAATGGGCCAAGGCCCTGGGCGTCAAGCTGATCGGTACCGTGAGTTCGCCGGAAAAAGCCGCGCTGGCCAAATCCCTCGGCGCCTGGGAAACCATCGACTACAGCAAGGAAGACGTCGCACAGCGCGTGCTGGAGTTGACCGACGGCAAAAAAGTCCCAGTAGTGTATGACGGTGTCGGCAAGGACACCTGGCTGACGTCGCTGGACAGCGTCGCGCCGCGAGGGCTGGTGGTAAGTTTCGGTAATGCGTCGGGCGCGGTGGACGGGGTGAACCTGGGGATCCTGTCGGCCAAGGGCTCGCTGTACGTCACCCGGCCGACCTTGGCGACCTATGCCAACAACCCGCAGAACCTGCAGGTGATGGCCGATGACCTGTTCTCGATGATCAAGAGCGGCAAGGTGCGCATTGATATCAACCAGCGCTACCCGCTGGCGGAAGCGGCGAAGGCGCAGACGGAGTTGTCGGGGCGGCGCACGACGGGGTCGACCATTCTGTTGCCGTAAGGCAACCGATATCTGGAGTCTGTAAGGGCCTCATCGCGGGCAAGCCCGGCTCCCACATTTGACCGCGTTGTCATGAAAGACGCGGATCAGGTGTGGGAGCCGGGCTTGCCCGCGATGGCCACACCTCGGTCTCAAGCAGGCCGCACCACCTCACCCGTCGCCAGATCGCGAATCAGGCTCGGGTTCTTGCGCCCACCCAGGGCGCCACCCAACACCAGGTCCACCTGGCCACGGAAGTACTGCTCCACGCGAATCCGCGTGCGTGCCGCCGGGCGGCCCTGCGGGTTGGCCGAGGTGGAAATCAACGGCCCCACCAGCGAGCACAAGTCGCACACCAGTGGATGGTCCGTCACGCGCAGCGCCACGGTGTCGTGCACACCCGTTACCCATTCCGGCAGCAAATCCTGGTGCGGTACCAGCCAAGTATTCGGCCCCGGCCAGGTGCTGGCCATGCGGTCGATCCAATCCTGCGGGAAGTCTTCAAACAGGAAGTCGAACTGGCGGATGTTGTCCGCCACCAGGATCAGGCCCTTGTCCACCGAACGGTTCTTGATGGCGAGCAAACGGTCCACTGCTTCTTCGTTCCACGGGTCGCAGCCCAAGCCCCAAACCGCTTCGGTTGGATAGGCAATCACTGCGCCTGCGCGAATTTCTCGTGCGGTTTCCAGCACACGCCACCGGTTGACCATTGTTCACTCTCCAGACTAAAGCTCTGCGCAGTTTACCGATCTTCGTTACAAAACCTAGCAGCGCGCAAGCCAGCGTCCGCTTTCGCAGATGACCTGGCCTTCGAGCTCAAGCTCGGTCAGGGTCGCCAACACCTGGGACAACGGCCGCCCACTGGCAATCGACAGCGCCTCACTGGTGTGGGGCGCCGCGTGCAGCAGCGCCACGAGCGGATGCACGACAGGGATCGGCGTCGGGCGGGACAGGGCCTGCCAGCCGCGCAACCCTTCAAGAATGTGCTCGATGGTTTCCACCAACACCGCACCGTCGCGGATCAACTGATGACAGCCCTTGGCACCGGGATGGTGGATGGAACCCGGAATGGCATACACCTCCCGTCCTTGCTCGGCCGCCAGTTTCGCGGTGATCAGCGAACCGCTGGCCATGCTGGCTTCCACCACCAGCACGCCCAGGGACAGGCCACTGATGATGCGGTTACGCCTGGGGAAGTTGCCGGCCTGGGGCGGAGCGTCCAGGGGAAACTCGGAAACCACGGCGCTGCCCTGGTCAATCATCGCCGCTGCCAACCGTTTGTGGCGCTGTGGATAAAAATTTTCAAGCCCGGTGCCGAGCACGCCGATTGTCTGGCCGCCCACGTCCAATGCCGCTTGATGGGCGGCGCCGTCAATGCCCAAGGCCAGGCCGCTGGTGATGACAAAACCCGCGCTCGCCAAACTGCGGGAAAACGCAGCCGCCGTGTCCATGCCAGGACGGGATGCACGACGGCTGCCCACCATCGCCAGTTGCGGTTTTTCCAGGATCAGAGGGTCCCCTGCAACGAATAACAGCGGTGGCGCGTCATCGATCTGGGCGAGCAACGCGGGGTACTCCGGCTGGTCCCACATCAGCAAATGCTGGCCCGGACGCGCCAGCCAGGCCAATGCCGCACTGGCACCGTCGCGGATTTCATGACTGCGCCGTGCATCGGCACTGGTGGCAGGCAAGCCCAGTGAACGCCAGGCACTGGCGGGGGCGCTGATCGCCTTCGACGCAGAGCCGAAGGCTTCGATCAGTAGGTGAAAACGTTTCGGACCCAGTTCCGGCAGCCTGTGCAAGCGTAGTCGGGCTTCCAGTTCTGACGGGGATATTTCATGATTGTTTATCGGATTCATTGGATCGTCCTTGACCAGAACAAGCTGTGGATAACTCTGTTGGTAACTTATTTAGCAGGCTATTTATTGTGTTTGATGAGCAGTCTCGAAACGGTCCATCACCACCAAGGGTCGTGAGGCACTGAGCACCAGGCCGTAACTGAGCTTTTCGTAGGTGCGAAACACCAGCAGGGTGCCGGCGTGCTCATCGGGAAGTGCCACCGGGGCACCAGTGAGGGTGTCGCGGACGGTGGCGCCTGTCTTGATCACGCTGAGCAGTTGGCCTTCGGCCAGGCCATCGCGGCGACCTTTGTTGAGCGTGACGGCATCGAGCACGCCGATCTGAGTGACGCCTTTGGGGATATCGATGATTTGCCCTTTCACGAAAGCCGCGCTTGGCTTGCGCGAAAAAGTCGCCGGGTCGACGGGAGACTCCGCGCTTAACAGGCGGTCGCCGGGTCGCACCTCTTGAGTGACCCGCTGTACGGCCAGGGTCGTCAGGTCGCCGGCCACGACAAATTGCGCCGTGCCGATGTCGTCGGCATTGATGCCCAGCAGCTCCTGGGTCTGAGGGTCGGTATAGACCTTGCCGCGTCGGAATATTCCGTAATGGGGTTGGGAAGGTTCCAGGTTGCCTCGGGCATACACCCGCTCACCGTTAGCCCCCAGCACACGCCCTGCATCGGCGGCGATAATGTAAGGGGCGTTGTCCAGATCCTGGGGCGAATCAAGAATGCGGTTATGCAGTAAAAAGCGCTGTATGGCCTGTTGCGTCGTTTGATCCAGACGCTGGACGGGCTGGGGCAGCAGGGCCATGGCAAGCGGGG
Organism: Pseudomonas pergaminensis; assembly: GCF_024112395.2. Taxonomy (NCBI): domain Bacteria; kingdom Pseudomonadati; phylum Pseudomonadota; class Gammaproteobacteria; order Pseudomonadales; family Pseudomonadaceae; genus Pseudomonas; species Pseudomonas pergaminensis. Next base: position 21,586 of record NZ_CP078013.2, on the reverse strand, counting down.
CCCACAGCAGCAAGACGAGTAGCGATTTCCTCATGGGGTGAATCTCCTTTATTATGTGCGTTCGCGTGAAATGCCAGGGCCTTCGCGGCTTAGGGACGTTTCACACCGGCTGTCTGGGTCCATCCCAAAGCCGATTTGCCTCTACCTCACATGTGCAGCAATTACGCTTATGGCTATTTTGAACATCCTCGAATTTCCCGACTCGCGCCTGCGCACGATCGCCAAACCGGTGGCCGTAGTGGACGACAAGGTTCGTCAGTTGGTCGATGACATGTTTGAAACAATGTATGAAGCCCCGGGCATCGGCCTCGCCGCTACCCAGGTCAACGTGCATCTGCGCGTCGTGGTCATGGACCTGTCGGAAGATCGCAGCGAACCGATGGTGTACATCAACCCAGAGTTCGAACCGCTGACCGACGAGATGGGTGAATACCAGGAAGGCTGCCTGTCGGTGCCGGAGTTCTACGAGAACGTCGAACGCCCGCTGCGCGTCAAGATCAAGGCCCTGGACCGCGACGGCAAGCCGTTCGAGCTGATTGCCGAAGGCCTGCTGGCGGTGTGCATCCAGCACGAATGCGACCACCTCAATGGCAAGCTGTTTGTCGACTACCTGTCCACGCTCAAGCGCGACCGGATCAAGAAGAAGCTGGAAAAAAAGCATCGCCAGCAAGCTTGATGCCCTTCTTCCAAAGGCTTGCTGCGGCAAGCCTTTTTCTTTTGTGACTGCTTTTAACCGAGAACTCCCATGACCGAGCCACTGCGCATTGTTTTTGCCGGTACCCCCGAATTTGCCGCCGAACACCTCAAGGCGCTGCTTGCCAGCCCTTATGACATCGTCGCGGTATACACCCAGCCGGATCGCCCGGCCGGTCGCGGGCAAAAACTGATGCCGAGCCCGGTCAAGCAGTTGGCGCTGGAGCACGACATTCCCGTGCTGCAACCGCCGACCTTGCGCAATGCCGAGGCCCAGGCCGAACTGGCGGCGCTCAAGCCAGACCTGTTGGTGGTCGTTGCCTACGGCTTGATCCTGCCGCAAGCGGTGCTGGATATCCCGCGCCTGGGTTGCATCAACAGCCATGCGTCGCTGCTGCCACGCTGGCGCGGGGCGGCGCCGATCCAGCGGGCCGTGGAAGCCGGCGACAGCGAGAGCGGCGTGACCGTGATGCGCATGGAGGCTGGCCTGGACACCGGCCCGATGTTGCTGAAAGTCACCACCCCGATCACCGCCGCAGACACCGGCGGCAGCCTGCACGACCGCCTTGCCGAGCTGGGCCCGCCTGCCGTGATCCAGGCCATTGCCGGCCTGGCAGCCGGTACGCTGGAAGGCGAAATACAGGACGACAGCCTCGCGACCTACGCCCACAAACTGAACAAAGACGAAGCGCGCATCGACTGGAGCCGCCCGGCCGTGGAGCTGGAACGCCTGGTACGCGCCTTCAACCCGTGGCCGATCTGCCATAGCACGCTAAATGGCGAAGCCTTGAAAGTGCTGGCCGCAACCCTGGCCGAAGGCAGGGGCGCGCCCGGTGAAATCATCGGCGCCAGCAAGGACGGCCTGTTGGTCGCTTGCGGCGATCAGGCGCTGTGCCTGACCCGTCTGCAATTGCCCGGGGGCAAGGCGCTTAATTTCAGCGATTTGTTCAACAGCCGTCGTGAGAAATTTGCCCTGGGCACCGTCCTCGGGGTGGTCGCCCAATGAACCCGCGTCTGGCCGCCGCCAAGGCTCTCGCCGCCGTTCTCAACGGCAAGGCGTCGCTGAACAGTTCATTGCCGACCCAGTTGGACAAGGTCGAAGACCGCGATCGCGGTTTCACCCAGGACCTGGCCTTTGGCACGGCCCGCTGGCAGCCACGCTTGTCGGCGCTGGCGGCCAAGCTGCTGCAGAAGCCGTTCAAGGCCGCCGATGCGGATGTCGAGGCGCTGCTGCTGGTGGGCCTGTATCAGTTGCTCTATACCCGCGTCCCCGCTCACGCCGCGATCGGCGAAACGGTCGGTTGCGCCGACAAGCTGAAAAAACCTTGGGCCAAAGCCCTGCTCAATGCCGTGCTGCGCCGCGCCCAGCGCGAAAGCGAAGCGCTGCTGGCCGAATTGGAACATGACCCGGTGGTGCGCACCGCCCATCCGCGCTGGCTGCAAAAATCCCTGAAGGCGTTCTGGCCTGAGCAGTGGGAAGCCATTTGCGCGGCGAACAATGCGCACCCGCCGATGATCCTGCGGGTCAACCGTCGTCATCACAGCCGTGACGCCTACCTGCAATTGCTCACCACCGCCGGCATCAATGCCACGCCGTGCGTGTACAGCGTCGACGGCATCGTGCTCGAAGCGGCCACCGATGTGCGCAGCCTGCCGGGCTTTGCCGAAGGCTGGATCAGCGTGCAGGACGAAGCGGCGCAACTGGCTGCCGACCTGCTCGACCTGGCGCCCGGCCAACGCGTGCTGGATGCCTGCTGCGCGCCAGGCGGCAAGACCTGCCACATCCTTGAGGTACAACAAGACCTCGCCGGTGTGGTGGCTGTCGACCTGGAAGCCAAGCGCCTGGTGCGCGTGCGCGAAAACCTCGCCCGCCTGGGCCTCAGCGCCGAACTGATCGCCGCCGACGGCCGCGACACCGCCACCTGGTGGGACGGCAAACCGTTCCAGCGCATCCTGCTCGATGCGCCGTGCTCCGCCACTGGGGTGATCCGTCGCCACCCGGACATCAAGCTCACCCGCCAACCCGATGACATCGCCGCGCTGGCCGTGCTGCAAGGCGAATTGCTCGACGCGCTGTGGCCAACCCTGGAAGTCGGCGGCATCCTGCTCTACGCCACCTGCTCCACGTTGCCGACTGAAAATACCGAGGTGATCGAAGCCTTCCTCGCCCGCACCAGCGGCGCCCGGGAGCTGGACCTTGCCACCACGGCCGGCATCAAGCAGCCCCATGGCCGCCAGTTGCTCGCGCAAGAAGGCGGACACGATGGCTTCTACTACGCCAAACTGATCAAGATCGCCGCCGCGCGCGGCTGAATGGTTTTAAGGGAGTGACCGGATGAAAATCATCATCCTTGGGGCAGGGCAGGTCGGCGGTACGCTGGCCGAACATTTGGCCAGTGAAGCCAACGACATCACCGTGGTCGACACTGATGCCGAGCGCCTGCGCAACCTCGGCGACCGCCTGGACATCCGCACGGTGCAGGGTCGCGCGTCGTTTCCAACCGTGCTGCGCCAGGCCGGCGCTGACGATGCCGACATGCTCGTCGCCGTGACCAACAGCGACGAAACCAACATGGTCGCCTGCCAGGTCGCCCACACCCTGTTCCACACCCCGACCAAGATCGCCCGCGTGCGCGAAGCGGCCTATCTGACCCGCGCCGGCCTGTTCGACAACGATGCGATTCCGGTGGACGTGTTGATCAGCCCCGAGCAAGTGGTCACCCACTACATCAAGCGCCTGATCGAAATCCCCGGCGCCCTGCAGGTGATCGACTTTGCCGGCGGTAAGGCGCAACTGGTCGCGGTAAAGGCCTATTACGGCGGCCCGCTGGTGGGGCAGCAACTGCGTCAGTTGCGCGAGCACATGCCGAATGTGGAAACCCGCGTAGCCGCGATTTTCCGCCGTGACCGCCCGATCCTGCCCCAGGGCGATACGGTGATCGAGGCTGACGACGAAGTATTTTTCATCGCCGCCAAGGCGAATATTCGCGCGGTCATGAGCGAAATGCGCCGCCTCGACGAGACCTACAAACGCATCGTCATCGCGGGGGGAGGGCAGATCGGCGAGCGCTTGGCCGAAGCCATCGAAAGCCGCTACCAGGTCAAGATCATCGAGATGAGCCCGGCACGTTGCCGGCATTTGTCCGACACCCTCGACAGCACCGTCGTCCTGCAAGGCAGCGCCTCGGACCGCGACCTGCTGATGGAAGAAAACATCGCCGACGCCGATATCTTCCTGGCCCTGACCAACGATGACGAAGCCAATATCATGTCGTCATTGCTGGCCAAGCGGCTGGGTGCGAAAAAGGTGATGACCATCATCAACAACCCGGCTTATGTGGACTTGATCCAAGGTGGCGATATCGACATCGCCATCAGCCCGCAGTTGGCCACCATCGGCACCTTGCTCGCCCACGTGCGCCGTGGCGATATCGTCAGCGTGCACTCCCTGCGTCGAGGCGCGGCGGAAGCCATCGAGGCGATTGCCCACGGTGACTCGAAATCGAGCAAGGTGATCGGCAAGGCCATCCGTGATATCGGCCTGCCGCCGGGGACGACCATAGGCGCGATCATTCGTGATGAAGAAGTGATCATCGCCCATGACGATACGGTGATTGAAACCGGGGACCATGTGATCCTGTTTCTGGTGGATAAGAAACATATTCGCGATGTGGAGAAGTTGTTCCACGTGGGGCTGAGTTTTTTCTGATGGCGCTACCGCCGGCAAGCCGGCTCCTACAGGGGGGGGTTGTATGCTTGAGTCACTGGAGAAAATGCTCGCCAAGGGTGTGGATAACGCGCTGCTGCGATTTGGCTTGGGCAAGGGTTATCTGGACTTGAAAGACAACGCCAAGGCGGCGGAGCATCTGCAAAAGTGCGTCGAGTTTGATCCGAAATATTCGGCGGCGTGGAAGCTTCTGGGCAAGGCGCAGTTGGGCTTGGAAGATCGTTCGGCGGCGCGGCTGGCGTGGGAGAAGGGCATCGAAGCGGCCCAGGCCCATGGCGACAAACAAGCTGAAAAAGAGATGACGGTGTTCCTGAAGAAACTCGACCGCCAACCTTGAGCCGATTCCTTGTGGGAGCTGGCTTGCCTGCGATGGCATCAACTCGGTTTAACTCAAAGACTGAATTGCCTGCATCGCAGGCAAGCCAGCTCCCACATTAGATCTTCATGGGTCTTGAGTCAGGGGTGGCTCAATACCACCGCGCCTCACCCGGCGGGCGCTTCTTGAAGCGTTTCATGCTCCACATGTACTGGCTCGGGTACGCGCCGACATAACGTTCCACCACCTTGCTCATCGCCGCGCAGGACGTGGCGGTGTCGGTGCTGTACATGTCTTCCGGCGCCGCTTCCAGGATCACTTTGTAACCCGAACCGTCCGGCAGCCGCAGCGCATGCAGGAACACGCCTACCGCCTTGTGACCGGCGAGCATGTTCGGCACGAACTTGCTGGTCAGCGCCTGGGTGGCGAAGAATGGCACGAAGATCCCGGCGGATTCGGCCGGCTCCGGGTCGGCGGGGATACCTACCTGGCCGCCTTTACGCACTTCCTTGATCACACTGAGAATGCCTTCCTTGGTCGACGCGGCCACACGGTTGCCCAATTGCACGCGCTGCTTGCGCAGCAATTCGTCCACCGCCTTGAGTTTGGGCGGGCGGTAGAAAATGATCGGTTTGCATTGGCTGCAATAGAAGTGGTTCAGCACTTCCCAGTTGCCCAAGTGGCTGGTGATGCCGACCACGCCTTTGCCCGAGGCGAGGGCTTCATGCAGCACCTCCAGTCCTTCGACTTCACGCACCAGGTCAATGGAGCGCTGGGCCGGCCAGATCCAGGCGCAGGCGCTTTCGGTCAGGGACTTGCCGATGTCCATCAGGCTGCGGCCGACCAGCGCTTCGCGCTCGGCGGGGTCCATGTCCGGGAAGCATTTGGAGAGGTTGATCCGCACGGTGTCGCGGGAACGGTTGGGGGTTTTCCACATAATCCAGCCAATAGCCGTGCCGACGGCCTGGACAGCGCGCCATGGCAGCAGGGCAAACAGCCGGAGAGCGCCTACCAGCAAGGCGCCTTTAAACTTTTCCACAGGTCACTCCTGATCGTGTGTGGTGCGCAAAGCCGGCATTCTAACCGGCGTTGGCCAGGTCCGCGTAACGGTCGCAGTCCTGAGTGTGGTCCATGACCATGCCCGAGGCCTGCATGAACGCGTAGCAAATGGTCGGGCCGACAAAGGTAAAGCCGGCTTTTTTCAGCGTCTTGCTCATCGCTTCGGCCTCGGGCGTGATCGCCGGGACTTCGCTGCGATCCTTGAAATGGTTGACCTTGGGTGTGCCGCCGACGAAGGACCAGAGCAACCCCACCGGGTCCTCCAGCGCCAGCCAGGCGGCGGCATTGCGTCGGGTGGCATTGAGTTTCAGGCGGTTACGCACGATGCCCGGATCGAGCATCAGCGCTTCGATCTCGGCGTCGCTCAGTTGGGCCAAGCGCTGCGCATTAAAACCGAACAAGACCTTTCGATAATGCTCGCGTTTGCGTAAAACGGTGATCCAGGACAGGCCCGCCTGGAACCCTTCGAGTAAAAGCAACTCGAACAAACCCTGCGCATCGCGCAGCGGCGTTCCCCACTCCTGATCGTGATAAGCCATGTACAGCGGATCTTCAGAACACCAAAAGCAGCGTGGCATAAGGCTCCAGGGGATGGTGGCGCGGCCGAATCGGGTATACTCCCGCTCTTTAAATCGCAGCCCAAGTAACAGGTGAATTTCGTGAGCCAGCCTACGCCAGCCGTGCGTACCTTCCAAGACTTGATCCTCGCCCTCCAGCAATACTGGGCCGAGCAAGGTTGTGTGGTACTTCAGCCCTACGATATGGAAGTAGGCGCCGGCACTTTCCACACCGCTACCTTCCTGCGGGCCATTGGCCCGGAAACCTGGAACGCCGCTTATGTGCAGCCCAGTCGTCGCCCGACTGACGGCCGCTACGGCGAAAACCCGAACCGTCTGCAGCACTACTACCAGTTCCAGGTGGTACTGAAGCCGAACCCGGACAATTTCCAGGAACTGTACCTGGGCTCGCTCAAGCATGTGGGCCTCGACCCACTGGTCCATGACATCCGTTTTGTCGAAGACAACTGGGAATCGCCGACCCTGGGCGCCTGGGGCCTGGGCTGGGAAGTCTGGCTCAATGGCATGGAAGTGACGCAGTTCACTTACTTCCAGCAAGCCGGTGGCATCGAGTGCTACCCGGTGACCGGCGAGATCACCTACGGTCTCGAGCGCCTGGCCATGTACCTGCAAGGCGTGGACTCGGTCTACGACCTGGTGTGGGCTGACGGTCCGTTCGGCAAAGTGACCTACGGCGACGTGTTCCACCAGAACGAGGTGGAGCAGTCCACCTACAACTTCGAACACGCCAACGTCGACAAACTGTTCGAACTGTTCGACTTCTATGAAAGCGAAGCCAAGCGCCTGATCGAACTCGACCAGCCGCTGCCGTTGCCAAGCTATGAAATGGTGTTGAAGGCCTCCCATACCTTCAACCTGCTGGATGCCCGCCGTGCCATCTCGGTTACCGCGCGCCAGCAATACATCCTGCGTGTGCGCACCCTGGCGCGTTCCGTCGCCCAAGCCTACCTGCTGGCTCGCGCCAAGCTGGGCTTCCCGATGGCAACCCCGGACCTGCGTGATGAAGTGTTGGCTAAGCTGGAGGCTGCACAATGAGTGCTCAAGATTTCCTGGTTGAACTGGGCACCGAAGAGCTGCCACCCAAGGCACTGAACACCCTGGCCGACGCGTTCCTGGCCGGTATCGAAAAAGGCCTGCAGACCGCTGGCCTGAAATTCGCCGCGAAAAAAGTCTACGCCGCGCCACGTCGCCTGGCCGTGTTGCTGACCGCGCTGGAAACCCAGCAGCCGGACCGCAGCATCAACCTCGACGGCCCGCCACGCCAGGCGGCTTTCGATGCTGAAGGCAACCCGACTCAAGCTGCACTGGGTTTTGCCAAGAAGTGTGGCGTCGAGCTAAGCGAGATCGACCAGAGCGGCCCGAAACTACGTTTCAGCCAGGTCATCACCGGCAAGCCGACCGCCAGCCTGTTGCCGACCATCGTCGAAGATTCCCTGAACGACTTGCCGATTCCCAAGCGCATGCGCTGGGGTGCTCGCAAGGAAGAGTTCGTACGTCCGACCCAGTGGCTGGTGATGCTGCTCGGTGATCAAGTCATCGACTGCACCCTCCTCGCCCAGAAAGCCGGTCGTGATTCCCGTGGCCACCGCTTCCACCACCCGCAAGCCGTACGCATCACGTCGCCGGCCAACTACCTCAACGACCTGCGCGCCGCCTATGTGCTGGCCGACGCCAACGAGCGTCGCGAGCTGATCAGCAAGCGTACCGAAGAGCTGGCCCGCCTGCAGGAAGGCACCGCTATCGTGCCGCCAAGCCTGCTCGACGAAGTGACGGCGTTGGTTGAGTGGCCAGTGCCGCTGGTGTGCTCGTTCGAGGAACGTTTCCTCGACGTGCCGCAAGAAGCGCTGATCACTACCATGCAGGACAACCAGAAGTATTTCTGCCTGCTGGATGTGGATGGCAAGTTGCTGCCGCGTTTCATCACCGTGGCCAACATCGAGAGCAAGGACCCGCAGCAGATCATCGCCGGTAACGAAAAAGTCGTTCGCCCGCGCCTGACCGACGCCGAGTTCTTCTTCAAGCAAGACAAGAAGCAGAAGCTCGAAGACTTCAACCTGCGCCTGCAAAACGTGGTGTTCCAGGAAAAACTCGGCAGCGTCTACGACAAGGCCGTACGGGTCTCCAAGCTGGCCGCCTACATTGCGCCACGCATTGGCGGCGATTCCGCCTGGGCTGCGCGTGCAGGCTTGCTGTCCAAGTGCGACCTGGCCACCGAGATGGTCGGCGAGTTCCCGGAGATGCAAGGTGTCGCCGGCTACTACTACGCGCTCAACGACGGCGAGCCGCAAGATGTCGCCCTGGCCCTGAACGAGCAATACATGCCACGCGGTGCCGGCGCTGAACTGCCGACCACCCTGACCGGTGCAGCCGTGGCGATCGCCGACAAGCTGGATACCCTTGTGGGTATCTTCGGTATCGGCATGTTGCCAACCGGCAGCAAAGACCCGTATGCCCTGCGCCGTGCGGCCCTGGGCGTGCTGCGTATCCTCATCGACAAGAAGCTCGACCTCGACCTGACCCAGGCCGTGGTGTTCGCCGTCGGCCAGTTCGGTGCCAAGGTCAAGCAGGCCGGCCTGGCCGAGCAAGTGCTGGAGTTCGTGTTCGACCGCCTGCGTGCGCGCTACGAAGACGAAGGCGTGGACGTGTCGGTGTACCTGTCGGTACGTGCCCTGCAGCCGGGTTCGGCGCTGGACTTCGACCAGCGCGTACAAGCCGTGCAGGCCTTCCGCAAACTGCCGGAAGCCGATGCACTGGCCGCCGTGAACAAGCGTGTGTCGAACCTGCTGAGCAAGGCCGAAGGCCTGGGCAATGCCGACGTCGACCCTGGCCTGTTTGCAGACGCCAAGGAGTTTTCGCTGAACTCGGCCATCGCCAAGGCTGAAAACGCCGTGAAGCCGCTGATCGCCGAGCGCAACTACGCCGAAGCATTGGCGCGCCTGGCCACCTTGCGTGAGCCGGTGGATGCGTTCTTCGAAGCCGTGATGATCAATGCCGAAGATGCCGGCGTGCGGAAAAACCGCTACGCCATGCTGGCGCGCCTGCGTGGCTTGTTCGTCAATATCGCTGACATTTCGACGCTGAGCTGACCATGTTGAAACTGCTGATTCTCGATCGGGACGGAGTGATCAACTACGACTCCGACGCTTACATCAAGTCGGTGGCGGAATGGATTCCACTGCCCGGTTCGATCGAGGCCATCGCGCAGTTGAGCAAAGCTGGCTGGACAGTGGCGATCGCCACCAACCAGTCCGGCATCGCCCGTGGTTACTACGACATCGCCACCCTGGACGCCATGCACGCACGCCTGCGCGCGTTGGTGGCCGAGCAGGGCGGTGAGGTGGGGCTGGTGGTCTACTGCCCCCACGGGCCGGATGAGGGCTGCGATTGCCGCAAACCCAAACCCGGCATGTTGAAAACCATTGCAGAACATTACAAGGTGCCCTTGGCTGGGATATGGTTCGTCGGGGACAGCCTCGGTGACCTGGAGGCGGCCAAAGCCGTCGACTCTCAGCCAGTTTTGGTTAAGACCGGGAAAGGCGAAAAGACCCAGGCGAAAAACCTGCCGGTAGGCACCTTGATTTTTGACGATCTGGCGGCCGTTGCCGCAGAACTTATCAACAACTAGCCGCCCTCGACTTCCTGACCAAGGATTGTTCGGGAGTGCGCTTTTAACAGGCGGGCGTTGTCCCGCAACGGTAAATGCCGCCATGTCGATTTTGCAGGCCATCAGAACCTTCTTCTTTTACCTGCTGTTGGGCACCAGTTCGTTTCTCTGGTGCACCCTGAGCTTTTTTATCGCGCCTTTCCTGCCGTTCAAGGCGCGCTATCGCTTTATCAACGTCTATTGGTGCCGCTGCGCGTTGTGGCTGACCAAGGTGTTCCTGAACATCCGCTTCGAGATCAAGGGCGCGGAAAACGTACCGGACCAGCCCTGCGTGATTCTGTCTAACCACCAGAGCACCTGGGAGACGTTCTTTCTCTCGGCGTACTTCTCGCCGTTGAGCCAGGTGCTTAAGCGCGAATTGCTGTATGTACCGTTCTTCGGCTGGGCCATGGCCATGTTGCGGCCGATCGCCATTGACCGTGACAACCCCAAGGCGGCCCTCAAGCACGTGGCCAAGAAGGGCGACGAGTTGCTCAAGGATGGTGTTTGGGTGCTGATCTTCCCCGAAGGCACTCGTGTGCCCTACGGCACCGTGGGCAAGTTCTCACGTGGAGGCACGGCGTTGGCCGTCAACGCCAACCTGCCCGTACTGCCGATTGCCCACAACGCCGGCAAATTCTGGCCAAAAACCGGCTGGGCTAAACGCGAAGGCACCATCACCGTAGTCATCGGCGAACCGATGTACGCCGAAGGTGAAGGGCCACGGGCGATTGCTGCGCTGAATGACCGTGCTGCGGCCTGGAATGAAGCGCAGCAACGGGCCATGGGTTCGCTGCCGCCTGAGCCCGTTGTGGTGGACACGCCGGTGATCTGAGCATCTGTGGATAACCTGTGCACGGTTTGTTGGCGAATTGCACTTTTTGACTTATAAGAAGCTGATTTTATTACATATTTCCCAAGCTCATAAAATCACGGAAAAGGTGCATAAGTTTTTTCCGCAGAAAAAAACCGGTCCTTGCGACCGGTTTTTTAAGCACAGCAGTAAAGTAGGATTTCTCAGTCTTCCAACAGGGGCAATTGCAGGCTGAACGTGGTGCCTTTGCCTACCACGCTTTCACAGCTGATACGTCCACCATGGCGCTCCACCACCGCTTTGACCATGGTCAGTCCAAGCCCCAAACCTTCGCTGCCCTGGGCGGAATCAAAGCGCCGGTATTGGCTGAACAACTCGGGCAGGTCCTCTGCCGCAATCCCAGGCCCCTGGTCACTGATACGACATTCCAACCAGCCCTGCGCACTGCTATGTCTGAGCCGGACAGTGGTGCCGGAGGGCGAATACTTGATGGCGTTCTCCAGCACGTTAAACAATGCCCGCGTGAGCAGTGACTGATCCGCAGACACCATGCCCTCATCGGCTTCATCCAGATCGTGAACCAGGTGGATACCCTTGAGCTGGGCAATCAACGCGACTTGATCAAAGGCATCCATGACCAACATGGCGAACAATGTTGGCTGGAACTGGTAACCGTCAGCCTCGGCCTTGGCCAGTTGCACAAAGGATTCCGTGAGGCTCAAGGCGCGACGAACTTGCTGTTCGATTTGGGCGAACACTTGGGACTCGCCGTTATGCACATCCAGTAGCGCCAGGATCGCCGAGTGTGGTGCACGCAGGTCGTGGGAGAGGAACCGTAACATCGTCTCGCGATGTTGCTGGGCTTCGCGCTCCTTGCTCAAGTCCGTCAGGCTCAGCAGCCAGCCCAGTGCGACATCGCCTTCGGCCGGCAACAAGGGCGCCAACTCCATGCGCAGGCTGCGTTGGTGGATATCCCGGAACTCGACCAGCTCCAGCGCCGAGAGGGCAGGGCGAACGCCATTGTGCAGCGGCGGGTAGCCCAGGTCGGCCAACTGCTCCAGCAGGTTTTCGGTAACAAGGTCATTGCCGAACACGTCACGGGCGATACGGTTGGCCAACAGGATATTGCCCTTGGGGTCTGTGATCAGCGTTGCAACCGGTAGGCATTCCAGGCCATCGGCCATAAAGCGCCGCGTGTCACGCGTGCGGCTTACGGCCTGCTCCAAGGCAAAGATACGCGCCTGCAAGACATCCCCCCTGCTGGCGGGCGCACGGCGGCGTTCGGGCAGGACTTTGGGTTCGTTGTCCAGGCGCGCCAGTTCCCAGCCGAAGTAGGCGAGGATCACACTGAGGCGACGCCAGTTCCAAATCAGGTAACTGAGCAGCAAACCGATCAAGCAGGCCGCGGGCGACCACCAGTGCCCCAGGCGCAACAGGGCCAAGGAACCCAGCAGTGCGGCAGACATGCAGCCCAGGGTCATCCACAACGCGTAGCGCGGACGGTAGAGCAGCAAGCCCAACAGCAATGCCACCAGGGACGTCGCCATAAGCGCCGCGAGCCATCCCGGCAAATCGACAATGCTGCGGCCTTGAAGCAAGCCATTGAGTACGTTGGCTTGGATCTCCACGCCCGCAGTGGTGCCAACCGTGGAGGACAGCGGCGTGACAAAACGATCGCCCAAGCCTGAAGCTGTTGACCCCACCAAAATCAGGCGACCGCGCAACTGCTCGGGCGGTACTTCACCGCGCAGAACGCTGACGTAGGACACGCTAGGAAAATGGGTGTGTGGTGCGATGAATGGGATGCGGATCGAGTGTTCACGGTGCCAGTGTTGGGTGAGCGCCTGCAGAGGCTCACCCGGCATCTCTGACAACTCGCCGCTCATCTCGTAGGCCAGCCAAGCCAGTTGGGGCGCCGTGGCGTCTGGTGGACCTTCACGCAGGTACAGGCTGCGGACCACACCGTCGTTGTCGGCCTCCACATTGATATGGCCCACACCCTTGGCGCATTTATGCAGCGGCTGCATCTGTGCGCTGGGTTGGCTGTAGCTCGCCGTGCCCTCACGCACCAGCGGCAGCAACACATTGCCGGCATTGCAGACCGCCTCTGCCAGGCGTTTGTCATTGGTCGGGTCGCCGGCTTCACTGAAGATCACATCGAACAGGATACCCGCCGGTTGTGCCGCATTGAGACGATCGATCAGGTCAGCATGCAAACTGCGCGGCCAGGGCCATTGACCGAGCTTTTTCAGGCTGGGGTCGTCGATGGTCACCAGCAGGATACGCGGGTCTACCGGTAGCGGGGTGAGGCGGCGCAGGCTGTCATACAACGGATTATTCAGCGCCAGGCCAGGGCTCAAGGACAGGTAAGCGGTGATCGGCAATAGCAGCAAGCCAATCCACAGCCACTCGCGCACTAAGCCGTGGAACAGGCGCTGGGCATGGGTAGGTTGGCGTTTCTCGGCCTTGCCCCAAAGCATCATAGGTCAACGTGCCTGGGCGGTGGGTGGGTAGTAGAAGATGTCATAGACCCCGGTTTCTCCCTCCAGGCCGTTTTCATCGTATGCCGACAAGCGCACGTGATAGAACGAGGCTTTGAGCCCAGTGAAGCTCATTTTCGGCGTGCTGGAAAAGTTTTCCTGCTTGATGTTCATAAAGGCTTTATCAGTGGCGACTTGGGCGCGGTACCGCTGGGCACCCGGCAGTGGCCGAAGGTACAGACTCCAGACCGGCGCATCGCCCTTTTGGCCATCCTGCCCCACGAGCTTCGGTGCGGTAAGCAACTCAACGGGTTTCAAATCACCGTGTTTCTTGAACAACAAACCTTCCCGGGCGCCCACGTTGACCTCCTGTTCCACGGTCCGGGTCTTAGTCTCGCGATTGACGGCGACCTGACCGTCCAACACTTCGAGTACCGATTGCTCAGTGTCGTTACGCACCCGAAAGTGTGTGCCTCGTACACCCAGCACACCCACGGGGGTGACGATCTGGAAACGGTCATGTTCGCTGGCGCGCTTGATCACATACGCTTCCGCCTGGCCCTGATCGAGTACAACCTGGGGAATCGACTGCTTCTTTTCCAGATGCAATCGCACCTGGGAACTGGAAGGTAATACCACCCGGGATCCGTCACCGAGCAACAAGCTGACGAACGCCGACGCCGATGTCTTTACACCTTCCTGTTCATCAATGGTCATGCCTTCCAGCAAAGGGCTTGCCTTGCCTTTGGTATCGAGTTTCCACGCTTCCCCGGTGAGGTGCTGAACCACTGCCGGTAGAGGCTGGGCTCGGCACAGAAAGTCGTCATCAATGTAAGGCGAACGATTCTTGGCGGCAGCCCCCACAGAGCCGACCGCCATGATCAGCAGTGGGGGGAGGGCGCGGCGTAACCGGTTCGGTGAAAGGATCATGATGCTCATCAAGGTCGGGGTTCCAGAGGGCGTCGGCTATCAGCGCACAGGAGTTTACGACAGCGCATGCGTCGGCTGATCCTTTTCCTTATGGTCGGGAGCCGGTATCTTTCCCACATAGGTCGCGACGACTTTCAGTGGGTTCACCCCTCATTGATCCCAGCGTACCGAGAGATCCAAGGGGTCGACGAATCTGAGCACAATTCTTCAGATTCAACGGCCGGCATCTGCGCAGTACGTACCCATCAATAACACCAGGCTGACGGCTGCCGTACTCTTTAAGTAGAAAGGACCCACCCATGCGTGTCGCAATACTGGATGACGAACCCGCGGAACTGCGCCGGGTGGAACAGACACTGCGACAAATCCCCAGCACCGCCGAACACCCCTGGACCCTGCATTGCTTCGAACGCGGTGAAGACCTGCTTCGCCAACTGCGCCGGGAAACGTTCGACCTGTTGATACTCGACTGGCAATTGCCCGATATCACCGGGATTGCATTGCTACGCTGGACCCGCGAACACATGGAGTCGCCTCCTGCCGTCATCATGCTCACCAGCCGTGACGCCGAGAGCGATATCGTCACTGCGCTGAACAGCGGTGCGGATGACTACGTCAGCAAACCCTTTCGCCCCAATGAACTGAAGGCGAGGGTCACGGCGGTTCTGCGTCGCCACGGCCTACAGAAATCCGCCAACCATGAAGTGCAAAGCTTCAACGACCTGACCTTCGATGACGCAGAATTGACCGTCACCCGCGCGGGTAAACCTATCAACCTGACCGAGCGAGAATACCGACTGGCCAGTTGCTTATTTGCCAATTTGGCGCGGCCACTGTCTCGCGAGTACCTCTACGAGCGGTTCTGGACCCATGAAGAAATGGTGTCCTCACGTCCGCTGGATACGCATATCTACCGGTTGCGCAATAAGCTGGGGCTCACCGCCGATCGCGGTTGGCAGCTGCTGACCATCTACGGGTATGGGTACCGATTGGAGAGCGTGGCGACTGTTTCGGAAAGCTAGAAACGCTGATGTTCCACGTGGAGCAATTTGTAGATCACTGAACACTGCCCAATAAAAAAGGCCAACGCTAAGCGTTGGCCTTTTTTGGTTTGGCTGTTTGCCTGAATCAGAAGTCCAGGTTAGACACCGCCAACGCATTGCTCTCGATGAAGTCACGACGAGGCTCGACCGCATCACCCATGAGGGTGTTGAAGATCTGGTCCGCGCCAATGGCGTCTTCGATGGTCACGCGCAGCATACGACGCTGAGCCGGATCCATAGTGGTTTCCCACAGTTGATCCGGGTTCATTTCGCCCAGACCTTTGTATCGCTGGATAGTGTGACGCTTGGTGCTTTCGGCCATCAGCCAGTCGAGGGCTTCCTTGAACTCCTTGACCTGCTTCTTGCGTTCGCCACGCTGAATATAAGCACCGTCGTCCAGCAGGGTGCTCAGTTGCGCGCCCAGGGTAACCACGGTCTTGTAGTCATTGCTGCCGAAGAAGTCGCGGTTGAAGGTGACGTAGTTCGACAGGCCGTGGGAGATCAATTCGACCTCTGGCAGCCAGACGTTACGTTCACGGTCTTCACGCAGGCTGGCTTTGTACACCAGGCCGGACTTCTCCGAAGTGCGCAGGCGGGTTTCGTATTGAGCCAGCCAATTCTGCATGTGGGCGTGATCACCCAATTGCTCCAGACTCACGGACGGCAGGTAGATGAAGTGCTCGGTCAGTTCCTGCGGGTACAGGCGCGACAGACGCTTGAGGGTCTTCATTACCATGCGGAAATCGTTAACCAGACGCTCCAACGCCTCACCGGAGATACCCGGCGCTTCGTCGTTCAAGTGCAGGCTGGCATCTTCCAAGGCCGACTGCGTCATGTACTCTTCCATGGCGTCGTCGTCTTTGATGTATTGCTCTTGCTTGCCTTTTTTCACTTTGTACAACGGCGGTTGGGCGATGTAGATATAGCCGCGTTCGATCAGCTCAGGCAACTGACGGAAGAAGAAGGTCAGCAGCAGGGTACGGATGTGCGAACCGTCGACGTCAGCATCGGTCATGATGATGATGTTGTGATAACGCAGCTTGTCGATGTTGTATTCGTCACGACCGATACCGCAACCCAACGCCGTGATCAAGGTGCCAACTTCCTGGGAAGAAATCATCTTGTCGAAGCGCGCCTTCTCGACGTTGAGGATCTTACCCTTCAACGGCAGGATGGCCTGGGTGCGACGGTTACGACCCTGCTTGGCGGAACCGCCAGCAGAGTCACCTTCCACCAGGTACAGTTCGGAGAGGGCAGGGTCCTTCTCCTGGCAGTCAGCGAGTTTGCCCGGCAGGCCGGCAATGTCCAACGCGCCTTTACGACGGGTCATTTCACGGGCCTTACGCGCGGCTTCACGGGCACGTGCAGCGTCGATCATCTTGCCGACGACCAACTTGGCTTCGTTCGGGTTCTCCAGCAGGAAGTCGGAGAAGTACTTGCCCATCTCCTGCTCCACTGCGGTCTTCACTTCGGAAGACACCAGCTTGTCTTTGGTCTGGGAGCTGAACTTCGGATCCGGTACTTTCACCGAGATAATCGCGGTCAAGCCTTCGCGGGCATCGTCACCGGTGGTGGCAACTTTATGCTTCTTCGCCAGGCCTTCGGCTTCGATGTAGGTGTTCAGGTTACGCGTCAGTGCCGAACGGAAACCCACCAGGTGAGTACCGCCATCGCGCTGAGGAATGTTGTTGGTGAAGCACAACAGGTTCTCGTTGAAGCTGTCGTTCCACTGCAAGGCGATTTCCACGCCAATGCCGTCTTCACGCTGGATGTTGAAGTGGAACACCTGGTTGACCGCAGTCTTGTTGGTGTTCAGGTATTCAACGAACGCACGCAAGCCGCCTTCGTACTTGAACAGCTCTTCCTTGCCGCTGCGCTCGTCCTTGAGGACGATACCCACGCCGGAGTTAAGGAACGACAGTTCACGAATACGCTTGGCCAGGATGTCCCAGCTGAAGTGAATATTCTTGAAGGTTTCAGCCGATGGCTTGAAGTGAATCTGGGTGCCGGTGGTTTCACTGTCGCCGACGATTTTCATCGGTTCTTGTGGAACGCCGTGAACGTAGGTCTGTTCCCAGATCTTGCCGCTGCGGCGCACAGTCAGGATCAGCTCTTCGGACAGTGCGTTCACTACCGAAACGCCCACACCGTGCAAACCGCCGGAGACTTTATAGGAGTTGTCGTCGAACTTACCGCCAGCGTGGAGCACGGTCATGATGACCTCTGCCGCCGAAACGCCTTCTTCTTTGTGCACGTCTACCGGAATGCCGCGACCGTTGTCGCGTACGGTAATCGACTCATCCGGGTGGATGATAATGCTGATGTCGTCGCAGTGACCGGCCAGAGCTTCGTCGATGGAGTTGTCGACCACCTCGAACACCATGTGGTGCAGACCGCTACCGTCATCAGTGTCGCCAATGTACATACCGGGACGTTTGCGTACGGCATCCAAACCTTTCAGCACTTTAATGCTGGTCGAGTCGTACGTGTTTTCTTCGCTCATGCCTTCACTCCCGATGGTCGTGGGTCTGGGTGATACGGCCTTGTTCCACGTGGAACAAAGCGACTGGCGTTTCCGTCTGCCAGCCTTCCCTCAATAATTCGTGGTCTACACAGGTGATAAACACCTGGCAGCGTAATTCTTCCAACAAGCGGCATAGCGCGCGGCGGTGTTGCTCGTCGAGCTCAGACGGCAAGTCATCCACCAGATAAATACACTGACCGCGTCGGGCCTGACTAACCAGATGGCCCTGGGCGATCCGCAATGCACATACCACCAACTTCTGCTGGCCACGGGACAAGATATCCGCAGCATTGTGAGCGCCTAACCTAAGGCGCAAATCAGCTCGCTGGGGTCCGGCTTGGGTATGGCCAATTTGCTGATCCCGCTGCAAGGACGTTGCGAGCACTGCACTCAGCTCACGCTCTTTGTCCCAACCCCGGTAGTAACTCAGCGTCAGTCCCTCGAGATCCAACAATTCACTCAAGGTCTGTTCAAAGACTGGTTTCAAGGCTTTGATATAGGCACGGCGGTATTCATCTATTTCGTCGCTGGCCAGGCACAGTTCCCGGTCCCAGGCCGCTTGCGAAGCGGCGTCAAGTGTACCATGCCGCAGCCATGAGTTCCGCTGCCGCAGGGCCTTCTGCAAGCGCTGCCACGTGGCCATGAACCGGGGTTCCACGTGGAACACCCCCCAATCGAGGAATTGCCTGCGGATTTTGGGCGCACCTTCCAATAGGCGGAAACTGTCAGGGTTGATCAATTGCAGCGGCAGGATCTCCGCCAACTGCGCAGCACTGCGAGCATTTTGCCCGTCAATGCGAATTTGGAACTCTCCGCCACGATCACGGGAAATCCCCAGGCTGCTGTGCCCACCTTCTGCCAGTTCAACCTGGCCAAACACCGTGCATGCCAACTGCTCATACTGGATGACTGGTAACAACCGAGCACTGCGAAAGGAACGGGCAAGCCCCAACAGGTGAATGGCTTCCAGCACGCTGGTTTTGCCACTGCCGTTGGCGCCGTGGAGGATATTGATGCGGGGGGAGGGGGAGAAGGTCACCGGGTGCAAATTGCGCACCGCGGTGACCGAGACGCGACTGAGGGACATCTAGCTTCTGCTGAGCATGGTTACAGGCGCATCGGCATGACAACATAAGCCGAGTCGTCGTTGTCGGATTCCTGTACCAGGGCGCTGCTGTTGGAGTCCGACAGAATCAGGCGAACCTGTTCGGTGGTCATCACACCCAGCACGTCCAGCAGGTAGCTCACGTTGAAGCCGATCTCCAGCGAACCGCCATTGTAATCGACGCCCACTTCTTCTTCCGCTTCTTCCTGCTCCGGGTTGTTCGCCTGGATCTTCAACTGACCGTTGGCCAGTTGCAGACGGATACCGCGGTACTTTTCGTTGGACAGAATCGCGGTACGGCTAAACGCTTCGCGCAGTGCCTGACGATCACCGAGAACCAGCTTGTCGCCACCTTTAGGCAGCACGCGCTCGTAATCCGGGAATTTGCCGTCCACCAACTTGGAAGTGAAGGTGAACTCACCGGTGGTGGCGCGAATATGGTGCTGACCCAGCACGATGCTGACATTGCCTTCCGGCTCGGTGAGCAGGCGCGCCAGCTCAAGGATACCCTTGCGTGGCACGATCACCTGGTGACGGTCCGGCTGGCCGATATCGGCGCGCATCGAACACATGGCCAGACGGTGACCGTCTGTAGCCACGGCGCGGATGATGCCTTCCGATACTTCCAACAGCATACCGTTGAGGTAGTAACGCACGTCCTGCTGGGCCATGGCGAAGCTGGTGCGCTCGATCAAGCGACGCAGCTTGCTCTGCTCCAGGCTGCAGGTCAGCGAGCCCGGGCCTTCTTCAACGGTCGGGAAATCATTCGCCGGCAACGTGGACAGGGTGAAACGGCTGCGGCCGGCCTTGACGACCAATTTCGCTTCATCAACCTTGATGTCGATCAGCGCGTCGTTCGGCAGGCTTTTGCAGATATCCATCAGCTTGCGCGCCGGTACGGTGATCTCGCCCGGCTCGGCAGGCTCTTCCAACTGCACACGACCGACCAGCTCGACTTCCAAGTCAGTACCGGTCAAGGACAATTGCTGGCCTTCGACTACCAGCAATACGTTGGAGAGCACCGGCAAGGTCTGTCGGCGCTCGACGACGCCTGCGACCAGTTGCAGGGGTTTCAACAGGGCTTCGCGTTGAATGGTGAAATGCATGGTCTAGTCCCTTGCCTTAATAAGCTGCGCTGGTGTCATCAAGTTGTCAGTGTACGCAGCAGGTTCTTGTAGTCCTCGCGAATATCCGCGTCGGATTCCTTAAGTTCGTTGATCTTGCGGCACGCGTGCAAGACCGTGGTGTGGTCGCGTCCGCCAAACACATCACCGATTTCCGGCAGGCTGTGGTTGGTCAACTCCTTGGAGAGGGCCATGGCCACCTGACGAGGACGTGCCACCGAGCGCGAGCGGCGCTTGGACAGCAGGTCGGAAATCTTGATCTTGTAGTACTCGGCCACGGTGCGCTGGATGTTATCCACACTCACCAGTTTGTCCTGCAGTGCCAGCAAGTCTTTGAGGGATTCGCGGATCAGCTCGATGGTGATGTCGCGGCCCATGAAGTGCGAATGCGCAATGACCCGCTTGAGTGCGCCTTCCAGCTCACGCACGTTGGAGCGGATACGCTGGGCGATGAAGAACGCTGCATCGTGCGGCAAATCGACTTTGGCCTGGTCGGCCTTTTTCATCAGGATCGCGACCCGGGTTTCCAGCTCCGGCGGCTCTACCGCAACGGTCAGGCCCCAGCCGAAGCGCGATTTAAGGCGTTCTTCCAAACCTTCGATTTCTTTCGGGTAACGGTCGCTGGTCAAGATGACCTGCTGGCCACCTTCGAGCAGGGCGTTGAAGGTGTGGAAAAACTCTTCCTGGGAACGCTCTTTGCGGGCAAAGAATTGAATGTCATCGATCAGCAACGCATCAACCGAGCGGTAGAACCGCTTGAATTCATTGATCGCGTTGAGCTGCAAGGCCTTGACCATGTCAGCCACGAAGCGCTCCGAGTGCAGGTACACAACCTTGGCATTCGGGTTCTTCTTTAATAGGTGGTTACCCACAGCGTGCATCAAGTGGGTCTTACCCAAGCCAACGCCGCCATATAGGAAGAGCGGGTTGTAACCATGCTTGGGGTTATCGGCTACCTGCCAAGCGGCTGCACGAGCCAGTTGGTTGGATTTACCTTCAACGAAGTTCTCGAAGGTGAACGTACGGTTCAGGTAGCTGGTGTGCTTGAGCGCGCCTTCGACCTGCACGGTGCGCTGTTCGGCGCGGACCGGGGCCTGCTGGGAACTGGCGCCTGCCATCGGATCGAAGCTGTCGCGGGACGGCTCTTCATTTATAGGCGCGTTTTTCTGCGACGCGGATTTCGAAGCCGTCTGGGCCACCGGTGCTGGCGAGTTATTAACAGGCGCTGCTGCCTGTGCCTGCGAGGCACTAGCCGCCAATGGCGCGTTCGGCGCAGCGCGAGGCGCGGAGCTGCGTTTGCTGCCTATTAACAAGGAGAGCACGGGCGCGAGTCCGTTGCCATGTTCGTCGAGCAATTCGAGAACGCGGCTCAGGTACTTCTCGTTTACCCAGTCGAGAACAAAACGATTGGGCGCGTAGACACGCAACTCGTCGCCTTCGGCTTCGACCTGTAGCGGACGGATCCAGGTGTTGAATTGCTGGGCAGGCAGCTCATCGCGCAAAAGCTCCACGCACTGCTGCCAAAGTTCCACTGACACGGATATCCCCTA